>JAYTWS010000086.1:0-3522 GCA_043743315.1 Chloroflexota bacterium | reverse complement strand
CGGCTGGCCGGTGGCTCGCGGCGGGAGCGGCCGGGTCGCGGATGCCCTGGAGGCAGAGGCCCGATCCCTCGGCGTGGAGATCGTCACGGGACACAAGGTTGCCTCGCTGGCTGATCTGCCGCCTGCTCGCGCGACGCTGTTGGACCTCACGCCACGCCAGGTCCTCGATGTCGCGGGCGATCGCCTTCCCGCTGGGTACCGACGACAACTCGAGCAGTTCCGCTACGGTCCCGGCGTTTTCAAGATCGATTGGGCACTCGATGGGCCCATTCCGTGGAAGGATCCTGCCACCCTTCGTGCCGGCACGGTCCACCTCGGCGGGACCATCCGCGAGGTCGCCGCGTCGGAGAACGCCGTCGGACGCGGTCGAACGGCGGACCGGCCATTTGTGCTGCTCGTCCAGCCGTCGATCGCGGACCCCTCGCGCGCTCCGGCGGGCAAGCACGTGGCCTGGGCGTATTGCCACGTCCCGAACGGGTCGACACAGGACATGACCTCCCTGATCGAGGGTCAGGTCGAGCGCTTCGCACCCGGGTTCGGTGACCAGATCCTGGCCCGCCGCGTGCACGACGCCCGGGCTATGGAGGCCTACAACGCCAACTACGTCGGCGGCGACATCAACGGCGGGATCCAGGATCTCAGACAACTCTTCTTCAGGCCCGTCGTCCGCTGGAACCCGTATACCACGCCGGACCGCGGCATCTTCCTCTGCTCGTCGTCCACGCCGCCGGGCGGCGGCGTCCATGGGATGAGCGGCTGGCATGCGGCTCGTACGGCACTCCGAGGGTCACTTCGCTCCGGCTGAGGAGCACCGACCGGCGTCCGGGTCGGCGGACAAGCCCGGGCCTTGAAATGTGGTGCGCCTGCGCACCGGAGCCGGGACCGTCGGACCCTCCGGTGGTAGTCGAGTCCCGTGGCCTATGCTAGGTTGAGAACCTCCCGAATTCATTACAACCATTTTCTGGGTTTCTCATGATCTTCCCGCGCCGGTTTGCCTCCCGCCCACGGCGCCCTCGATCCGTCGCCACGGCCGCGATCGCCGTCCTCCTGTTCTCCCTGTTTCCGGTCGTGCCGGGATCGCACGTCGCGATGGTTGAGGCCGTTGGCCCGACCTGCGTGTCGAGCGGGCCCGCTTCGCTTGCCTACTCCGTCAACGCCTGCATCAGCGCCCCGGCCGACGGAGCGACGGTCACCGGCGAACAGACCGTGACGGCCACGATCAGCGTGACCGGGGCAAACCCAGGAATCTCGCAGGCGGTCTTCTTTCTCCGCGGCTCCTACCTCCTGCTCGACCTGACCAGTCCCTACACGTTCATCCTTCCGACGGCGAAGTTTGTGGACGGGTCGGCTGTCCTGGAGCTCGAAGCCGACATGCGCGACGGCTTCATCGCGACGCACGTCGCGATCACCTTGAACTTTGCGAACGGGATCACCGTGCCACCGGTCAATACCGGCTCCTTCACGCCGAAGACGCCGGTGCCGGCCTCTGGCCAGCCACTCGTGGTCGCCGCGGCCGGTGACGGAGCGAGCGGCGAGGCCGGCTCGCAAAGCGCCACGGACCTCATCGCGACCTGGAACCCGGACCTCTTCCTCTACCTCGGCGACGTCTACGAGAAAGGCAGCTCCACGGAATTCCGGAACTGGTATGGCGACAGCACCGCTTATTTCGGCCGCTTCAAGGCGAAGACGAACCCCGTGGTCGGCAATCACGAGTACAGCGTCGGCCCGACGGCGCCGGGCTACTTCGACTACTGGGACAACATCGCGCACTACTACAGCTACACGACGGCGGGCTGGCACTTCATCGCCCTCGACTCCACGTCGCAGTACAACCAGACCGCGCCGGGAACCGGGCAATACCAGTGGCTCGCGGCGGACCTGGCCGCCAACACCGCCGCGTGCACGCTCGTCTACTTCCACCACCCGACGTTCAGCGTCGGGCCGCAGGGCGACACCACCCGGATCGACTCGATCTGGGCGCTCCTCGCGAGCTACAGCGTGGACCTCGTTCTGAACGGGCACGAGCACGACTACCAGCGCTGGTACCCGCTCGACGGGAACGGGAATCCGAGCACAGCCGGCGTTACCGAGATCATCGCCGGCACCGGCGGGCACGGCATCCAGTCCGCCGTCCGGACCGACTCGCGCCTCGTCACCAAGCTCGATACCAGCCCCGATGGGATCGGCGCCCTCAACCTCCAGCTCTACTCGGACCACGCCGCGTACTCATTCGTCAGCGCCACGCTCGGCACGCGCGACTCGGGCACCGTATCCTGCGCGCCCGGCGCGGCCGACACCAGCGCGCCGACCGCCCCGACGAACGTCGTCGCCACCGCCCGGGGTTCCAGCCGAATCGACCTGACCTGGGCGGCCGCCACGGACGATACCGGGGTCACCGGGTACGACGTCTGGCGAGGCGCGACCAAGGTCGGCTCCGTGGCCGGGACGTCCCTGGCCTACAGCGACCTGACCGTCTCGCCGTCCACGACCTACAGCTACACGGTCGTCGCCCGTGACCTCGCCGGCAACGTCTCGCCGGCCAGTGCGCCGCCGGCGTCGGCCACCACCGGAGCCGCCGGCGGCGGCATCCTCCTGTCCGATGGCTTCGAGAGCGGCAGCCTCTCGAGCTGGACGAACACCGGGATGGTCGTCCAGTCGCAGGAGGTCTATGCCGGCGCCTGGGCTGTGCGGGCAACCACGACGAGCGCGGCCGCCTGGGCGTGGCGGGGGCTCAGCGCCACCCAGTCCGATATGTACTACCGGATCCGTTTCAAGATCATCAGCCAGGGCGCCAACAACATGTACCTGCTCAAGGTACGGACCTCGACCGGCACCTCGATCGGGGGCATCTACCTCGGCGACGGCGGCAACACACTGAACTACCGCAACGATGCCGGCGGGGTCAGTGTCCGCTCCACGATCAACGTGCCCCCGGGCGCCTGGCACGAGCTCCAGGTGCATTACGTCATCAACGGCACGGCGGGGTTGATCGAGACCTGGTTGGATGGGACGAGCATCACCGCCCTCACCCGGACTGACAACTTTGGGACCACACCGATCGGGCGTATTCAGGTCGCCGACAACTCTGGCTCGCGCGCCTACGACCTCGTCATCGACGATGTCGGCGTCGGCACCCAGTACGTCACCGACCCGCCCGACACGACACCGCCGAGCGCTCCGACGAACCTGACGGCGACGCCGCTTTCGCCGACCCAGATCGCACTCAACTGGACGGCAGCGACCGACAACGTCGGCGTGGTGGCCTACGACATCGTCCGCGACGCCGAGCCGCTCGCAACGCTGGTTGCGCCGGCGACATCGTTCGGCGACAGCCCGCTCGATCCCGGCACGTCGTACAGCTACCAGGTCGTCGCCCGCGACGCAGCGGGCAACGTGTCCTCGGCCGCGACGGTCATCGGGACGACTCCCGCCACCGTGCCCGACCCGCCGACGGGCCTGACCGCCACGCCGGGCTCCAACACGGTCGGGCTGAGCTGGACGGCTCCGGCGAACAACGGCGGG
>JAYTWS010000085.1:0-4274 GCA_043743315.1 Chloroflexota bacterium | reverse complement strand
GGCTCCTCGGGGCCGGTACGGCTCATTCGCCGTCGGGCCGCCGTGCCGGGTCATCGCTCGCTCAGCCAGGCACGATGACGGCAAAGGCGGCGGCACGCTCCATCGGTGTCGGACCGCTTTGGTCATCGGCCAGCGCCAGGTCCCGGGGCGCCACGTCGCGCCAGCTGGCTCCGGCGGTCAGCCCCTCGAACGCCCGCGCCGCCCGGAAGAGCATCAGCTCGCTCCACGCCGGTCCGATCAGCTGGAGCCCGACCGGGAGGCCCTCGGACAATCCGCACGGGATCGACACCCCGGGCAGGCCGGCCATGTTGACTGGAAGCGTGCACGCATCGGACAGGTACATCGAGACCGGATCGGCGGTCCGCGCGCCGAACCGGAACGCAACGGACGGCGACGTCGGCGCCACCAATGCGTCGATTCCCGTGGCGAAGACCTCGTCGAAGTCCCGCTTGATCAGGGTGCGTACTTTCTGCGCCTTCACGTAGAACGCGTCGTAGTAGCCGGCCGAGAGAGCGTAGGTCCCGAGCATGATCCGGCGCTTGACCTCGGCCCCGAATCCCTCACCTCGGGTCGCGAGGTAGTCGGCGATGAAGTCCGCTCCCGGCAGCCTGCGGCTCTGGCCGTAGCGCACCCCGTCGTACCGGGCGAGGTTCGCCGAGGCCTCCGCCGGGGCGACGATGTAGTAGGCGGCGAGTCCGTAATCCGTGTGCGGGAGGCTGACCGGCTCGACCGACGCTCCCGCGTCCTCCAGGAAGGCGACGCTCTCCCGGATCCGCCGTTCGACGTCCGGGTCCATGCCGGCAACGAAGTACTCGTCCGGTAGCCCGAACCGCTTCCCTTGAAGCCAGCCCACGGCCTCGTCGTCCGATTCCGGGAGCCGGAGCAGGTCGTCGGGAACCGGGATGGGCGCAGATGTCGAGTCGCGCGCGTCTCGCCCGGCGATCGCGTGGAGCAGGGCCGCCGCGTCACGGCTGTCCCGGGCGAGCGGCCCGATCTGGTCGAGTGACGAGGCGAATGCGACGATGCCGTAGCGGCTGACCCTCCCGTAGGTCGGCTTCATCCCCACGATCCCGCACAGGGCCGCCGGCTGGCGAATCGAGCCCCCCGTGTCGGTGCCGAGCGAAAGGGGTGCGTGGTGCGCGGCCACCACCGCGGCCGACCCACCGCTGCTGCCGCCGGGCACGGTGTCGAGATCCCAGGGGTTGCTGACGGGCCCATAGGCCGAGTACTCGTTCGACGAACCCATCGCGAACTCGTCCATGTTCGTCTTGCCCAGAAACACTGCGCCAGCGGCCCGAAGTCGCTCCGTGATGTGGGCGTCGTAGGGTGCCCGGTAGCCCTCAAGGATCCGGGAGCCGGCAGTGCACTGGCCACCCTCGACGCTGATCAGGTCCTTGAGTGCAATCGGGATCCCGTGCAGCGGGTGGAGGTCAGCGAGGGCCTCGGTACCGTCCGGGCGGCGGCTGGCGAGCTGCTCGTCGGCGGCGTCGGCTTGGGCCAGTGCAGCGTCGCGATCGATGGTCAGCCAGGCGTTCAGGGCGTGGTTCTGTCGCTCCGCGACGTCGAGGTGGGCCATCGCCAGGTCACGGGAGCTGACATCGCCGACACGCAGCGCGCGGGCCATGCCGTGGGCGGTCAGCCTCGTGAGTTCGTTCACCATCGATTCAGGACTCGGCGTCAGTCGGCTTCGGCGCCGAGGATCGGCGGCACCACCACGAACGGCCCTTCCCGGACCGGTGCGTTGGCCAGCACGGCGTCCCGAGGCAGCGATGGCGTGACGACGTCCTCCCGGAGGATGTTCTCGAGCTCGATTGTCTGGGCCGTCGGGGCGATGGCATCGGTGTCCAGCTCGGACAACTTGGCGTACTCGTCGAGGATCTGGTTGAGCTGCCCCTGGAGTCGATCGAGCTCCGACCCCGTCATTCCGAGACGCGCGAGAAAGGCGACGTGCTCGACATCCGAGCGGGTGAGTCCGGCCATCGCCCGATGATAGCGGAGCGGCCCGGAATTCCCGGTCAGGATCAGCGGGTGACCGCACGCCTGATCCGGCGAATGTCGCCCGCCGACGTGCCGGACGCCAGTCGCCCCGTGTTGAACCACGCGATGGGCTGAACCGCGACCAAAGTCCCACTCGGAATTCGCCGCTCGGGGGATGGTTCGGCAGCCTGCCGCCGACGATGATCGCGGTGTCGACCGTCGTCCGGCGTCGATTCCGAGGTGCCATGACAATCCAGATCGCGTGCCTTTCGTGTGGCACGCCCGCGCGCTCCGCTTCGAGCAAATTCTGTGGTCGATGCGGGCTCCCTTTCGGCGCCGAGCCCCCGTATCACGTCGAACTGCCCGCCTGCCCGGTCTGCTATATCGCGTCCGATGACGATGGCCGCTTCTCGAGCCAGCTCGTCACTGGCCAGCGCCTGGACCTCCCTCACCACGTTGCCGAGCACGAGCAGCACCCGGTCGGCGACGACGACTACCTCGAGAGCCTGCGTGAGGGGGCACGGATCCGGATCGGCCGCTGGATGGCCCCGTTCGATCTGGTTCGGCGCTACCTCGTCACCGGCTCGCTCGATGGCGGTCGGCGTCGCCAGTTCGAACACGATCTCATCGTGACCGCGATGACGCAGCTCGCGCGGTTCGGTCCGAACGCTGTGATTCTCGGCGACCAGCCCGAGTGGCGCGCGGCGCGGCATGCCGTGGCCGAGCTAATGGAGCGGTTCCACGGCCCGACGGGGACGCGGCTCTTCGCCTGACGTTTGGCGGGCGGCTCGCGCTCCGCGAGCGGCTCGGTCGGGGCGGCACGATCCGCCGGGGCGCAACGCGGCTCAGTCCGGGGGCGCGATCAGGGCCCGAAGCGCGTCCCCGTCCAGAACCGTGATGCCGAGTTCCTCTGCCTTGGCGAGCTTCGAACCCGCACCGGGCCCCGCCACGACGTAGTCCGTCTTCTTCGACACTGAGCCGGCGGGCTTGCCTCCGGCGGCGCGAACGGCGGCCTCCGCCTCCTCGCGACTGAACCCCTCGATGGTTCCGGTCACGACCACGGACTTGCCCGCGAACGGCCCATGGCTGGTTGCGGCAGCCCGGGCCGCGGGCAGATCCACCTCAACCCCGGCATTGGCCAGGTCCTCCAGCACGCCGCGTCCGGGCCCGGCCTCGCCGAACCACGCGGCAAGGGCCGCGGCGACGGTGGGCCCGATGCCCTCGACCTCCTCGAACCGTGCCGGCTCGCTGGTCGCGATCGCCTCCAGGTGCGCGGCGGCACGGCGCAGCCAGGCATCGCCGGCTGGCACGCCGCCGACGGGCACAGTGCCCGCGGGCGCGTCGCCCGCAGGTGCCTCGCCGACCGGCACATCGCCGGCGGGGGGCTCGGCGGGGACCTCGGTCGCCAGCCATGACGCCAGCTCGATCGCCGTGGTCCACCCGACCTGCGGGACCCCGAGGGCAGCGATGACCCGCTCGAGGGGGCGCCGGCGCGCCTTCTGGATGGAAGCGTGCAGATTCTCCGCGCTCTTGCGGGCAAATCGCTCGAGGCTCTCGAGATCCTCGATCGACAGACGGAAGAAGTCGCCACGACGCTTGACCAGCCCCCGCTGGAGGAGCTGCTCCAGGACGTGCCAGCCCGCGCCCTCGATATCCATGCCGCCGCGCCCCGCGAAATGCCCGAACTCCTGGGCCACCCTGGCCGGACAGGCGAGGTTCGGGCAGTAGTGGCGGACGGCGCCCTCGTCCTGGACGATCGCCGTTCCACAGACCGGGCAGCCATCGGGCATCTCGAACTCGCGTTCAGCACCGGTCCTGCGCTCCGTGATCGGCCGGACGACCTCGGGGATCACGTCGCCCGCCTTCTGGAGGACCACCCAGTCCCCGATCCGGAGGCCCTTCCGCCGGATCTCATCGACGTTGTGGAGCGTGGCCCGGGCAACGGTCGAGCCGGACACCTTGATCGGACGGAGATGTGCGACCGGAGTCATCGTTCCCGTTCGTCCGACGTACGGGACGATGTCCTCGAGCACGGTCTCGACCTGCTCCGGCGGGAACTTGTAGGCGATGGCCCAGCGCGGCGCCCGCGAGACCATCCCGAGGCGCTCCTGCTGGTCGAATCGGTCGACCTTCACGACGACGCCGTCCGTCTCGTACGGCAGGTCGTGCCGCCGCTCGCGCCACGTTTCGGTGAACGAGATCACGCCCTCGATGTCCAGACCGGTTGCCCGATTCGGGTTGACCGGCAGCCGGAGGCCGGCCAACCGATCCAGTGCCTCGTGCTGGGTCGCGCCGGG
>JAYTWS010000084.1:0-22076 GCA_043743315.1 Chloroflexota bacterium | reverse complement strand
CAGTCGCTGCCCCAGCGCCGTCGATTTCCTGGGAGTGTCAGGCGAACCCTATGTGTTCGAGCGACGGCGGCCGGCTTCAAACCTCGGCGAGGTTGCTAGCTGACGCCCCATCGCGCCTGGAGCTCCTGGACCTCTTCATCGGGCACGCCCACGGAGAAGTGCAGGTGGACGACCTTCCAGCGACCATCCTCCTCGCGAACGACGCCGGTCACGCGCGTCCGCATGCCACCACCACCGGGGAAGCCGAACCACGGCTCATCGATAAACCAGCCCATCGATCCGTCCTGGTATCCGACCGGTCGCGCCCCGGGCTCGAGCGTGATGCCTTCGGTCTCGAATCCAAAGCGCAACCGCGGCCGCTCGGTAACCCATTCACCCGGTGCCGTGCCGATGACGATCGTCGCCTCGTCCGACGAGACGATCTCGTCGAAGCGATCGACGTCTTTGTCGGTCACGCCTCGATAGAAGGCAAGAACCGCATCCCTGACGTCAGTCGACGCTTCCATCCCGCACCTCCAACTACGGTCTTGATGGCCGTTCTCTGGCGCGAGCATAGACCGGTCGCGTCGGCCCTGAGCCCGCCAGATCTCTGTCGGGGCAAGAACGCAAGGTCGGCCTCGATCGACGTCGTAGCCTCGAGCGGCAGGTCCTCGTCAGGGATCGTGCCCAGGATCGACTGGCTGCCGATCACGAGGATGTCGCGCTCGCCCACGACCGTCGACGCGGCTCGCAGGACGTGTTCGAGCTGCTCTCGCCTCACGCCGGCCTGCGACGGTCCAGGTCTCGGAACGCGCCGAGGACACCCGCCCGCTATCGTGACCCCGCGACCTGAAACACCCCGCAACCCGTCGCCTGAGGAGCGAGATGCCCTACCTGGCCGTCAACGGGCTCCGCATGTACTACGAGGTCCACCGGGCCGGACCGCCGTTGGTGTCGCTCCACGGCGGGACTGGTTCGATCAATCCCGATTCGATCGTCATCCCGTTCCTCGCGACCAAATTCGAGGTGATCGCGATCGAGCAGATGGGACACGGTCGCACCGCCGACTCGATGGACCGTGCCTTCCACTACCACGCTATGGCCGAGGACACGGTCGAGCTCCTGCGCAAGCTGGACATCGAAAGCGCCGCCATCGTCGGGTTCAGCGACGGCGGGATCATCGGCCTCGACATCGCCATCCACCACCCCGACCGCGTGACCAAGCTCATTGTGAGCGGAGCGAACGTCAGGACCGATGGCTACACGGCGGAGAACCTCACCTGGATCCGCACGTTCAGGCCTGAAGATGAGCCTGTCTCGGACGCGTACGCGCGCCTGTCGCCAGACGGTGCGGCCCACTGGCCGACATTCCTCGAGCGCCTGCAGCCCATGTGGGCCGCCGAACCCGACTTCACGCCAGCGCAGATCGTGGGCATCAAGGCACCGACGCTGATCATCGTCGGCGACGGCGACATCGTCAGACCGGAGCACGCCGTCGAGATGTTCCGGACGATCCCGGGTTCCCAGCTCTGCGTCGTTCCACACGCCGGCCACGGGGTGATGCCGAAGGAGACGATCCTGGCGTTCCTTGAAGCATCGACCGACGAGACGTAGCCGGCGCTCGCACCGCTGCGCAGGCCGTCGACGCCGTGATCACGGCCGTCGGTCCGCGCTCGACGCAATCGAGAACGAGGAGGCCCTGGAGGCCGGCACAACGCAACCTGGTTGAGGCCATGACGGAGTCGGGTCGGCGTCGTCTTGATATAGAACCAGGCAGCCGGAATCAGGGCCCCTCCATGCCGGCCGCGCGGACGATGAGTTTGGCGACCTGATCGGGGCGTTCCACCAGCGTCAAGTGCGTGGCATCCGCGATGGTGATCAGCTCGACGCCCGGGCAAGCTTCCAGCGCCCGGCGTTCTTCGTCCGCGAGCCGGACCTCGTCCCGCTCCCCGAAGACCACCCAAGCGCGGACGCCGGAACCACACAGCCGCTCGGTGTACGAGCGATCTCCGGCGAGATGGGCGAGGTACGAGTGAATCTCCCGCTGGCGACCACCAGCGATGCGGCGAAGACCCCAAGGAGGGCCCGTATGATCGACCATCGAGGCGGCATCGCGATCACCGCGCGCCCAGGCCGTGGCGGGCGATCAGCTCCGGAACCTCGGTCAGGTCGAACGCGAGCCCATGGCGCGCGGCGATCGCCGTCCTGATCTCGGCGTCGGGGAGCCTGCCCACGGCCGCGACAGCCGCGGCGAGCTCGGCGAAGTAGCTCTCGAATCCGGCGGGGCTGATGATCTCGATCATTCGAGCCGGTTCATCCCCGGCGTTCCACATCGAGTGCAGCTCGCCACGAGGCTTGACGATGTAGCCGCCGGCCTTGAGCGACACTTCTCGCCCATCCGAGCGAAAGCCGATCTCGCCAGTGACGACGTACGAGATCTCATCTTCGAGCGTGTGGCGGTGCGGCGGGACCAGCACCCCCGGCGCCAAGACGTGTTCAACGATCGAGATCGAGCCCGTATCGCCAGCGGTGAGCCTTGTCGTCGCGGTCAGACCAGGGACCATCGGGTCGTCAGGCCCATTCGGCCGGACCACGGTGAGGCGGGCTGGGGATGGAGCGACCATGGGACCCTCGAGTGTTTCGTTGGTCAGCGGTGTATCGTCATCGCGATGTTCGCACCTTCCATCGGCCACGTCAATGAGTGAACGCCGACGTCTCACGAAAGTGCGGCGGCCGTACCGACTACTTGCGCGCGCCGAGGCCATGAACCGCACGACCGAGCGGATAGTCCAGGCGGCGGTGGAACTGCACGGGACCGTCGGGCCGGCGGCGACGACCATGAGCGCCGTCGCTCAACGAGCCGGCGTCACCCGCGCGACCCTCTATCGCCACTTCCCGAACGAGCAGGTGCTCTTCGCGGCGTGCAGCAACGATTGGCTCGCCGCGAACCCGCGTCCCGACATGGCTCGCTGGACGGCCATCGCGGATCCGGTGCAGCGGCTCGCCACTGCTCTTGCCGAGCTGTACGGCTACTACCGGGCCACGCAGCAGATGCGGGCCAATCTCCTCCGGGATATCGGCGTGCTGCCGGCGGCGATCCAGGCCGGCATCAGCGGGTTCCCGGTCGCAGTCGCCA
Organism: Chloroflexota bacterium; assembly: GCA_043743315.1. Lineage (GTDB taxonomy): Bacteria > Chloroflexota > Limnocylindria > Limnocylindrales > CSP1-4 > UBA5189. The sequence goes on along the minus strand of JAYTWS010000084.1, from coordinate 18,961 downwards.
ACGTTCTCGACGTGGGCTGGCCGGTCTCGTCGGAGCCGCGCGTGCGGCGCGCCGTCATAAGCCACGCCGTCGCCTTCGAGACGTGGCGGTCGCTTGCGAACGGCGGGCTGACCGACTCCGAGGCTGCTGAGCTGTTGCTGCGGTTCGTCGGTCAGTCCATGCCGGGTCAGGGTAGGGGTTGACCTCGCTGGTCATCTCGGATGCCGGAGATCGAGGCCAGCGCCCGCTGCCCTTCAACGGCGGTCGGCGCCGCCGCGGGTCTCGTAGGCGATCCTCAGGGATGCGGCCTTCGCGGTGCTGCGGACCGCTCTGGACGGACATGTCGCTCTCGTCCGGGAGCGCTTCCGCGATCGGTTCGGGCCTGACGAACTCGAGCAGATGGCGGCGTGGTGGCGCAGCGTCGAGGACGCCGGAGCGGCCCGGTCGAGATCGCGGCGATGATCAAGGCGCCAGTGACGGTCAGTGCGGCCAAGACGATGAGCGCACCGGTAGTGACGAGGCCGTCGAGTCGCAGCGGTAGACCGATTGCCAGGGCCGCGGTCCCGACGTTGGCGGCGATCAGGCGGACCTCCGAAAAGCGACCCAGAGTCTGGCGCTGCTTCGCATGGGCGACCTGATCGCCTGGTCCAACGGCCGGCACGAGGTGGGTCGCGGAGGCCAGGATCGCCAATCCGACCCAGCCGACGGCCAGCGGTGCGATGACGGCATCGATCGACCAGCTGGCCGGCGTCGCACCGAACACGACGAGGCGCGAGATGGCAATCGCGATCCCCACCTGGAACCAGGTGATCGCCGAGATCATAGCCACGGTCGCGAAGCGGTGCCAGCCTGGATCCGTCGTCCACCGGCCCCTCGTCGACCAAATGGCCGAGGCGTAGACGGCAAGGGCGATGGCGCCGGTCTCGACAAGCGCTGCACCCGCCGATGCGACGGGATCGGACGCGAGGATCAGGCCCACCGCGACGATCGGTGTCCCCGTGCCGAGAGCCCAGATTGTCCATCGCGCGCTGCGCCGGACGACGATCCGGGCGCCGACGATGGTCGGGAAGAAATGGAGCAGCGTGGTGGCGATAACGAGCGAGACGAACCCGATGAGGTTGAGCCAGGCATGCGCCGGCTTCGCTGCCGCCCAGGCGTCGACGATCGGGGGCCAGCCAGCCACGTACAGGGTGGCCAGGCTTGCCCCGATCCCGACCTGCAATAGCGCAAAGACATACCCCTGCACGATGATCCCGCGGCTCGGTCCGAGCGCACCGTGGAGCGGCCGGACGGCGGCGATCCCGATCAGGACGATTCCGGTGATGAACGCGAGGCCGCCGAAGCTGGCAACGACCGCTTCGCTGCTGACGACTCCCGTCGAGACCCCGATGGCCCCGCCAGCGCAGGCGAGGACTGCGGCCATTCGGAGGCGGGCGTCGGTCGGCGGCGCCGCCGCGAAGGTCGCGACGAAGAACGGCATGATCCCGGCGATCGCGACCGTCGCTCCTCCCGCGAGGGCCAGATGGAGCGGCAGCCAGTCACCATGCCGCGTGGCGACCGGTAGGAACATCGCGACGACGGCGGCCGCCAGAAAGGCAATCGCGATGGCGATGGCCGAGACAGCCACCCGGCGATCCGACGAGCGGTCGATCGGTAGCGCTCGACGGCCGAGCCCGGCCGGATCGATCACGCCCCCGACCGCGGTGTCAGGCTTGAGGATCCGATCCACTCCGCCGGACTACGCGTCGTGGTACTCGACCGGATGATCAGCACGATCCTTGTCGCTGGTCCGCGTGATCATGGCCAGCGATTCTTCAACGGTCATGCCGTTGGCGTCGGCAGCGCGATTCACGTCCTCGTACGTGATATTGATGCCGGGCTTGCCCATGTCGTCATGCGCGCGCAGGCAACCGCAATTGAGGCACATCCCTATCACCCGACCTTTTCAAAGCCTTCTCTGTCTCGCCCTCAAGTGGCCCGATCGCAACGCAGCATTGGCCTGGTTGAGGATCAAGACGGGCAAATTCGTCATCTCCGAGCCCGTCAAGCAGCCCGTCTGCCAGCGCCAGGTTCATCCCACAGACGAGTTGGCGATGGTCATCGACCAGTGCGTGGAATGGGCAGTTGCCGAGACGGATTTCGCCCGATCCCGCCTCGCGCGGTTGATAACCGCGTTCCCGCAACGTATCGAGCAGAGCCGCTCGAATTCGCTTCTTGCCAGGCCGTCGTCCGATTCGTTTCCGCGCTTCCGATCCGACCGCCTGGCCGACCCGGTGAGCCGAGGTACGCAGCACGTCGGGCGGGAGCTGCTGGCCTAGCAGCTCGATGGTCTCCGCGAAGAGCTCCGCAGCAATCTCGTATCGGCGCTCGGGCATCGACACCCTGACTTCGCGTGGCCCGCGCCGATAGAGCTTCGCCGGCCGTCCGGCGCCGGGACCAGTTCGCCCGGACAGGCGGCGGAATTCGGCGACCAGGAGGCCAGCCCGAACGAGGCGGTCGAGATGGAACGCGGCCAGCGCGCGTGAGATGTCGGCGCCCGCCGCGGCTTCATCGCGGCTGACCGCGTGGCCGGCGTCGGCGACCCAATCGTAGAGGGCGCGACGGATGGGTTCATCGAGAAGTGCTACCGCCTGGATGTCTGTCGGTGCGTTCGGCATGGGGCCATTCTAAAGCAAACGGTCACTTGCGCAAGGGGTTGACACATTACCATCACGTCGTGTATCACTAGCAGATGCTAGCAATAGAATGCATCCGGACAGAAGCCGCCAGCATCATCGACGGCGTCGACCACAGTCGCGCGGACCGTGGGCCCGCGCGGGAGCCCAATGATCGAAAGGAAGAGCACATGACTCGGATCGCTCGCCTCGGTGCGCTCGCCGGCCTGCTTACCGCCGGCCTCCTTGTCGCCGTCACCGTGACCTCAGCACCGCCTGCCGAAGCCGCCGCCGGCCACACTGCCACAGGCGCCCGGGCCGCCTTCCACGACGCGATGCGCAAGCTCTGGCAAGACCATATCGTCTGGACGCGGCAGTACATCGTCAGCGCAGCGACGCTGCCGACCAATCTCGCCGACATCGGCCCGACAACCGATCGCCTCCTGACCAACCAGGCTGACATCGGCAACGCGTTGCGGCCGTTCTACGGGAACGCCGCCGGCGATCAGGTCACCGCACTCCTGCGCCAGCACATCCTGACCGCCGCCCAGATCATCACGTCCGCGAAGGCCGGCGACTCGACCGGCGTCGAGCGTGCTTCAGCCGATTGGTACGCCAACGCCCACGACATCGCGGTCGCCTTGAACGGTCTCAACCCGCGCCAATGGCCGCTCGCCGACCTCGACACGATGATGAAGGACCATCTCGACCTGACCCTCGACGAGGCTGTCGCCCGGCTGCAGGGCCGCTACGCGGACGACATCGCCGCCTACGACAAGGTCAATGCCGAGATCCTGTCGATGGCCGACATGCTGAGCGACGGGATCGTGGCCCAGTTCCCGAACAAGTTCACGCACTGACCATCCGCCGCGGGAAGGACGCTCGTCGCGCCTCTCCCGCGGCATTCCCGTCACCGTCCAAGGAACGTTTAGCCATGACCCACGCAACCAACGGGCACGGCCCGATCGCCGTTGATGTCCTCGATGGCCTCATTCCGGCCCCCGCCGAAGCAAGCCGCCACATCAGCGACGAGGACTGGCGTCGATATGAGGGCTACGTCGGCGAGATCTTCGGCTCGTTCGGCCTGGACCTCTCGACTCCTGGCACGGCCGAGACTCCGCGCCGCTTCCTTCGGGCGATCTATGACGCGACTGCCGGCTATGACGGCGACCCCAAACTCCTGACGGCCTTCCCGACCGAATGTCGTGGCGGCGCCAACTGCGAATTGGCCCAGGTCGTCGAAGGCCCCATCCCGTTCGTCGGGTTGTGCGAACACCATGTGTTGCCGTTCGTCGGTCGCGCCTGGGTCGGCTACGTCGCCCACGAGCAGATCATCGGGATCAGCAAACTGACCCGACTCGTCCGCGTCCTCACCCGCCGGTTCGGTGTCCAGGAACGGATGACCCACGAAATCGCGGACTCGCTTCAATCGATGCTCGGCGCGCACGGCACCGCGGTGATTCTCGACGCTCGACACTTGTGCACGCAGATGCGCGGCGTCCGCGAGCACGAGCCAACAACCCGCACGACCGCCTATCGAGGCGCATACGTCGCTGATCCGGCGCTACGCGCCGAATTCTTCACGATGGCCGCGATCGGAGCCCCAGTTCGATGACATCGACGGTGCTGGCACCGCCGGCGACCTCGCCCACGCAGCCGCTGGATTCGCCCAATGGGGGTTGGCCGATCGAGTTGCTCTGGGAGGCTGAACCCTCGCCGACCGGCGCGGCGGTGCGCGGTGGCTTGCTGCCGACCGAGTTGCGTGCGCGCTTTGGCGCCCGCCTCGAGATTCCGCTCCGTCTCGACCGTCCAACGATCGCCGTCAACTTCGTGTCGACGCTCGATGGCGTCGTCGCGCTCGATCGTGCCGGCGGCAGCGGCGGCCGTGAGATCTCGGGTGGCTTCGAGCCCGATCGGTTCCTCATGGGCCTGCTCCGGGCGACGGCCGATGCCGTCCTCGTTGGTGCCGGCACCGTGCGAGCCAGCCGGACCCGCGCCTGGACGCCTGGTCAGGTGCATCCGGCTTCGGCTGCGTCCTTTGCCGGATGGCGGCGAGACCTCGGCCTGGCGCCGACCGGGCCGACGACCGTCATGGTGACTGCCTCGGGCGAGCTCGATCCATGTCATCTCGGCGTCGGCGATCTGGATCCGTCCGTCATCGTGGTCACGACGACAGCGGGCGCTCGTCGGCTTCGCGATCTGCCACGGCGACACAATGTCGAGATCGTGTCGGTGGGGGACGACGCTCGGGTCCCGGTTGGCGCTCTGCTCGACTTCCTGCGGGAGCGCGATTTCGGGCTCGTCCTGTCCGAAGGCGGGCCAACGCTCTTTGGCCAGCTGCTCTCGGCCCGAGCGGTCGACGAACTCTTCCTCACGGTGGCTCCGCAGGTCGCCGGCCGGAGCGAACGCGCCGACCGGCTTGGTCTGGTCGAGGGCGTCGGCTTTCCGCCTGACCTCGCTCCGTGGGCGCGCCTTCGGAGCGTGATGCGCTCCGACGACCACCTTTTCCTTCGGTATGACCTCAGCAGCCCAGACAGGGGAGGCGTCTCGTGAACTCGATCGACCGGATTCTTATCGTTGGCGCCGGGCTCGCCGGAGCGCGAGCCGCCGAGACACTGCGCAAGGACGGCTACGACGGAGCGATCACGCTCCTCGGTGACGAATCGGAGCGGCCCTACCTGCGCCCCCCGCTGTCGAAGGAGTTCCTGCGAGGCGAAAGCGACCGGGAACAGGTCTATGTCCATCCCGAGGTTTGGTACGCGGAGCATCAGATCGATCTGCGGCCGTCGACGGCAGTCCGGGCCATCGACCCCGCCTCCCGTGAGATCGTCCTCGACGACGACTACCGGCTGCCGTTTGATCGGCTGCTCCTCGCCACCGGGGTGCGCCCGAAGAAGCTCCCGCTGCCAGGTGCCGACCGTCCCGGCGTCCTCTCCCTGCGAACCCTGGCTGATGCGGAGACCCTTCGGGCCGCCGCTGCCAATGCCGAGAGGATCGTCGTGATCGGTGCAGGATGGATCGGCAGTGAGGTCGCCGCCTCCCTCCGGATGATGGGCCGGCGAGTCGTCCTGCTCGCACCGGACGCCGTCCCGCTCGAGCGGGTCCTCGGTCAGGAGATCGGCAAGGTCTATCGAGACTTGCATCTGGAGCACGGCGTCGAGCTCGCCAAGGCCGCCGGACTCTCGGTCGGCGACGGCATCGAGGTGAGCCCAACGCTCGAGACGTCGGTTCCCGGCATCTTCGCCGCCGGCGACGTCGCATCGGCGTGGCACCCCTTCTACGACCGGCGGCTGCGCAACGAGCACTGGGCGAACGCCAAGTTCCAGGGTTCGGCAGCCGGTTCCTTGATGCTCGGCGCCAATCTGCCGTTCGACCGGATCCCATACTTCTATTCCGACCAATACGACCTCGGCATGGAATACACGGGCTTCGCCGCACCGTCGGATCGGGTCGTCGTCCGCGGAACCCTGACCTCCCGGGAGTTCGTCGCGTTCTGGCTCGCTGAAGGCCGTGTCGTCGCGGGGATGAACGTGAATGTCTGGGACGTTGCGAAGCCCATCGAGCGGCTTATCCGATCGCGGGAGGTCGTCGACATCGACGCCATCGGCGATCCGTCGATCCCGCTTGACGCGCTCATTGGGGTGGCAGAACCCCTGTGAACCACGTCGACGACCGGACCGAAGCTCAATCGCGTGGCGAACTGCACCCGCGAGCAAACGGGTCGTTGCACTCGACCTGACATGATCCGGCTTCTAGTCGTCGACGAGCATCCTGTTGTGGGCCAAGGGATCCGTGCGATCCTCGCCGATGAGCCCGATTTCTCGGTTGAATCGGTGACAGATGTCAGCTCGGCGGCGCAAGCGCTTGGTGAGCGCGACCACGACGTCGTCTTCTCCGAGACATTCTTGCACGGCCGCCACGGCGGTCTGGACCTGCTCCGGCGGCGCAGGCAGGGACGACCGGCCTTCCTCATGTTCAGCGCGCATACCTTTCCGAGCCACTACCTCGAGGCCGTCGAAGGTGGAGCGCAAGGGCTTCTCTCCAAGACCGCGCCCCCAAAGGAGATCATTCGATCGATCCGGGCGGTGGCGAGTGGAGGAAGGGCCTTTTCGGCGGCGGCCACCGATGGTGCCCGTATGGCGCGTCGTCGACCCGCGCCGCGCGAGCTCGAGATTGTCGCGCTGGTTGCCGCGGGTGCTTTCAACGCCGAAATCGCGCGTCGCCTTACGATCGGATTGGCAACTGTCGAGGGCGTGCTCAGGCGCCTCTTCGACCGCTATTCAGCGCCGAATCGGACGGCCCTCGCCCGGTTGGCCGACGTGCAGGGCTGGCTGTTTGGCTTGACTCCCTAGCCAAGCACTCTCAACCTGATCTACCAACTGTTGACGATCACTGGAGACTCCCCAGACCTGATCACTGAATCTCCCCAGGCCTGAGCACCTGGAATAGGGGCCCGAGGACGGGTCCATCCAGACACGGGGCGGGGCCCCACCCGATGCTGTTGGTGTTCGAAGCCGCAGCACCGGCGGAGCCCCCGCCTATGCTCGCACAGGGAGAAGACGTGGAGGCCCACGCACTCGCCGGGCGAGGCTGGTCGATCTCGGCCATCGCCCGTCACCTCGGGCGCGACCGCAAGACGGTCCGCGCCTATGTCGCTGGTCAGCGCTCGCCCGGCGTCCGCCGATTACCAGTCCCGGATCCGCTCGAGCCGTTCACGCCGTATCTTGCGGCCCGCTTCGCCGACGATCCCCATCTCTGGTTGACCGCCCTGTTCGACGAGGTCGGCCGGCTCGGCTACCCGCGCAGCTACCCCTCCTTCGTCCCGGCGGTCCGCGCAGCTGACCTGCGGCCCCACTATGGGCCGTGCCGGTGGGTCAGCGGTCGGGCGACGATCGAGATCGAGCACCCGCCGGGCGAGGAGATCCAGTGGGACTGCTGGCGAGGATCGGCAACCGTGACGCCGGCTGGGCAGGAAGCGCTCGTCGCGCTCGTCACCCACTCCCGTCACGTTCCGGCGACCGAACGGGAGCGGTTCGCGACGCGGTTGCGAGAGGAGTCCGCCGGCTCGTCCCTGATTACAACCTACGAGATGCCGATCGAAGGCCGCGATGAGTGGATCGCTGCGGCCAGGCGGCTGGCATGAGGGACGGGTACCTGCGCGGCGCCCTCTCTCGCGGCCAGCGACTCCGCGCCTACAGAACGTCCTCGCCACCTACGTTGCCGACGGCGGATCGGTCCCGAACGCGGCCGACCTCGTGGGCATTCGGCCGAGCACCGTCAAACATCAGCTCGCCGAAACGATTCTGCGCCCCTCACGACCTGGCGGATCACGCTTCCGCAACGTTGGACCGGCCTGGACCACCCGCCTGGACCGCCCGCTAGGGCCTCACCGAGGGACCTATCCGAGATCCGGTGGCAACAGACGATGGTGAAGGACGTCGCCAACGAACGCCTCGTAGCGTTCAGTCGACCAGCCGCGGTCGACGACGAGGTCCTCGAACAGATGGACCGATAGCATCGCCCAAACGACGTCGGTCCCTGCCTTGACGTTCATTCCATCGGCCAGGTTGCCCGCATCAGCCAGCCATTTCACGACCGCACCCATGTTCCGACGCCGATGGGCCATCCGGTCCCGCCAGGCTGCGTCGAAGTCCCGGTCGGTCCTCCGAGCGACCTCGAGCACGGCCGCCAGCTTGTAGATCCGCGGCGTGTAGACGGCCGTCAAATGCACCATCGCATCGAGTGCGGCGATCGCGCTCGGGGCTGACCGCGCGGCAGCCAGCAGTTCCTCGAGACCCTCGAGTTGATCGACCCAGTCGACGAGCGCCAGCAGCAGCCCGCGCTTCGACCCGAAATGCAGGTAGACCGACTGCCGCGACAGGCCGGCGGCACGGGCGACCTCGGCGAGGCCGACGCCGTGATAGCCGTGCTCCTCCAGCAGTGTTCGGGCTGACTGCAGGATCGCGGTCCGTGTGTCCAGTCTGCCGGCCGTCGCTGCCAGGGCCGGGTCGGCGTTGCCTTGCAGGGTCGCGTCCGGTCGGCGAGGTGCCTGTCTTGACATGCTGTCCACTGTACCGTACGTTACGCTGTGTCCAGTCTTTACACGATGTAAAGACGGAACTCACGTCGCGTTGCCGACCCCGCGGCATACGGAGGAACGGACATGACGTCATCGGCTCGTGCACAGGGAATCGCCAGAAGCGTCGAGCGCGAGCGGGTCTTCCGCGAGGCGGAGGTGCGCTTCCTCGAGAGCGCGGGACTCGTCGCCCAGGAGCGGTTCGTGACGCTTGCACGTCCTTCGATGAGGGTGAGGCTTCTGGAACGGGGGAGCGGAGATGTCGTCCTCTTCGTTCACGGAGGCGGCGGCGTGGCGGCCCACTGGGCGCCGCTCATGGCACGGTTGGATCGCTACCATCTGATTGCCCTCGACCGGCCGGGGTGCGGCCTGACCGACGCCTTCGACAACCGTGGCGTCGAACTTCGAGGCCACGCCGTCGACGTTCTCGGCGGTGTCCTGGATGCGATCGGTGCCCCGCGCGCTCACATTGTGGCGAACTCGATGGGCGCGCTCTGGTCACTGTGGCTCGCCCTCGCGGAGCCCGATCGCGTCGCCTCGTTGGTGCTTCTCGGGTGCCCTGCGAACGTGCTTGGAACCAGCGCGCCGTTCCCATTCCGGTTGCTCAGCGTGCCGGGGCTGAACGCCCGAATGCTCGCGATGGAGCCGCCGAGCACGCAACAGGCCCGGACGACCTTCCGGCGCATGGGCCACGACCCGGCGAGCCTGTCGCCGGAGTTCATCGAGGTCATGGTCCGGGCCGAGGAGCTTCCGTCATACCCTGAGCACTGGCTGAGCCTGAATGAGAACATCTTCAACCTCACCCGCAAACGCGTCGGTATGGACGCGCGCGAGCTGCTGCATGTGGATCAGCCCGTCCAGCTGGTGTGGGGCGATGCCGACCCGTTCGGCCCGCCGTCCGTCGCCACCGAGATGTGCGCGATCCTCCCAAGGGCCCGCAGCGTCGTGCTTCCCGCGGGGCACCTGCCATGGATCGACCACCCGGACCGCTGCGCCGACATCATTCGCGCGTTCTGGACGGAGATTTCACCGACCGCGTCCGCCAGACGAATAGAATTCGCTTCCGGCGCCGCGTTGAGCTAACTGGAGCCCGCGACAGTCGCGGGCTTCCTTACCATCACGATTGGGCTGGACCTTGAGGGCGACGATCGCGTCGCCAGCTGTGTGGCCGAACGTCATCAGGTGGTCAATTCCCAGCTCGTGGTGTAACGGGCCATCACCCTGGCATCGGGTCGATCAGCTAGCCATGTTCATCGTGGGGCTCACCTCATCGTGATCGACGACGGCATCGATGAGGTCGATCCTGGGTCGCCGTGCACATCAGCGAGCGGCCCTGACCGGGCCGGGGACACGCTCCGACGCATCTCTCTGCGTCATGGCGCGCCCAACAGGATTCAGACCTACGGCCTTCGGCTCCGGAACCCGACGCTCCATCCAGTGAGCTAGATACACCGGCGCCAATCGTCACGGGTCACGCCCGAACACCTCGTCGGGTATTTGCCCGGTCCGCATGGCGCGTTGGGCGCAATGCGTCCCGTGAGGGGCGCGGGTACGCGCACAGGATCGCTGGGTGGCGAGTATCGCCGCCGCCAACGGGAACGACGGCGATACTCGGTCGGTAACGGCAGGTTTGCTCGAACCGATCGATGCGGTTCTGCCTACCGGATCTTCACCGCGATCGGTCCGGCGGTGATGCCGTCGTACGTCCATTGGTTGCAGCACGTGACTACCGGGTAGATCGCGACGTCCACGAAGACAACGGCATCACCTCGCCGCAACGGGTAGTCCTGGGCGACGACCGGAACGTCCATCCGGAATGCCGTCCCGTCACAGGTGACCAAGGACCCCTGCTGGGTTTCGGGATTCAGGCGCCCGTTTCCGTGAGCGATGGTGCGTCCCTGGGCCTGCAGCAGGTCTACGCTGCCGGCGATCGACCCTGCGGTCGTCGTGTTTCCGGTTGGTGTGCCGTCCCAATCCAGCTCGGCGAAGGGCTGACACGACATCTCGACCGTGACGCTCACGACCAACTTGTTGACAAACCTAGCCGAAACGACCGAGACCGTCGCCCCACCTGGCCCGCCACCCCCACCCGTGGCGGCCGAGACCCCAAGTGGTGCCGCAATCGCCAGCGTCGCCAAACCGGCCACCATGAGGAGCCGCAATCGTCGGCTAACTCGATTCATGATTTTGCCTCCGCGCGGGACGCCCCACGAGTCCCGTGGCACGAGCGGCCCGCTTAGCAGTGATAGAACGCACGACCGCGGGAATCGTTACCGGCATTCCTGGGACGCACCCATGAGGGTCGCGATGCGTGGGTCGCCGCGGCGGCGAGGCGACCGGCCTAGACGGGGAGCGCCGGCGAAGCGTCCATGTGCTACTATGTCGCACATGGAGCGTGTTGGGGTCCGGGAGTTACGGCGCGAGGCGAGCGCCATCCTCCGACGAGTGGCTGCCGGCGAGACCGTCGAGGTCACCGATCGCGGGCGACCAGTCGCCGTGCTGCTGCGATCGATGCCCACCGGTCTTGCCCGACTGGAGCGCGAGGGCCTCCTGCGGCGAGCGGAGGGCGACCTGCTCGACCTCCTGCCCGTCCGTCTCCCTCGGAATGCCACCGCGCCGTCGCGGCGCGTGTCGGAGGGGCGGGCTGATTGAGCGCGCTGTACCTGGATAGCTCAGCCTTCGTCAAACTCATGGTCGAAGGGGCGGAAACGGCGGCCCTTCGGACGTTCGTGGCCAACATCACGGCGCGCCGCACATCGTCGGCGCTGCTGCGCACGGAATCCCTGCGCTCCGTGCGTCATCTCGGTCCGGATGCTCTCGCAACGGTTCGCGAGGGGCTGCGCCGGGTCGATCTCATCGCGATCGACGATCGGATCCTGGACGCGGCCGGCACCCTGGAGCCGCAGGTGCTCCGGACCCTCGACGCCATCCATATCGCAACCGCGCTGGCGGTCGGCGACGACCTGGAAGCGATCGTGACCTACGACGAGCGGATGATCGATGCAGCGAGGCTGATGGGTCTGTCAACTGCCACGCCACGCTGATTCGATCTGACGGGCGACCCGCTGCAGCCCGGCGACCGTGTCGAGCAAGCGGACCTCGACCCGACTGACCTCGATCTTCACCGATGCTCCTCCCTGCTCGAGGGCACCCCATCTCACCTCGCGGCACAGCGCGGTGACAGTGGCGCGAGATCAGTGGCTCTCCGACCAGCCCCCGTACCCACTCGACCGTAGGCCCCGTATGTCCGACAGGACGGGCTCCAGAAACCTTGCAAGCGCTTCTCGAGCGGCATCAGGTGTCTCGGGCACCATCCCCATCTCCTTGCGCAGCACCGCATAGGGTCGACCCCAGGTCGCAGGCACGGCAGGAATGGACGGCGGCCATGCGTGCTCACCGCGCCGGCCGAAGGTCGCTTCGCACGCGGCGATGAGAGCCTCACTCGCGAACGGGTAGCGTTCAATGAACCAAATCATGTCGGCGAGATCTTTGACTCGTGTGTTCTCCTGGTCACGCGGACGCGTGAACGCATGGAGCTTCTCGGCGAACTGCTGCGCGATGGGATAGACGGGGAAGTGCGACCCTGGCAGGCCGAGCCGCACGACGATCGGGTCCGACGGGTGTCGTTCCAGCGGACCGACAATTGCATCGTAGCTGTTCACGTCCGCCCCAAAACTGACGAATGCCGATCCTGCGATCAGCGTCTGGACCGGAAAGCGCAGACCACCGCCTGGCGGGCCGACCACGGGTCTAGGGTCACCGAGCTCATAGGAGAAGAGGTCTGACAGATCGGTCGACGACGCCGTCGCAAGGATCGTCGGCGCCTGATCGAGTGGCGCATCGAGCCTGAGATCGACGTCTTGCGTGAAGCGGGCCTCCGCAGGTGCCCGGACCTGGTTCGCGTACCCGCCCTGGAGGGCCCATGCCCCCCATTCGGTCGTCGCGAGCAACCGGGCGAGGAATCTCCTCGATGAGCCCGTCCCCGAAGCGGTAGACGAGCACGGCATGAATCACCTCGCCGGCGCGCGGGCCCGACATGCCCGTCACCCGCTCCTCATCCACGATCCAGTCGCCAAGCGCGATCCGGTTCGGAATGTCGTAATGCAGCTCCGGGTGGTCGGCCATCGACTTCGCATAGCGGGCCCTGACCTCGGCGCCTGACCCCGGCGGCCTGGGCGAACGGCCTGGCCCTCGCGCTGCCCAAGGTTGTGATGGCGCGCCCGGAGGGCGTGAGGCGCGCAGGAACCACAGGGGCTATCGACGATCTCGGGTGGGAGAGCCCCGAATCGAACGGTGAAGCCGATTAGTCGACCCGTGATAACGGCGCCGCACGGCCGCCGTGCCGCAAGCCGATCGCGCGGGCGATCTGGCGCGCCTCGCGACCGATCGCCCGGAGCACGCCCTCGATTGCGGGTGAGAACCCGACGAACCAGAGCCCGGAACGGGGACTCTCGCCCCGTACGTCGCGATAGGGCAGCCCTTTCGGGTCGAGGACGCCGAGCTCGCCCACGAGCTGCTCGAGGATCGGCCGGTAGCCAGTTGCGGCAAGGACGGTCGCCGGTCGAAGTTCGGTAGCCCCATCGAAGGTGACGCCGTTGCGGGTGAAGCCCGCGATCTCAGGAACGACGACGATCCGACCGGAACGAACAAGGCGACTGAAGCCGCTGTCAACGGCGGCGGTGACCCCGGTCCGCTCCAGGCGCCGGAACGGACCCTCGGACGGAGTCGGGAGGCCGTACGGCCCAAGGTTGCCGATCACGAGCGCGGAGACGAGCCGCGCGTTGGCATCCTTGAGCCAGGTCGGCAGCGGCTCGAGGAGCACCGAGAGGCCCTGGATCGGGATCCCGCGGACCTCCCGGGGGATCAGGTTGGGCGGCGTGCGGACGGAGAGCCAGATCCGCCCGGCTCCAACCCGGGCCAGGTGCTCACTCCACTCGACGCCGCTGTTCCCGCCCCCGACGACGAGGACATCGCGCCCATGGAGGCTGGCCGGGTCCTCGATCTCGGCCACGTGTCTCAGGTCGCCTGCGTAGAGTCCCGCATCCGGCCAGTCGGGCCTCCATGGGACCCGCTGGTGTCCGGTTGCGACCACCACATCTCCGGCGACAATCGGTCCTCCCAGGGTGTCGACTCGCCACCGCCCTGAGGCGGCGGACACGCGGAGCGCCGCCGTGTGCTCGCGGACGACGAGGCCGTGCAAGCCTGCGAACCTCTCCAGGTAGGCCACGTAGTCGTCCCGGCCAACCCAGCGGCCGTAGGCACGCGGGATCGGCGCCCCGGGCAGCCCTGAGAAGCGTCCCAGCGTGTTGAGGCGGAGGTCACCGTGGCGGCCGCGCCAGGCTGCCCCGAGCCGGCCCTGCTCGAGGATGACCGAACTTGCGCCCGCTCGGCCGAGCTCGACGCCGACCGCGAGGCCGGCGGGACCCGCGCCGATGACGACGACATCGCAATCTTCCATCAGGCGATCATAGGCGGGCGCCACGGGCAGCTTCCGCCGCCTGCCCGAGCCGCCGCACACGCTCGAGGTCGACCCCGAGCGGATGCCGGTCGCAGTGGGCCTGTTCGAGCGGTACGCCCTGCTCGGCGGCCTTCTCCAATGCGTCTGTGGTCGACGCCTCCGGAACGACGGCACGTTCGCCGATGGCCGCCACCGCAAGCATCACCCCAGCCCGTGCGAGGCGTGGGGCCGGAAGGCCCGCCTCGGCGATGCGACATGGGAGGCGCCCGTGCTGGCCCAGGTCGCCGGCATCGCCCTCGACGAGGACACGATCGCGTCGGTCGTCGCGGCCCTCGGGTCGGGCCGCCAGCCGGTCGCGATCGACCGAGCCCGGATCGATCGCCAGATGCGCGAGCTCGCCCTCGCGGCTGCCGGAACCCGAGGGAAAGCCGTAACGATCTCCGGACGCCTTCGACGGATCGTGGTCCTAACCGCGAGAGAGGCAGGGGACGGGAGTCCCTCCGGTGCGACGTCCTATACGGTCGCCTAGACCGTCGAGCTGGGCCAATGGCGAGACCGACCTCGACCGGGATGGGCGAGCAATCCGATCCGGAATGTTCGACGGAGGATCGGGAATGGCAGATTCGAAGCGTTCACTGGTCGGCAACCGTCTCGTCCTCATCGGTGCCCTCGTCAACCTGCTCGCGGGGGTGCCCATCATCGCGGCTCACGCGACCTCACCGTTGGGCGCCGCGTCCACCGCGGCCGAGGTGGCATCGACCTACACCGGGAGCACGGACGCGTACGCCTGGGCCGCCGGCTGGTTCAGCGTGCTGATGCTCGGCCGCATCCTGCTCATGATCGGCTTGCGCGAAGCGCTTGCCGACTCCGGTCGCCCGCAGAGACTGATGAGCCTGGCCATTGCGGCCATTACGGTGAGCGTTATCGTCGAGATCGCGGCGTTGGCCATCGTGTCCGGTGCGGCCGGGTCGATGGACAAGGGAGGCTCGCTGGAGACCATACGGAGCATCGACGCCGTCGCCTACGGACTGTACCAAATGATCTGGGGGCCGCTCGGTGTCGCAGTGCTCTGCGCGGGGCTGGCGATGCGGAGCTCCGGGCTCTTCCAGCGCGTGCTGCCCTGGCTCGCCGTGGTGTCCGGGGCACTGCTTGTTCTCGGGGCGGCTGCCTTCGAAGCGCCGTCGCTCAGCGACGTTGCCGCACCTTTGCAAGTGGCAGTTCCGTTGTTCTGGATCTGGGTGATCTGGACGGGTGTGGCCTGCTGGCGCGCGGCGCCTCGGCGTGACAGCGAGGAGCGCCGTGAGGTGAGTCGAGGGCTAGAGCCGGGCTAGCCTGATCGCCTGGCAGCCTCAACGACTAGCGGCCTGCTCGAACCTCAGCACTCCTCTCGCCCCAACCCGATCTTCCTCATCGTTCACATGTCTCGCCGACCAAGGGCGGCCTGGCAGAGCCACAGGTGGCAACAAAGCCGCGTCCCCAGAGCGCCGCCCGGTCACCGGATCAGGCGGATCCACACTGCCGCTGACGAGGGCGCCAGACTCAAGTCGGTCGTTCGGGTCAGGTCGGCAATCACTGCGTCAAGGTTGACCTCGTCGCGGAGCCGCTCCGAGAAAAGCGCCGTCGTCTGCACGACGTCGTACTGGGCCCGATCGAACCGTCGATCGACGGCCCGCCGGACGCGGCGCACCAACGGCTGGAAGAGGGCGCACACAGCGAGCGTGGAGGCCGCCACGGAAATGGCGGCGCCATTGGTGAACCGCGCCAGCGCGGACTCGAGGGTGAGCACCGCGCCCAGGTAGACCGTGCCGAGGATCAGGGCAACCACGGCATAGGCGATCGTCCGGCTGATCACCGCGTCGATCTCGTACAGCCGGTATCGGAGGATCGCGATGCCGATCGCGATCGGCAGCAACGGGGCGATAAGCAGCCCGACGAACAGGGTGATGAATGTCGGCTCGAGGAGGCCGGCCCCCGCCGGAACCAGGAATGCGATCACGACAACTGCAGCGGACGTGAACCACTTGAGCTGGAGCCGCTCCAGGCCGATAGAGCGACGGAACCGGATGACGATCGAGGCTAGGCTCGCGAGGGCCACGACCGGCATGATCAGGACGCCGATCGTGAAGGCCAGCCCGAGGATCCCCGGAAAGTCGGGAGCCCCACCGAGCAACGCGACGCCACGGAGCGGCCAGCTGCCGATCGCGTTCGCGCCACCGGCGAGCAGCATCGATGCCACCGCGAGCCAGGCCACCGGTCGCCACCTCGGCGAGAGCAGGCGACCGTTCGGAAAGAGGAGCAGGGTGAAGCTTATGAGGAGCATGTAGCCGGGCGCCCAGATCCAGGTCGCGACCCAGCTGAGCACGTCTGCGAACGGGATGAAGCCAGGAGCCCAGACAAGCCCGAAGTTTGCGGCGTCATCGGCGAACGCGAGACCAACCTGCGACAGCGCGGCCCCGAGATAGACCCAGCCGAGGGGGTTGTCGGAGCGGCGAGTCGCGACAAGCCACCCGACTACACCGAAGCTCGCTCCGAAAATGAGGCTGGCAAAGCCAGCTCCGTAGACTCCCGCGCCCCCGCCGGCAAGGATGACGCTGACGGTCAACGCGAGGCTCAGGGCGACCAGGACAAGGATCAGAACCAGCAAGACGGACGCGAGCCGCCGCCGAGCCGTCCCGAGGGCTATTACCGTCCCTTGTTGGTCATGCCAGGGACGGTGCCACATGACCGTTCGGGGATCGTTACGGAACCCAGCTGACCTTGGGCATCGACACTCTCGGGCGTTGCTTGGCTCGGTGGATCGGCTGTGCTCTCGGCTCGGCCCGACGAGGCCGGCTCCGCGTGCCGGTCCACTAGCACCGATTCCGGCCACCAGACCCGGATGCACCAGGGCCAAGGCGCAGCGCGAGTCGAACAGTCCATTTGGATTCTCGCCCCGCGTCCGCCCACGCCCGAAGTCATGGCCCAATCGGCCAACTAGAAACCGAGGCGCGCCGCCGCCACCCTAGACAGCATGACGGCGCGCTGGTCGATCCACACCGACTCCCGGCTCCCCCCACCGGGTACGTCCGCGCCGTCAACGCGGCCGAGGCACGATGAGCGGGGTCGAGCTGGTCCCGGCGTTCCTCGCCGGCGTCGCGATGGGCGGAGCTCTCGACCGCTTCGTGCTCCCGCTCCTCGTCGATGCCTGGATCGACCGACTGCGTCGGCATGGGCAATGAGCACCGCCACGATGACGCAGGGCGCCGCAGGGCCGACGACTACTCGTCGGCCCGGTTCGGCGCCGCGGCCGCCTTCACGATCGTTCTCGTCGTGCTTCTCGTCCTCGACGTCGCCGTCCCCGGCTACGACATCTCGCCCGAAGTCCTCCTGCCCCTCCTCGGCGCGATCCTCGCGCTCCTTGGACTCGAGGCCTCGGCCCTCTGGCGGGGCGTGAGATGACGACGGTCACCGCCCTCCTGACCAACAAGGCCTACGGCTACCCGACACGGGGTGCCCGGCGACGCCGGAAGCCGACGATCCTGGCCTGCCTCCACGAGACCGCCAACGCCAAGGCGACCGCCATCCAGGAACGGAACTACGCCAAGCGGGCGGGCTCAGCTGGGCCCTCGGCCACGGCGTACATCGATCGCGACGGCACCGTCGTCCGAGCCATCGATCCTGTGAAGTACGCCGCCTGGTGCCAGGGCGACGTCGCGCATCCCAACACGAAGATCCCCACGATCGCCGCAGCTGTTGCCTCCGGCGTGAACCAGAACGAGTGGGTGCACGAGTCGATCGAGTGCTCGGGCGCCGGACCTGAGCCCTTCACCGACGCCCAGTTCGAGAGCGTCGCCCACCTAGTGGTCGCAGCGCACAAGGCCACGGGTCTGCCGATCAACCGCAGCACGGTGGTCGTCCACGCCGACATCAACAGCGTGAGCCGGCGCAGCGACCCATGGCCGCCGGCGACCCGGGAGGCCCGCGCCAAGCGCGTGATTGCCAGATCGAACGCGATCCTGCGGCCGCCGATCGTGACGGCGACCGTCAAGGCGGGCGACACGCTCAGCGAGATCGCCGCCGCGCACGGGCTGACCCTCAAGGCCTTGCTCGCCTTCCCCGAGAACGCCAGGTACCGCGCGAACCCCGGGCTCATCCACCCGGGTGACGTCGTCCGCGTGAAGTAAGGAGACGCGAGATGGACAGCCAGCCAGGCACGATCTTCGGCCGCGAACCGGCGATGGCCCTCGCCCTCGTCCAGGCGGTCATCGCCCTCGTCGTGGCATTCGCCCTCAGCCTTGCTCCCGACCAGATCGGCGCGATCCTCGCGGTCACTGCGGTGATCCTCGGGCTCATCACGCGCAGCCGGGTGAGCCCGGCGTGAGAGACGGGTACCTGCGGAGGCTCGCTCTCGCGGATGCCCACCGCCCGCCAGGTCGATGTCCTCGCGGCCTTGATCGCAGCTGGGGGTTCGGTAGCGGATGCGGCGGCGCGCGTCGGCGTCCGGCCGAGCACCGCGAAGCGGCACCTCGCTGACCTGCGCGCCAGGTCCGGCCTCCCCACTGAATAGCTGATCTATGTTGGAAGATCGGCCGGGTGGCTCGTTGTCCCGAGTCTGGAGTCCCCTTGAGCGATGCTGCTCCCTACTCGCCCAAGACTCGCTCTTCTCCCTGTCGGTCCAGCGACGGAGGCGCGGCCTGGGGGTGGAAGCAGATCTCTGCTCAATCGCTGAAGCTGTACGTCCCTTCCCAGTGCCACAGTCCGGTCGAATCGGCCGAAACATCGACATGGGCCTGGAACCCGGTGAACTTCCCGGTC
>JAYTWS010000083.1:0-3250 GCA_043743315.1 Chloroflexota bacterium | reverse complement strand
ATCGTCCTGCGAATCGATCGCGAGATCTGGCACCCGGATCGTACGATAGGCACCGCGGATCCGCGACCGATCGCCATTCGAACCGGCCGCGTAACTTTTTGGGGGCCCACCGCGTCGATGGAACCGACTCAACCAATTCCTGGAGACGTCGTGCCGCTCGCCAAGGCTTTGCCGCGACCCGCCGCCCGCTGGATTCGCTCGCTCGGAACGCTGCTCATTGTGTCAGCCGTGCTCCTCGGGCCGATGGCCACCGCGACCCAGGCGGCCTCGACGGTCAAGATGGAGGCGCGGGTCCTCCTCCAGGGTCACGCGCGCGTCGGTTCGTGGATGGCCATCCAGGTCGCCTTCACCAACGACGGCCCGGCGGTCAAGGGCGAGATCCGCCTTGCTGGCGGCGCGTCCGGACGGACCAGGTTCTCGGTCCCGGTTGACCTGCCCACCAACTCCCGACAGGCCTACGTCCTCCACGCTCAGCCGCCGTCGTTCGGGCGCTCGGTGAAGGTCGAGCTCGTTGCGGGTGGCACCACGGTCACGTCGGCCGACGTGACGTACCTGATCCACGATGCCGCCCAACTCGTCGTCGGGGTCATCGCCGAGCAACCCCAGGGCATCATCGCCGAACTCAACCTCGAGCCGAACCAGAACGGAATCGCACCGGCCATCCTGGCCCTCGGCATCGCGGACCTGCCGGATCGCCTCGAGGCCTGGGGCGCGCTCGACCGCATCGTCTGGCAGGACGTCGACAGCAACCAGCTCAGTACCGACCAGCTGGCGGCGCTCCGAGGCTGGATCGCCGGCGGCGGCCAACTCGTCATTGCCGGGGGCACCGCCGGCATCGGCACGTTCTCCGGCTTCCCGGATGACCTCCTGCCGTATCGGCCAACGGCCACGCTCACGGTCGCTCCGACGACGCTGACCGGCCTCGTCGGCGAGCTGCCGACCGATGCAGCGGACCTGCCGGCGCAGGGCGGGACACTTCGGGACGGCCGGCCGCTGGCCACTTCGGGGGATCGCGTGATCGCGGCCGAGATGGACTATGGCTCGGGCGCCGTGACGGTCCTCGGCTTCGACCCGGCCACCAAGTGGCTGGCGGCAACCCGCGACATCGACGTCATGTGGCGACGGCTCCTGCCGGGGCGGAGCGCCGGCGGACCGGTCGTCGGCTCGGACGACAGCCAGATCGTGAACGCGGTCAACCAGCTCGCGTCGCTGGCGCTCCCACCCATCGGTGGCCTGCTCCTCCTGATCGGCGGGTACATCCTCCTCATCGGCCCGATCAACTACCTGATCCTGCGACGGCTGGACCGGCGCGAGCTCGCGTGGATCACGATGCCGGTCCTGATCGTCGGGTTCGCGACGGCGTCCTATGCCTTTGGAACGACCCTCCGAGGAAGCGACGTGATCGTGAATGAGGTCGCCGTCGTGCGTGGCGCACCGGGCGCCACCGAGGGCGCCGCGCAGGTGTATGTCGGGGTCTTCTCGCCGTCGCGATCCACGTACCAGCTCGAGGTCCATGGGAGCGCCCTGCTGGCCGCGCCATCGACCGGTGACTTCTCCGGTAATGGCGATCCGAACTCGCTCGACATCGTGCAGGGCGACCCGGCGATGGTCCGCGACCTCGCGGTGGGCTTCTCCTCGCTGAGGACGGTGCGGGCCGATGCTCCGGCGATCGTGCCCCTCGTGACCACCAAACTCACCTTCAAGGACGGGATCGTCACCGGAATGGTCACCAACCTCTCGTCGATCACGCTCGAAAAGGTCGCCATCGTCCTCGGTGGCTCCGTGGCCGTCATCGGGGATATGCCGGCTGGCTCCTCGAAGGACGTGTCGCTCCACCCGACCGGCAACCCGGCCTTCCAGTCGCTCTCGGACCGGATCTTCGGGCAGGTGTTCTTCGGCGATTCCGCATCGGTCGACGATGAGGGACTCCGCATGCGGGTCCGCCATGCGATCGTCGACCAGTTGACCTTCGACCCGATGTTCGGGACGGTCGGTGCCCTGAATGCCAACGGTCCGGTCCTGCTCGCGTGGGGCCGGGACGAGGTGCTCGACGTCCGGATCCAGGGCCAGTCGGCGCGCCGGAATGCGAACGTCCTGTACTACCTGCCGGTCGGCCTCGATGTCAGCGGCACGACCGCGTTCGCCTCCGATCTCATCACCGCGACGGTCGTGTCATCCGACGCGGCGTTCTTCAGCAAGGATCCGTTTTCGCTGAACATGGGTGCCGGGTCGGCGACAATCGCCTACCGGCCGATCGCGTTCCGAGGGACGTTCGCGGCGTCCGAGGTCCAGTTCTCGATGAACGGGACGAGCCTGCCGGCCGGCAGCGCAACGGGCGTCTCCCCGCTCGAGGAGAAACCCATTCCCTGTGCGGACGCCACGAACACCAACCCGGTCGGCTGCACGCCACCGCATCTCGACGGCGTTCCCGAGATCGACGTGTTCGATGTCGACGCGGGTGTCTGGGCGCGGCTCCCGCACCTCGGCCAGGGGACCGTCTACGCTCTCGATACGCCGGGGCGCTTCGTCGATCGGTCGACCGGTCAGGTGTTGATCCGGTTTGTCAACGAATCCGCGGATCAGGGGCTGGGCTTCCAGTTCCAGATCTCGATCAGTGGGGTCATCTCGTGACGACGATCGTGAGCACACAGGGGCTCGTGAAGCGCTACGACCGCACGCTCGCTGTGGCGGGCGTCGACCTCGAGATCGAGGAGGGCGAGATCTTCGGCCTCGTCGGTCCGAACGGCGCCGGCAAGACGACGACCCTCCGCATCCTGGCCACGCTCCTCCAACCGACCGCCGGGGAGGCGGAAGTCGCGGGCTGGTCACTTGCCCGGAACCCGAACGAGGTCCGCCGCGTCCTCGGGTTCATGCCGGATGTGTTCGGGGTCTACGACGACATGCGAGTCTGGGAGTACCTCGACTTCTTCGGGCGCTGCTACGGGCTCTCCGCGCCGGCCCGGAAACGGATCATCAGCGACCTTCTGGAACTCGTGGATCTGGCCGACAAGCGCGACACCTATGTCCAGGGCCTGTCCCGCGGGATGCAGCAACGGCTCTGCCTTGCACACGCGCTGGTTCACGATCCGAAGGTGCTCCTCCTCGATGAACCCGCCTCGGGCCTCGATCCACGGGCTCGGGTGGAGCTCCGCGAGCTGCTCCGCGAGTTGCGGGCGCTCGGCAAGACGATCCTGATCAGCAGCCACATCCTGCCCGAGCTCGAGGAGCTGTGCACGAGCGTCGCCATCGT
>JAYTWS010000082.1:0-32071 GCA_043743315.1 Chloroflexota bacterium | reverse complement strand
CCCGATCGCGCTCGAGACCGGCCAGCGTTTCGCCATCCGCGAGGGTGGCCGGACCGTCGGCGCCGGCGCGATCACGAGCATCACCGAGTAACCGATGGCTAAGCAGCGCATCCGCATCCGTCTCAAGGCGTACGACCACCGACTGCTGGATCAGTCGGCGGCCCAGATCGTCGAGACCGCCCAGCGAACCGGAGCCGACATCATCGGCCCGGTGCCGCTGCCCACGCGCATCGAAAAGTTCACCGTCCTGCGTTCACCGTTCATCGACAAGGACAGTCGCGAGCAGTTCGAGATCCGCACGCACAAGCGGCTCGTCGACATCATCGACCCGTCGTCGAAAACGGTTGACGCCCTGATGCGACTCTCGCTTCCCGCGGGCGTCGACATCGAGATCAAGATGTAATGGGGATCGGACTCATCGGCCGCAAGGTCGGCATGACCCAGGTCTTCGAGGCCGACGGCACCATGGTCGCGGTCTCCGTGATCAAGGTCACCCCGAATACCATCACCCGTCTCCGCACCGAGGACCGTGACGGCTACGCGGCCGTGCAACTCGGGACCGAGGAGAAGAAGAAGCTCACCAAGCCCGAGCTCGGGCAGCTCAAGGGCCTGCCAAGTGTCGGCACGATCCGGGAGTTCCGGATGGATGACCTGTCCGGCTATGAAGTCGGCCAGACCATCGGGATCACGGATCTCTTCGCCCCCGGCGACCTCGTCGATGTGACGGGCGTGTCGAAGGGCAAGGGCTTCGCGGGTCACATCAAGCGCCATCACTTTTCCAGCGGCCCCAAGACCCACGGCTCCGACCACCACCGCGCACCCGGTTCGATCGGCCCGGGTACAACCCCGGGTCGCGTCTACAAGGGCGTCCGGATGGCCGGCCACATGGGCGCCGAGCAAGTGACCACCAAGAAGGTCAAGGTCGTCCAGACGGACGCCGACCGCCAGCTGCTCCTGATCAAGGGCACCCTGCCCGGATCTCGAGGCAGCCTGATCCTCGTGAAGAAGGCCTGAGCGATGCCCCAGACCACCCTCTACGACAAGACCGGCGCGGCGATCGGCAGCGTCGAGCTCAATGACGAGCTCTTCGATGCTCCGGTGAACGTCGCCGTGCTCCACCAGGTCGTGACAGCTCAACTCGCGGCCCGACGTATCGGCACGCACGACACCAAGACTCGTGGTGAGGTACGCGGCGGCGGGGCCAAGCCCTACCGACAGAAGGGCACCGGGCGTGCGCGCCAGGGCACCAAATCGGCCCCCCACTACCGTGGCGGCGGCACCGTGTTCGGTCCGCATCCTCGATCGTACGAGCAGCGGCTGCCCAAGAAGATGCGCCGGCTGGCCCTTCGCGGTGCGCTGACGGCGAAGCTCGGGGACGAGGCGATTCGCGTGGTCGATGCGTTCGCGCTTGAGCGCATCAAGACGCAGGACTTCATCGGCATCCTCGCCGCGCTCGGCGCGACGGGGCGTGTCCTCATCGTCGCCCCGAGCACCGACGAGCAGCTCAAGCTGTCGGCTCGCAACCTGCCCACGGTCGAGGTCATCCTGGCCGACTCGCTCAACGTCGTCGACCTCATCAAGGCCGACACCATCGTGATCGAGCAGCCGGCCCTCGCGCGCATGGAGGAGGTGTACCTGTGAGCGCCCTCACCGCTCCGGAGATCATTCTCCGTCCGGTCATCAGCGAAAAGTCGATCGATGAATCGACCCGTGGCAAGTACACCTTTGCGGTGCATCGGGACGCCAACAAGATCCAGATCAAGGCCGCGATCGAGGAGCTGTACAAGTCCGACAAGGTCACCGTGGTGGCCGTCAACGTCGTGACGAAGCAGCCCCAGACGAAGGTCACCGGAACCCGCCGTGGTCGTACCACGGGGCGCATCTCCGGCTGGCGCAAGGCCATTGTGACCCTGGCCCCTGGCCAGAAGATCCAGTTCTTCGAAGGGGTGTAGGGATGCCGCTTCGCAGTTACAAGGCAACCTCGCCCGGCATGCGGCAAATGACGCGGTCGACGTTCGAGGAGATCACGACCGATCAGCCGCACAAGCCGCTCCTGGAGCCCCAGATCCGGGGTTCCGGGCGCAACAATGCCGGTCGGCTCACCGTCCGCCACCGCGGCGGCGGCGAGAAGACGCACTACCGACGGATCGACTTCAAGCGCGACAAGTTCGGCGTGCCCGCGCGGATCGCGACGGTCGAATACGACCCGAACCGGTCGGCGCGCATCGGCCTGCTCCACTACCGCGATGGCGAGAAGCGCTACATGCTCCTCCCGCACGGGATGAAAGTCGGCGACGTCGTCGTCTCCGGGCCGAGCGCCGAGGCCCGCGTCGGGAACGCGCTTCCGATCGCCAATATTCCGCTTGGCACGACCATCCACAACATCGAACTGGTCCCCGGCAAGGGCGGCCAGATCGTCCGGTCGGCCGGCGTGTCCGCCCAGCTCCTGGCCAAGGAGGGCGAGCTCGCCCAGGTCCGTCTGCCATCCGGCGAGGTCCGGCGCGTGCCCATGCTGTGCATGGCCACGGTCGGCCAGGTCGGCAACATCGAACATGAGAACCAGAACCTCGGGAAGGCCGGCAGGGCCCGTCACATGGGCCAGCGACCGGAAGTCCGGGGCGTCGTCATGAACCCGCGCGACCATCCCCACGGTGGTGGTGAGGGCAAGTCCCCGACGGGGATGCCGCCCAAGACGCCATGGGGCAAGCCGGCGATGGGCTATCGCACGCGTCGTGGCAAGACCACGTCACGACTCATCGTCCGCTCGCGGCACCGCAAGTAGCGGGGAGGCAGAAGCACCATGTCACGTTCCATCAAGAAGGGCCCCTTCATCGAGGCCCGCCTCCTCGGCCGCATCGAGGAGATGAACCGACGCAGCGAGAAGAAGGTCGTCAAGACCTGGTCGCGCGCGTCAGTCATCTTCCCGACGTTCATCGGTCATACGGTCGCTGTCTACAACGGCCGCAAGCACGTCCCGGTCTACGTGACCGAGAACATGGTTGGCCACCGCTTCGGCGAGTTTGCCCCGACCCGCACCTACCGCGGGCATGGCAAGCACACCGATCGGTCCGCGAGCCCGAAGTAGGAGCGGCCCACCGTGCGTGTATCCGCCACTGCCAAGTACCTCCGAGGCTCCACCCGGAAGGCCCGCCTGGTCACCCAGGCCATCAAGGGCCGCTCCGTGGAGGAGGCCGCCGCTGCGCTGCGCTTCATGCCGCAGCACGCCGCCAAGGACATCGCCCGCGTGCTGAAGAGCGCGACGGCGAATGCCGAGAACAACCTCAACATGGCCGCTGACGAGCTGATCGTCCTCGATGCGCGAGCAGACGAGGGACCCGCGATCAAGCGCTGGCGGCCGCGAGCCCAGGGTCGGGCGTTCCCGATCCACAAGCCCCAGACGCACATCACCGTGACCGTCGGAACTCGGGAGGCCTGATCGATGGGACATAAGGTCCACCCATATGGCTTCCGCCTCGGGGTGACGCGCACGTGGACCGCGAAGTGGTACCACGACAAGGAATACACGGTCCTCCTTCAGGAAGACATCACGATCCGCAAGCTCGTCAGCGCGCGGCTCGCCAACGCGAGCGTCAGCGGCCTCGAGATCGAGCGGAACTTCGGCCAGGTCACGGTCACGGTCCATACCGCCAAGCCTGGCATCGTGATCGGCAAGGGCGGGCAGAACGTCGAGATCCTCCGCCAGCAGATCGGTGCCCTGACCAAGCGCAAGGTCAAGCTGGAGATCAAGGAGATCCGCCAGCCGGAACTGGACGCGTACCTGGTCGCGATGAACATCAGCCAGCAGCTCAGCCGCCGCATCGCCTTCAAGAAGGCGATCAAGCAGTCGATCCAGCGATCGATGAAGGCCGGTGCCAAGGGCGTCAAGATCATGGTCTCGGGACGCCTCGGCGGCGCCGAGATGGGCCGACGCGAGTGGGACAAGGAAGGCCGCATCCCGCTCGGGACGTTGCGTGCCGACATCAGCTACGGCCAGGTTCACGCTCACACCACCTACGGCCGGATCGGCGTCAAGGTCTGGATCTACCGGGGCGACTTCGCACCGGAGCGCCAGGTCGCTGCGCCGCCGGTCACGGTCGGGCAGGGGGCGTAGTCGATGCTGCTTCCCAAGCGCGTCAAGCACCGCAAGGTCATGCGCGGCCGCATGTCCGGACAGGCCAAGGGCGGCCACTACGTCGCTTTCGGCGAGTACGGGTTGGCCACCATGGAGCCGGCCTGGATCACCAGCCGCCAGATCGAGGCAGCCCGACGGGCGATGACCCGGTCCGTCAAGCGCGGCGGCAAGATCTGGATCCGTGTGTTCCCGGACAAGCCCGTGACCAAGAAGCCCGCCGAGACCCGGATGGGCTCCGGCAAAGGCGCGCCCGACCACTGGGTTGCGGTCGTCAAGCCCGGGCGCATCCTGTTCGAGATGGCCGGCGTCGGCCGCGAGGAGGCCACCGAGGCCATGCGCCTGGCCAGCCACAAGCTGCCCGTCCAGACGCGAATCGTGATCAAGGAGTCCGCCGTGACGGAGGGATCCGATGACTGACATCGGCAAGGTCCGGGAACTGTCCGACACCGAGCTCGAGCAGGCCCTGCGAGACGCCAAGCAGGACCTCTGGAGCGCCCGCTTCGCCCTGTCCACCCGCCAGCTCAACGACACGAGCACCATCCCGCAGACCCGACGCCGGATCGCCCGGATCCTGACGGTCCAGCGCGAACGACTCACCCCGCAGGCGGTCACCACCGCCCGCAAGTCGGCGTAAGGAATCCACGATGAACACACCCACGATGCCCGAGACGGGCCAGCGCAAGACCAAGACCGGTCGCGTCGTCAGCGACAAGATGGACAAAACGATCGTCGTGTCCGTCGAGCGACTGACGAAGCACCGGCTCTACAAGCGCGTCATTCGACTATCGACCAAGTTCAAGGCCCATGACGAGACGAACGACGCCCGCGTCGGGGACACGGTCCTGATCGAGGAGTCGCGACCGCTGTCGGCGACGAAGCGATGGCGGCTCATTCGGGTCGTGCAGCGGGCCGGCGACCACGGGTCCGTGGCCGACATGGTCGGTGAAGAGGCCGCGGTCACCGAAGCGATCCATGGCGCAGCGCATCCCGGACGGGATCGAGCCCACGCCGCGGATGAGGCCGCTGCAACGGCAGCGCCTGTCGATCAGCCGGCCGACATCGCCGAGCCGACCGAGGAGGGCGCATGATCCAGTCAGAATCGCGCCTCAAGGTCGCCGACAACACAGGTGCCCGGACCATCCAGTGCATCCGGGTCATTGGCCGCTCGCTGAAGACCACGGCGGGGGTCGGTGATGTGATCATCGCGAGTGTCAAGCAGGCCATCCCGAACGCCGCCGTCAAGAAGGGCGACGTGGTCCGGGCCGTGATCGTGCGCACCGCCAAGGAATACGGTCGGCCCGATGGCAGCTACATCCGGTTCGACGAAAACGCCGCCGTCCTCATCAACAACCAGGGCAACCCGCGCGGGACGCGGATCTTCGGGCCGGTTGCGCGCGAACTCCGCGATCGCAACTACATGAAGATCGTTTCGCTCGCCCCGGAGGTGCTGTGATGACGCGCGTGTACGTTCATGGACATCCGACACGGGTGCCCGAGATCCGCCGCGGCGACACCGTCGTCGTGCTCGCCGGCAAGGACGCCGGGAAGCGCGGCAAGGTCGAGAAGGTCATCCGGCGGACCGCGAGCGCGAGCGCCCTTCGTGTTCCGTTCCGGCGCGGCACGAACACGAGCGGCACGACCGTCGTGGTCGAGGGACTGAACATCGCCAAGCGACACACCAAGCCGCGCCAGAGCGCGGGTCGGACGGACCGGGTGCCGAAGGTCCAGCAGGGCGGGATCCTGGAGATCGCCATGCCCCTCGATGTCTCGAAGGTCATGGTCGTCTGCCCGAGCTGCGACCTGCCGACCAGGATCGGGCATGCGACGCTTGAGGACGGCCATCGCGTCCGCACCTGCAGCCACTGCGGCAAGGCCCTGGAGGTGACGTCATGATCGCCAGCAACCTTCGGGATCGATACCGGTCGGACGTGGTGCCCGGGCTGCAGAAGCAGTTCGCGTACACGAACCCGATGCAGGTGCCGCGGCTTGAGAAGATCGTCGTCAACATCGGTCTGGGCGAGGCATTGACCAATGCCAAGGCCGTCGATGCCGCCGCCAAGGACCTCGGGCAGATCACCGGTCAGAAGCCGATCGTGACGCGAGCCAAGAAGTCGATCGCCCAGTTCCGGGTTCGGACGGGCAACCCGATCGGCCTCAAGGTCACGCTTCGAGGCCAGCGCATGTGGGACTTCCTGGAGCGGTTCTCGCTCCTGGCCCTGCCCCGCATCCGCGACTTCCGGGGGATTCCCGGTCGCTCGTTCGACGGGCGCGGCAATTACACCATCGGCCTGAAGGAACAGATCGCGTTCCCCGAGGTCGATTACGACAAGGTTGACCGTCTCCGAGGACTGGAGATCACGATCGTGACGACGGCAAAGACCGACGAGGAGTCCCGGCGCCTGCTGGAACTGCTCGGCATGCCGTTTGCCTCGTAGGCGCGGAGGAGACCATGGCCAAGAAGTCGATGATCGCAAAGGCGAAACGGACCCCGAAGTTCGCAGTCCGCGGCTACCACCGGTGCACCGTGTGCGGCCGGCCTCGGGCGTTCATGCGCCGATTTGCCCTGTGCCGGATCTGCTTCCGGGAGCGCGCCCTCGTCGGCGAGTTGCCGGGCGTCACGAAGTCGAGCTGGTAGGAAGCCGATGAACATTTCTGATCCAATCGCCGACATGCTCACGCGCGTGCGCAATGCGTCACGGGCGCGCCACCTCGAGGTGGCCGTCCCGGCATCGCGAACGAAGCGTGAGATCGCCCGCATCCTCAAGACGGAAGGCTTCATCGCCGACTGGACCGAGGATCAGGCAGGGCCGGGCACCGTCATCCGGATGACGCTTCGCTACGTCGATGGCAAAGTGCCGGTCGTGTCCGGGCTGAAGCGCATCAGCAAGCCCGGGCTTCGCGTGTATGCCGGGAAGACCGACATTCCGCGAGTGCTCGGCGGCCTCGGCATCGTCATCGTCAGCACGAGTCAGGGGATCATGACCGGTGCACAGGCCCGCAAGGCCGAGCTCGGTGGTGAAGTCCTGGCCTACGTCTGGTAGCTGACGATGTCGCGAATTGGTCGCCTGCCCATTCCCGTCCCGAGCGGCGTCGATGTCGCCATCGACGGCTCGAATGTCACGGTCAACGGACCCAAGGGCACGCTCAAGCGGACGCTCCATCCCGACATGCTCCTGAACCGCGAGGAAGGGACGGTCGTCGTTTCCCGACCGAGCGAGCAGAAGATGCACAAGCAGCTCCACGGGCTGACGCGGACCCTCATCAACAACATGGTCGTCGGCGTGAGTACCGGGTACCGCAAGGGACTCGAGATCACGGGCGTCGGCTATCGTGCGGTCCTCGTCGGGCGCAAGCTCCAGCTGAGCCTGGGTTACAGCCATCTCGTCGAGATCGAACCGCCCGAAGGCGTGAGCTTCGAGCTCGAGACACCCACGAAGCTCGCCGTCGTGGGGATCGACAAGGAACTCGTCGGGCAGGTCGCGGCCAAGGTCCGCGCCAGCCGCAAGCCGGAGCCCTACAAGGGCAAGGGCGTGCGCTACGCCGGCGAGGTGATCCGCCGCAAGGCCGGCAAGGCCGGCAAGGTCGGCGGCAAGAAGTAGACATCAGAGGACGATAGGTATGACGCAGGTCGCCAGCCGCGGCGCCGCACGACGCAAGCGCCATGAGCGGATTCGCCTCCATCTGGAGGGGGGTCCGGCGCGGCCGCGTCTCGCGGTCTTCCGCAGCCTCAACCACATCTATGCCCAGGTCATCGACGATTCATCGGGCACCACCCTCGCCGCGGCTTCGTCGCTCGAGCAGGAGTTGCGAACCAGCAAGGGCACGAAGTCCCAGGGCGCCGCTGCCGTCGGCCGCATGCTCGCGACGCGGGCGAAGACCGCCGGCGTGGAGCGCGTCGTCTTCGATCGGGGCGGCTATCGATATCACGGGCGCGTCAAATCGCTCGCCGAAGCGGCCCGCGAGGCCGGACTCGACTTCTAAGGAGCTGACGTGGCACGAATCGACCCGAACAAGCTCGCGCTCGAGGAGCGCGTCGTCCAGATCAACCGTGTGGCCAAGGTCGTCAAGGGCGGCCGGCGCTTCAGCTTCAGCGCGGTCATCGTCGTCGGTGACGGCGCTGGGCATGTCGGCGTCGGCCTCGGCAAGGCCGGTGAGGTCCCCGAATCGATCCGCAAGGGCGTCGAGGATGCCAAGAAGAACCTGATCAAGATCCCGATGGTGGGGACGACGATCCCGCACGAGGTCCGCGTTGAATTCGGCGCCAGCAGCGTCCTGCTGAAGCCGGCCTCGCAGGGCACCGGGGTCATCGCCGGTGGTTCGGTCCGGGCGGTCGTCGAATCGGCAGGCATCAGGGACATCCTGTCCAAGGTCCACGGCTCGACCAACCCGGTCAACGTCACCCGCGCCACGATGGCGGCCCTGAAGAGCCTCCACTCGGCCGAGGAGCTGGGCGCCCGTCGCGGCGTGGTTCTCCGCAGCCGCATCGCCGGCCAGCCCGCCGGGGAGGTCAACCGTGGCCGGTAGCCTTCGGATCACCCAGATCAAGAGCACGATCGGGCACATCGCCCGCAATCGGGCCACCATCAAGGCGCTCGGTCTCCATGGGATCGGCAGCAGCGTCAAGGTCGTGGACAACGAGGCGACTCGGGGGATGGCCCGCCAGGTCCGGTTCCTCGTGACCGTCGAGGAGATCGTTTCGGTGGACGGCGCAGCGCGCACCCGCGACGTCGAGGAGAAGGCATGAAACTCCACGATCTCCGGCCGGCGCCGGGCTCAACCAAGAAGAAGACGCGCGTCGGACGTGGCATCGCGGCCGGCAAGGGCAAGACGGCCGGTCGCGGGACCAAAGGCCAGAAGGCCCGGGCCGGCGGTAACATCCCGGCGCGGTTCGAAGGCGGCCAGACCCCACTCCATGTCCGGATCCCGAAGCTGCGTGGCTTCCGCAACCCGTTCAAGATCGATTATGAGATCGTGAACATCGGGGGCATCACGCGGCTGATCGAGATGGGTGTGCTCGAGTCGGGCGAGATGCCGGGCAGCAAGAAGTCCAAGGCCGCGCCCGCGGCGATCACCGTCAACCAGGAAATCCTCCGCGCTTCGGGGCTCGTTCGGAGCCTGAACAAGCCGATGAAGGTCCTCGGGCACGGCGACATCCCGGTTGCGATCTTCCTTGTCGCCGACGCGGTCAGCGGGTCCGCGCGGACCAAGATCGAAGCGGCTGGCGGGACCGTGTCCCTGCTCGAGGTTCCGGCCCGCCCGATGGCGGCACTGGGGCTGGGCGAGGATGCCGTCCCTGCCGAGGCGGCGGCCGACGGGACTGAAGCCAAGGCCGATGGGACTGAAGCCAAGGCCAAGACAAAGACCCGATCGCGGAAGCCGGAGGCACGTGCGGCAGTCGTCGACGAGCCACCCGTCGACGAGCCACCCGCAGCTCCAGCCGCCCAGGCCGAGGCTGAGGTGGCCGAGACCGGGATCGACGACGACCTGACGAGCGACGCGACGGACGCCTGACCGTGTTCGAATCCCTGCTCAACGCCTTCCGGGCGCCGGACATCCGGCGTCGTCTGTTGTTCGTCCTGGGGATCCTCGTCGTCTATCGACTCCTCGCCCAGGTCCCGCTCCCCGGCATCGACCGAACGCAGCTGGCCGCCTTCTTCGAAAAAAATACGGCGTTCGGGGTCATCGACCTGTTCGCCGGCGGCGGATTGTCCCAGCTGTCCGTGGTCGGCCTGGCCATGAACCCGTACATCAACGCGTCGATCATCATGCAGCTGATGCAGGGCGTCATCCCATCGCTCCAGGCCCTGAGTCGCGAAGGCGAGTACGGCCGCCAGCGCCTGAACCAGTACACGCGTTACCTGACGATCCCGATGGCCTTTCTGCAGGCGTTCGGCATCCTGTCGGCCCTCAACGCCGACGGGATCATCATCGGCGGCTTCGGACTGGGCAATGCGATGTCATGGGTCCAGATGGTCTCGATGGTCGCCGGAGCCGTGGTCCTGATGTGGCTCGGCGAGCTGATCACTGAGAAGGGGATCGGCAACGGGATCAGCTTCATCATCTTTGCCGGCATCGTCAGCCGGGCGCCCGCGGCGGTGTCCGGCCTGCTTGGTGGCGGCAACCAGATCCGGGACATCGTCCTGTTCGCCGTCCTCGCGATCGTCGCCGTCGCGGTGATCATCTATATCCAGGAAGGCCAGCGCCGCATCCCGGTCCAGTACGCCAGCCGCGTGCGTGGACGACGGATGTACCAGGGCGGACAGACGTTCCTGCCGCTGCGAGTCAATCTCGCCGGTGTCATTCCAATCATCTTCGCCGTCTCGATCCTCCAGTTCCCAGCTCAGCTGGCGCTGTACTTCTCGTATTCAAGCGTGCAGGGGGTCAAGGACGTCGCAACCGCGATCGCCAACTTCCTCGCCTCGACGACGCCCCAGTACGCGATCATGTACTTCCTGCTGACCATCGGATTCACCTACTTCTATACGGCATTCACGTTCAAGCCGGACGAGACCGCCGAGCAGCTCCGGAAGAACGGCGGGTTCATCCCCGGGATTCGACCTGGCCGCCCGACCCAGGACTATCTCGCTCGTGTCGTCTCGCGGATCACGATCGCGGGAGCCCTGTTCCTCGGCACCGTTGCGGTTGCTCCGGTCCTCGCCGGCGTCCTCGATCCGTCATTGCAGGGCTTTGCGCTGGGCGGCACCGGCCTGCTCATCGTCGTGTCGGTCGTGGTCGAAACCATGAAGCAGATCGAGGCGCAGCTGATGATGCGTAACTACGAGGGCTTCATCCGGTGATCATCGTCGTGCTTCTCGGCGCCCCCGGCGCCGGAAAAGGCACGCAGGCGGCCCTGCTCCGGGACCACCTCGGAATCCCACACGTCGCAACCGGCGATCTCTTCCGCGCCGCGATCCGGGCCGCAACCCCGGTTGGGCTGGAGGCCAAGAGCTACATCGACGCCGGCCGGCTCGTGCCGGATGAGGTCACGATCCGGATGCTCAGGGAGCGCCTTGAGCAGGCCGACGCCGCCGATGGAGCAATCCTCGATGGGTTTCCGAGAACGGCCGTCCAGGCCGCAGCTCTCGACGAGTTCCTGACCGAGCAGGGAACCACCGTGAGCGCCGCCCTCATGATCGACGTGCCGCCGGAAGACCTGGTGGAGCGGCTGTCCGGCCGGCGCGTGTGTGAGGCATCGGGCCACTTGTTCCATGTCACGCTCAATCCGCCCCGTGTCCCCGGTGTCTGTGATCTCGACGGGTCGCGGCTCATCCAGCGGGCCGACGACAGTCCCGAGACCATTCGGGCCCGACTGAGCGGCACCCTCGACGACCTGTCCGATGTCGAGACGCATTACCGCCATACAGCCGCCCTTCGGATCGTGGATGGTCGGCGGCCGATCCCCGACGTATCACTCGGGCTCCTGGCGGCCCTCGGGTTCGGTGACTTCGATCCGAAGCCTGCGGGTCCGGTCTGACCGCACATGGTGTCCCGCAAGTCACAACGTGAGATCGACAAGATGCGACGGGCCGGGCGGGTGGTTGCCGAGGTGCTCGCGCTCGTCGAATCGGAGCTGAAGGTCGGCGTTTCCACAGGGCACCTCGACCGACTGGCCGAGCAGCACATCCGGGCCGCGGGCGCCATCCCGTCGTTCAAGGGCTATCTCGGCGGTGGTCGGTACGGCCGTGGCCCCAACGCCTTTCCTGCGAGCACCTGCATCTCGCTCGATTCCGAGGTCGTTCACGGCATCCCGGGGGACCGGCTGATCAAGGACGGCCAGCTCGTGTCCGTCGATGTTGGCGCCATCCTCGACGGCTGGCACGGTGACGCGGCCCGGACGTTCATCGTGGGGGAAGCAGGGGCCGAGGTCAGGGAGCTCGTTGCGGCAACCCGCCTGGCGATGATGGCCGGGATCGCGGCCGCCGTCCCGGGTGGCCGTGTCGGTGACATCTCGGCCGCGGTCGAGGATGTCGGCCGGCAGGCCGGCTACGGCATCGTCCGGCAGTTCGTCGGGCATGGGATCGGCACGGAGATGCACCAGGATCCGCAGATCCCGAACTACCGCACCGGCTACCGGGGGATGGAATTGCAGCCTGGGATGTGCCTGGCGATCGAGCCCATGTTCACGCTCGGTGGCGACGATGTCGAGGTACTCCCGGACCACTGGACCGTGGTTACGGCCGACGGTTCGTTGGCTGCCCATTTCGAGCACACGATCGCCATCACCGACCAGGGACCGCAGATCCTGACGACGGTCTGAACCGGGCTTGCCCCGGGAGGCCACTTTCTGATACGCTACGCGTTCGTGTGTCGGCCCGCCGGGCCGGCACTCGTCGTGAGAAAGGGACGCAGCACCGCCCGTGGCCAAGCGAGACGCGATTGAAGTAGAAGGAACGGTTCTCGAGCCGCTCCCAAACACCATGTTCGCTATTGAGCTTGAAAACGGCCATCGAGTGCTGGCCCACATTTCCGGCAAGCTTCGCATGAACTTCATTCGAATCCTGCCTGGAGACCGTGTTCGGGTCGAACTCTCCCCGTACGACCTGACCCGCGGGCGCATCACGTACCGGCTCAGATAACCCATACCGCCCGGGCTGCCGACGCAGTCACCACAACCGAGGAACCGTTGAAAGTCAGAGCCTCCATCAAGGCGCGCTGCGACAACTGCAAGGTGATTCGCCGCCATGGAACCGTGATGGTCATCTGCACCAACCCGAAGCACAAGCAACGGCAGGGGTAGGCAGACCGATGGCACGAATCGCTGGTATCGACATCCCGCGCGAGAAGCGCGTGGAGGTGGCGCTCACCTACATCTTCGGGATCGGCCTGCCGACCGCGCAGAAGATTCTGACGCAGACGAACGTCAACGGCGATACGCGGGTCCGGGACCTGACCGAGGAGCAGGTCAATCGCTTGCGCGAGCTGATCGACCGTCGGTTCAAGGTCGAGGGCGACCTGCGCCGGGAAGTGGCGCTCAACGTCAAGCGACTCATCGAGATCGGCTCGTACCGGGGCCTTCGTCATCGACGAAACCTGCCGGTTCGAGGCCAGCGAACCAAGACCAATGCCCGGCAGCGGCGCGGACCGAAGAAGACGGTCGGCGCGCGCCGCAAGGTAACCAAGTAGTAATGAGGGATTGCTGAACGCATGGCTGAACGGAAGCGGGCTGTCAAGCAGCGTCGCCGGGAGAAGAAGAACGTGCCCCAGGGGCATGTCCATGTCCTCGCGTCCTTCAACAACACGATTATCACGATCACGGACCTGAATGGCGCCGTGATCAGCTGGGGCTCTGCCGGCGTGGCCGGCTTCAAGGGCTCCCGCAAGAGCACGCCGTACGCCGCGGCCATGTCGGCCGAGATCGCCGCGCGTAAGGCGATGGAGCACGGCATGCGCCAGGTCGAGGTCTACGTCAAGGGTCCCGGTGCCGGGCGCGAGCAGGCCGTCCGGTCGCTCCAGACGGCGGGCCTCGAGGTCACCGCGATCACCGACGTGACGCCAATCCCGCACAACGGTTGCCGGCCGCCCAAGCGGCGCCGGGTCTGAGCGGAGACAGGATCGAATGGCCAGATACACCGAAGCCGTATGCCGCCTGTGCCGTCGGGAGGGCGCCAAGCTCTTCCTGAAGGGCTCACGCTGCTATTCCAAGAAGTGCGCGTTCGAGCGTCGACCCAGCCCTCCTGGCCAGCACGGCGTGCGACGCCGCAAGATGGGGGACTTCGGGATCCAGCTTCGCGAGAAGCAGAAGGTCCGTCGCGTCTACTCCGTCCTCGAGCGACAGTTCCACAACTACTTCGTGGTTGCGGAGCACCAGGACGGCGTCACCGGCGAGAACCTGCTCCGGTGCCTCGAGACGCGGCTCGACAACGTGGTCTTCCGACTCGGCTTCGCCGCGTCGCGAGCCCAGGCGCGCCAGCTCGTGACCCACGGTCATTTCACCGTCAATGGCGTCCCGACCGACATCCCGTCGTTCGTGACGAGGGCCGGTGACCGGATCGAGGTCCGCGAATCCCGTCGCTCGCTCGAGCCGTTCAAGAATGCCAAGGAGACGCTCCGATCGCACCAGGCGCCCGAATGGCTCGGCCTGGAGCCGGCACGTCTCGCAGGCAGTGTCCTCAGCCTTCCCCGACGCGACCAGATGCCGCTCGATCTCAACGAGCAGCTCGTGGTCGAGTTCTACTCGAGGTAACCCCATCTCATGATTGAAGTCGAGAGCCCGCAGATCGAGTCCATCGAAGAGGTCGGCACGTACGGGAAGTACGAGGCCGGTCCTCTGCAGGCCGGCTATGGCGTCACCCTCGGAAACGCGCTCCGGCGCGTCCTCCTGTCGTCCCTTGAGGGCGCGGCGGTCACCTCCATCCAGATCCGTGACGTCTATCAGGAGTTCTCGACCATCCCGGGAGTCAAGGAGGACGTCACCCAGATCGTCCTCAACGTCAAGAAACTCCGCCTGAAGAGCTTCGCAATGCACCCGGTTCAGCTTCGCCTCAGCAAGAGCGGCGCGGGTCCAGTCCTCGCGGCCGACCTGGTCGAATCCGCCGACATCGAGATCGTCAACCCGGACCTCGTCCTGATGACCCTCGACGCCGACGACGTGACCATCGAGATGGACCTCACGGTCGAGCGCGGCGTCGGCTACCTTGGCGCGGAGCGGGCCGAGGCCCTGCCGATCGGTGTGATCGCGGTCGACGCGATCTTCGCCCCGGTCCGCAAGGTCAACTACTGGGTCGAGAGCATGCGCGTCGGCCAGGTGACCAACTTCGACAAGCTGACGATCGAGATCGAGACCGACGGCAGCCTCAGCCCGGAAGAAGCCCTCAGCCGATCCGCGCAGATGCTGATGGATCAGTTCCGCCCGTTCGTCACGGTCGGCCAGGCGCCCCTCCACGACGACCGCGTCGCGACCGGCGTGCCCCAGCTTCCGCCCAACATGCTCGACATGCCGATCGAGGAGCTCGATCTGCCGATGCGGGCGTACAACTCGCTCAAGCGCAACAACATCGTCAAGGTCGGGCAGCTCCTCCAGCTCAAGGACGACGACCTCCTTCGAATGCGGAACTTCGGCAAGAAGTCGCTCGACGAGATGAAGGAGCGCCTCACGATGCGCGGCTTCATCCTCCCGGAGAGCGAGCCGAGCAGCTACGACGACGACGCGGAGGGCGCTGACGCGGACGCACCGTTCGAGGGTGAGGACGCCTGACGTGGCGCACCGAATCGATGGCCGCAAGCTCAGCCGGAAGACCGGCCCGCGGATGGCCCTGTTCAAGAACCTCACCGTCTCGATCCTTCGTTACGAGCGGGTCAAGACGACCGAGGCCAAGGCCAAGGAAGTTCAGGGCCGGGTCGAGCATATGATCACGCTGGCAAAGCGTGGCGACCTCGCCGCTCGGCGGGCCGTCACGTCCGCCTTCCCGAACGAGCCGCTCGTCATCACCAAACTGTTCGACGAAATCGCCCCGAAGTACGCCGATCGGACCTCCGGGTTCACCCGGATCGTGAAGATCGGCCAGCGGGCGGGCGACGCCGCCGAGATCGTTCAGATCGAGTTGGTCTGAGCGAGCATGAGCGCCCGCAGGGGCGTTGAAGCTGGTTCCCGAGAGGGAGCCCTCGTGCGCTATCGGGCACGGGTCGAATATGACGGCACGGAATTCTCCGGTTTCCAGGTCCAACCTGGGAAACGGACAGTCCAGGGGGCGCTCGAAGCGGCGCTGGCCCACCTTACGGGTGGCGTCAGGCAACCCGTTGACGGCGCAGGCAGGACCGACGCAGGAGTTCACGCCGAGGGTCAGGTGATTGCCTTCACCTACTCCGGCAGGCTCGGCGCGGCGGCCCTCAGTGAGGCTCTTAATGGCCTGCTTCCGCCGGATGTCGCGATCCGCGACCTTCGTCGGGCAGCCAGGGGCTTCCACCCCCGCTACGCGGCGCGGTACCGGGAGTATCGCTACACCGTCTGGAACGGACCGCGCAGCCCGCTTCGAGAGCGTACGGCGCTCTGGGTGCGGACCCGACTGGACACGGACGCCATGGGGCGAGTCGCGCAGGCCTTCGTCGGCCGGCGCGACTACAGTGCCTTCGGAGGCGCCGATCCGCAGCCGATCCGGAACGTGCATCACGTTCGGGTGAGGCGGGATGGGGACCTGGTGACGATCGACGTCCGGGCCGACGCCTTCCTTCGCGGGATGGTCCGGCGCATGGTCGCCGCTCTTCTCGGTGTCGGGAGGGGGACAATTGAAGAATCTGCGGTTGCGGCGGCACTTGCCGATCGTCGACCGGCCTTCGGCGGGGTGTCAGCCCCGGCCAGGGGACTGAGCCTCAGACGCGTCGTCATGGGACGGACGTCGAGGCTAACGAGCGGAGAACACGAGGAACGATGAACGCCAAGACCTACACAGCCCGGGAAAGCGAGATCGAGCGACGCTGGTTTGTCGTGGATGCGACGGATCAGACGCTGGGTCGCATCGCGACCCAGGTTGCGCGCGTCCTGTCCGGGAAGAACAAGCCGACCTATACGGCGCACCTGGATACCGGCGATCACGTGATCATCCTCAATGCCTCGAAGATCGCCGTGAGCCGGGACAAGCTCACGAGCAAGTCCTACGCCCGGCATAGTGGCCACCCCCAGGGATTCAAGGAAGAGTCGCTCGGGCACCTGCTCGATCGACGGCCCGAGGAAGTGCTTCGGCGTGCCGTGAAGGGCATGATGCCCCACAACCGACTCGGGGCCCAGCAGCTCCGCAAGCTGAAGATCTACGCCGGATCGGAACATCCCCATCAGGCTCAGCGGCCTGAGCCGCTCGCCTGACGGAGGATCAAATCATGGCCACCCCAACGCTCTTCAATTCCGGAACGGGTCGACGCAAGACCGCCGTTGCCCGTGTTCGCCTGATGCCGGGTGAGGGTGAGATCGTCGTCAACGGCCGCTCCCTGTACGAGCACTTCGGCAACGCCATCGACGAAAGCGACGTTCGCATGCCGTTCCACGTCACCAGCACGGACGGCCGCTACAACGCCTTGGTCAAGGTCGAAGGTGGCGGTGTCACCGGTCAGGCCGGTGCGATTCGCCATGGGATCGCCCGGGCTCTGCTCGAGCTGGATCCCGACTACCGCTTGTCACTCCGCCAGGCTGGCCTCCTGACCCGCGATCCGCGGATGAAGGAGCGAAAGAAGTTCGGCCTGAAGCGAGCTCGCAAGGCGCCGCAGTACACCAAGCGCTGATCGGCGGACGGGGAAGCCGTGCCCTCCAGCAGGCCTCCATCGATCGCCGCGCCGGGGACCCTAAGGGGCCGGGACTTCATTACCGCTGCCGATCTCGGGCCGGATGAGGTTCGGCGCGTCTTCGTCACGGCCGGCGAGCTGAAGGCCGAGTACGCACGCACCCGGAGACACGCGCGCCCCGCGCTGCTCCGCACCACGGTGGCCATGCTCTTCGAACGACCGTCGCTCCGGACGCGCGTGACCTTCGAGGCCGGCATGGTCCAGCTCGGCGGTGCCGCGATCCAGCTCACCTCCGGTGGAGTGGGCTGGGGCGTCCGTGAATCAATCGCCGACGTGGCCCACAACCTCGAGGACTATGTCGACGCGATCGTCATCCGGACCGGTCCCCACGAAGTCGCAACCGAGTTCGCCGATCAGGCATCGATTCCGGTCATCAACGCGCTGACCCTGCATGAACATCCATGTCAGGCCCTGGCCGACGTCTTCACGATCCAGGAGGTGTTCGGATCCGTGGCTGGGCGGACGATCGCGTTCGTCGGTGACGGGAACAACGTCTTTCACTCGCTCGCCCTGGTCGCGACCGGGATGGGCGCGACGGTTCGGCTCGCGCACCCGCCCGGTTACGCGCCCGACCCGGCGGTGATGCGACTGGCTTCGGAACGGGCTGCGGAGCACGGTGGGGGGATCGAGATCGGCCACGATCCGGTACAGGCCGTACGCGATGCGGACATCATCTACACCGATGCCTGGACGTCGATGGGCCAGGAATCCGAGGCTGACGTACGACGCGCTGCGTTTGCGGCCTACCAGGTCAACCGTGACCTGGTCGACGTTGCCGGCCCGCAGGCGCGGGTCATGCACTGCCTGCCGGCGCACCGTGGCGAGGAGATCACTTCGGACGTGATGGACGGCCCGCAAAGCCTCATCTTCGCTCAGTCGGAGAACCGCCTCCACGTCCAGAAAGGCCTGCTGGTCGAGCTCCTCGGCGCGCCCGCGGATCCAGGCGTCGTCGTTTCGAGCGCTCCGCTCGGGGGATCGGCATGAGCCAGGCGCTCTTCGAGCTGTACAAGGAAGCTCTGCGGCGCGGGCATGTCGCGGCGGTGCAGGGTCGCCTGGATGCCGCGCTGGCCGCGTACGAGGCGGCTTCGACGATCGCGCCCGATCGGGCGCTGCCCCATGCCAGCCTCGGGGACGTCCTGCGACGCCTCGGCCGGTCGGAGGCAGCGGAGCACGCGTACGACGCAGCCCTGCAGCGCGCCCCGATGGATGAGGCAGCCCTGCGCGGCCGCGCGGCCGCCCGTCTCGAGCTCGAGCGACCCGTGGACGCCGCGAGAGACCTCGAGGCGCTGGCTGATGTCCTCGAACGCGCCAACCGGATCCCGGAGGCCTGCGAGGCCGCGTGTAGCGCGCTCGAACTCGGCGAATCGCGAAGTCGCCAACAGGCCGTGGAGCGGCTCGCAGCCGCGATGACGGGCCTTTCCGGCGAGATCGGTGTGGCGGCGGCGCTCGCTCGTGCTGAGCCATTCCTGGATCCATCGCGCTCAGCGGTCTCGTCAGAGCCGGTGCTGATGACCGCGACCGAGCCGGTTTGGGCCGATCCTGCGGGGCCAGTGTCGGAACCGGTAGTGGAACCCATGGCCCCTGACGAGGTCGCGCCCATCGAATCGGGAAAGGCGGCCTCCGCAGAGAGGGCGCCTGCCATGGCCGCCGGTCAGGCGGATCCTCACGAGGCGGTCGCGGAGCCCGCCGAACCCGAGCCCGCAGCACATGAGCACGCGCTGGATGCCGCCGAACCCGAGCCCGCAGCACCTGAGCACGCCGCGACCGCCGCGACGGTTGAGCCCGAGCCGGCTGAGCCCGCAGAACCCGAACTCGCCGAGTCCGTCGCGACCGTTGAGCCCGCCGCGACTGCCGAGCCCGAACCCGCCGAGCCCGTGGAGCCCGAGCCTGCTGCGCGGCACATCCCGATCGATGTCGTGGCGGCGCGCGTTGAAGCCGAGAACCTGCTGGCCGTCGGCGAGGTGGGGCAGGCCCGGGATCTGCTCCTCGAGATCGCGGCGTCGGAGCGCGCCGCCGGCCGCCTCGATGCAGCGCTCGATGCCTGCCTCATCCTGGTGGCCGTGGATCCTGCCGACGTAGCCGTCCAGATGGAACTGGCCGCGATCCAGGCGGCGCGGGGCTGGACCGATATCGCTCGGGACAAGCTGGCCCTGCTGACTCGACTCGCAGAGCTGGACGCGAATGCGACGGCCCTGGTGATGATCCAGGGATCCTCGGTGGTCCATGAACTGGCTTCCTCTCGCGGCAAGGGCGGGCACGCGGCGACGCATCCCTGAGTCCCGCTCCGGGTGCGGCGGGGCCTGGGCCGTGAGGTGCGGCTGAGCGGGTCTGTCGGGTGTCGAAGCCGAGTGAGTCTGTCGGGCCCGGCCGCGATGCTACACTCGCCCGACGATGCCGCAGGTCCTCGCGTCGATCCTCGATCAGGTTCGGCCAACGACATTGCTCGACATCGGGATCACCGCGCTCCTCATCTACTGGCTCTTCAGCCTGATCCGGGGAACCCGTGCGGTGCGCCTTGTGATCGGTGTCAGCGTGTTGTTCGTCGTCTACTTCGCCGCGCAGGCGTTGACCCTCCGACTCCTCACCCAGATCCTCCAGGCCGGCGCCGTTGTCGGATTGTTTGCCCTGGTCGTGGTGTTCCAGCCAGAGCTGCGCCGCGCGCTCGAACGGATCGGGCGCGTTGGGTCCCTGGCGTGGCTGTTCCCGAACGAGAACACCGCTGCGGAGCACGTTGCCGCGATCGTCGCTCGCGCTGCGTCGCTGCTGTCCGGCGATGGCCACGGCGCCCTCATCGTCCTCGAGCGGGATACCGGCCTCGAGGAGATTGCCGAGACGGGCGTGATGATCCACGGCGACCTGTCGGTGGATCTGCTGCGAACGATCTTCATGCCCAAGACGGAGCTCCATGACGGCGCCGTGATCATCCGGGGCTCGGCGATCCTCGCCGCCGCGGCCCTCCTGCCCCTGACCGAGACGACCGTGCCCTCCGAGCGGTTCGGGACGCGCCATCGCGCTGCCCTCGGAATCACCGAGCAGACCGACGCGGTCGTGATCGTCGTCTCCGAGGAGAACGGGCAGGTGAGCCTCGTTGAGCGGGCAAGGATCGTCCGAAACCTGAATGAGATGCAGCTTGCGCGCGCGATTCGTGGTCATCTCGATCCCGCCGCCGACGGGACTCGCAGGCGCATTCCGGGCACCCGTCGCGTGACCACCGCGCCAACCCTTGCCGGAATCGGGCGTTTCATGCGAGGAACCGTCGAGCGGCCACGGCCAGCAGAGGCTCGCGAGACGAGCGTGACCGAGACGGCCGTCGACGAGGAGGCGGAACCCACACGCCCGACCGGGTCGGCCACGTGAGTCGGGTCATTTGGCTGTTCGTCCACAACTGGCCGCTCAAGCTCGGTGCCGTTGCCTTCGCGACCCTCCTCTACGGCGGCCTGATCCTGTCATCGAGCGCCCAGCAGTTCGAGGGAGCGATACCGATCGAGACCACCGGGCTGTCCTCGAGCGTGACGATCCTGTCCGACCTCGGTGCGGTCCGGCGGGTGCGGTACCTGGCGCCCGAGGATATCGGCCTTCGCCTCGACAGCTCGAGTTTCAGAGCGGTGGTCGACCTCTCCAAGGTGGCGCCGTCGGGCGGTCGGACATCGGTCGCCGTGCGGGTGATCGCGGTCGACCCACGGATCCAGGTCGTCGACTACGAACCGAGACAGATCACGGTCCAGCTCGACGAGGTCATCACGCGAACCGTGCCGATCCGCGCGGTCCTCGGGCCGATTCCATCGGGGCTCGACATCGGTGAACCGATCCTGTCCGAAACCGAAACGACCTTGACCGGGGCAGCATCGATCGTCAACCAGGTCGTCGAGGCGCAGGCGCGCCTGAGCGTCGACGCGTCCGGGATCGACATCAATCGCGTCGTCGACCTGCTGCCCGTGGATGCCGCGGACCAGGAACTCTTCCAGGTCGACCTTTCGCCGGGCAACGTCCGCGTCCGACTCGCCATATTCACCGATCGACAGACGCGCTCGCTGCCGGTCCGCCCAACCGTCGTCGGCACGCCGGCCGTTGGGTTCGAGGTCGCATCGGTCACGGTCGACCCGCTCGTCGTGAGCGTCGAAGGCGACGTCGACAATCTCGCCCCGCTCGAATTCGCCGACACCGCCCCCGTGTCGATCAGCGGTGCCTCGTCTGATGTTGCGGTCGATATTCCGCTCCAGTTGCCCGACGGAGTCCAGGCGCCCGATCTCGGATCCGTCCACGTGACGATCACGCTGCGGCCGGTGACGGCGACGCGAACCTTCAACGCAGGGCTCATCCTGGCCGGTGCGCGGGCCGATCGTGTGTACAGCCTGTCCACGGATCGCGTCCTGGTGACGATCGGCGGGTCCGTGGCCGATCTCG
The DNA here is from genome assembly GCA_043743315.1 of Chloroflexota bacterium. Taxonomy (GTDB): domain Bacteria; phylum Chloroflexota; class Limnocylindria; order Limnocylindrales; family CSP1-4; genus UBA5189. The sequence goes on along the minus strand of JAYTWS010000082.1, from coordinate 10,266 downwards.
ACCGGCTCTCGGGATCGTTGATCGTCCTCACCGCCGATGTCTCCGGTCTCGATGTCGGCGATCACCAGGTGACGGTCACGGCGAACCTGCTGACCGGGCTGACCCTGGTCGGGGCCAGTCCGAATCCGATCACCGTCACGGTGTCCGCAGGAGCGTCCGCAACCGGCACGATACCCTGACCTTCGTCGCGTCAAACTGAGGAGATCATCCGACCGTGCCCCGACTGTTCGGAACCGACGGCATCCGCGGGCTCGCCAACATCGAGTTGAAGCCGACCATGGCCTACGCGCTGGGGCGCGCGACCGCGCACCGGCTCGTGGGCGGGCGTGGTGCCATCGTTGTCGGCCAGGACACCCGACGCTCCGGTGACCTGTTCGTGGCGGCGATCACTGCGGGCGCCACGAGCCTCGGCACCGACGTCCACCAGGTCGGCGTGGTCCCGACGCCCGCGCTCGCGTTCCTCGCCGGCATCGGTGATTTCGCGGCCGGGATCATGGTCTCGGCATCCCACAATCCCGCGTCCGACAACGGGCTCAAGGTGCTCGATCGGCATGGCCTCAAGCTCGATGATCCGGTCGAGGACGAGCTGGAGCAGCTGATCTGGCGGACGGAGGAGCTGGGCGGGGCCGGCAACGACGACCTCGGGATCATGGTCGATGCCCGCGCCCGCGTGGCCGAATACACCGAAAACCGCCTGCGCCTCGCCTCGTCCCTGGCCGGGTCAGGGGTGCGGATCGTCCTCGATGCGGCCAACGGTTCCGGCGGCGCGTTCGCGCCCGGAATCCTGGCCGCGACGGGGGCCAACGTTGAGGTCATCAACGCCAGCCCGGACGGCACGAACATCAATCGGGAGTGTGGGGCGACCGATCCGGCGGGCCTCGCCCTGATCGTGGCCGAGCGGGGCGCGGATGTCGGGTTTGCCCTCGATGGCGATGCCGATCGGCTGATTGCGGTCGATGCGTCGGGTCGCGTGGTCGATGGCGACCAGGTCCTCGGCGTGCTCGCTCTGGAGCGACTCGCGCGCGATGCACTGGCCGGCCGGACCCTCGTCGTGTCGGTCCTGTCCAATGGCGGCCTGCAGCAGGCGGTCGAGGAGGCCGGCGGGACCGTTGTGCGAACGCCGGTCGGCGACAAATACATCCTCGACGGGATGCAGGTGGCGGGCGCCGGACTCGGGGGTGAGAAGAGCGGTCACGTCATCATCGCCGAGCACACAACCTCGGGTGATGGGATCGTGACGGCCCTCGAAGTGCTGCGCGTGATGATCAGCACCGGTCGCTCGCTGGCCGATCTGGCCACGGACATCCCACTGATGCCCCAGCAACAGCGCGCCGTGCGTGTGCGTCACAAGGACCAGTGGGAAGGGGATCCCGCCATCCAGCGTGCCATCGCAGCGGCCGAGGGGCGGCTGGGAGGCGCCGGCCGGGTCCTCGTCCGGCCTTCCGGGACCGAGCCTGCGCTCAGGGTCATGGTCGAGGGTCCGGATGCGGCGATCGTCTCGGAGCTGGCCGACACGCTGGCGGCCGTCGCAGCCGAGCGACTACACTGATCGCCGGTGCCCATCCATCGATCGAGTCAGCGCTCGGCCGTGCCGGCGCGAACGAACTGAGGGCTTGAGTACGGATGTGCGGCATCGTCGGATACACCGGGCCCCGCGAGGCTGGCCCAATTCTCATGGAGGGATTGAGCCGCCTCGAGTATCGCGGCTACGATTCGGCCGGCATCGCCCTCGTCGATGAAGAGGGTCGGATGTTCGTCGAGAAGAAGGCGGGCAAGCTCGCCAACCTGAGCACGGCGATCGCCGAGCGAACCCCGCACTCGGCCATGGGCATCGCCCATACACGCTGGGCAACCCACGGACGCCCGAACGACCTCAACGCCCATCCCCACGCTGATTGCAGCGGCAAGATCACGGTGATCCACAACGGGATCATCGAGAACTTCCGCGAGCTGCGCGACGGGCTCGAGGTGCGCGGCCACCGCCTGGCGTCCGAGACGGACACCGAGGCGCTGGCCCACCTCGTGGAAGAGGCCTATGCAGGGGACCTGGCCGACGCGGTTCGGGCCGCCCTCCGGCTGGTCGAAGGCGCGTACGCAATCGTGGTCATGCATTCCGATGAGCACGGGCGCCTGGTCGGAGCTCGGAAGGATGTGCCCCTGATCGTCGGCCTGAATGGCGAGGAATCGTTCATCGCCAGCGACGTGGCCGCCATCCTCGCCCACACCGACCGGGTCATCTTCCTCGAGGAGGGTGACGTGGCCGACGTTCGTCCCTCGGGCGTCGTGATCACCGATGTCGCGGGGACCCTCCAGGAACGAGCCGAGACCATCATCGATTGGTCCCCCGAGGTCGCCGAGAAGGGCGGCTTCGAGCACTTCATGCTCAAGGAGATCCACGAGCAGCCCAACGCACTCCGACAGGCCCTCGCGGGACGCGTGAGTCGCGACCACCGGATCCACGTCCCGGAGATCGAGGCCATGGTCCCGACGCTACGGACCATCACCCGGATCGAGCTGGTCGCCTGCGGGACCGCGTCCTACGCGGCTCAGGTCGGGGCATCCGCCCTCGAGGCGTGGACCGGCCTGCCGGCCCGCGTCACGGTCGGGTCGGAATTCCGCTATAGCCCCCCGCCGCTCGACGCCAACACGCTGGTGATCGCGGTCACCCAATCCGGGGAAACGGCCGACACCATCGCGCCGACACGGTTCGCCCGAGAGCGCGGCTGTCCGATCATCGCGATCACGAATACGGTCGGGTCCGCGATCACTCGTGTAGCCGACGCGGTTCTGTTCCTGCAGGCCGGCCCCGAGATCGCGGTCGCGGCGTCGAAGACATTCGTGACCCAGATCACGACGCTCGTGGTCCTCGCGGCGGCGATCGCGCGGATTCGCGGGTCCATGACCGAAGCGGCCGAGATCGAACTTGCCCATGCTCTGCGGGACCTCCCCGATGCGGCCCAACGGGCACTCGAGCTGAATGCGCCGCACGCCAGCGACCTCGCGCGGCGGTACGTCAATTCGCGAGGCTTCATGTTCATTGGCCGCGGCGCCACCTATCCGGCCGCGCTTGAGGGCGCCCTCAAGCTCAAGGAGATCAGCTACGTCCACGCCGAGGGCTACCCGGCCGGGGAGCTGAAGCACGGACCGATCTCGCTCCTCGACGCGGAATGCCCGCTCGTCGCGATCGCGACGAGGTCGTCGACCTACGACAAGCTCATCAGCAACGTGATGGAGGGCCGTGCCCGGGATGCGCGCGTCATCGCGGTCGCGACCGAGGGTGATCCGCAGATCGAGCGATTCGCCGACGACGTTGCCTGGGTGCCGGCGACCCACGAGGCCGTCTCGGCGGTTCTGGCGATCATCCCGCTCCAGTTGTTCGCCTATCACATGGCGATCGCTCGGGGCACTGATGTCGACCAGCCGCGCAACCTGGCGAAGTCCGTTACGGTCGAATAGGCGCTCGGGATGCCCGGAATCGGCGACCGCGCCTCATCCGAGGATCAATCGATGACCGCGCCAGGTCTGGCCGGCGCGGTCCCGCCAGGGACCACGGAGCTCGGCATTGACATCATCAAGGTCGAGCGAATCCGGCACTCCCTCGAGCGCTTCGGCGCGCGGTTCAGCGGTCGCGTGCTGACTGCCGCGGAGCAGTCGTACGTCCGCGATCGGCCCGAGACGTTCGCGGGCCGGTGGGCCGCCAAGGAGGCCGTCAGCAAGGTCCTCGGACTCGGCGTCCGCGGGATCGGCTGGAAGGACATCGAGATCGAGCGCCTGCCCACGGGCCAGCCCTCGGTCCGGCTGCACGGACGGGCGTCCCGCCGGGCCGAGCAGCTCGGCATGGACCGGATCGCCCTCTCGATCTCCCATGAATCGGACTATGCGGTGGCGATCGCCTTCGGCATACGTCAGGCCGGAGGTCGCTACATTTTTCCGCCCGACATCGACGCGCGGCTCGATGATCGGGAGCGTCAGATCCTCGCTCGCATGGAACGGATTCGCGCCCTGCATGAGGCGTCCCTCAAGGGTGCCGGCGATGCCTGATCGCCAGCGCGGCTTTCGCACGGAGCCCCCGCCGGGCGGGCCGGAGGTACCGCTGGACGCGATCGTTGCCACCGGCGGTCCGGTCACCCTCGACGATCGGTCGATGGCCCGGCTGTTGCCCGAGCGTGACGCGCGGGCCCACAAGGGGACGTTCGGGAAGCTCCTGGTGATCGCCGGATCCCTCGACTACGCGGGTGCCGCGCTCCTCGTCAGCCGCGCGGCGGGACGAGCGGGCGCGGGCCTCGTGACGCTCGCCGTCCCGGAGTCGCTCCAGCCGCTGTTCGCGGGCAAGGTCGTCGAGGCGACGACGATGGCGCTTCCAGAGGACGACGTCGAGGAGGTCGACCCGGAACCGGCCATCGCCCGGATCCTCGACCACGAACACGACGCGATCGTCCTGGGCCCCGGCCTGCGCCCGGGCCTCGCGACGATGGACCTGGTCCGACGGCTCCTGGGAATGACCGGTGAGGAGGCGCCGGCTCCGATCGTCCTCGACGCCGAGGCGCTCCGATCGATGGCCGCGCTCGGCGACTGGTGGTCCGGATCGAGCCGACCCGCGGTCCTGACGCCCCATCCCGGCGAGTTCGCCCGGCTGCGTGCCGGAGAGGGCAGCCCCGAGGACGGCGACGGCGATCTCGGGACCGATGATGCCGCGCGTGAAGCCGCGGCTCGCGCCGCGGCCGCCCGCTGGGGCGTGGTCCTGGTGCTGAAGGGCGCCAGGACCGTCATCGCCGACCCGAACGGCGACGTCGCCGTGGCTCCGTTCGAGAATCCGGCATTGGCCACGGGCGGGACCGGGGACGTGCTGGCCGGTGTCATCGGCGCGCTGCTTGCCCAGGGCCTCCCGCCGTTCTCGGCGGCGCGTCTCGGCGTCTACCTGCACGGCATGGCGGGCGACCTCGTCCGCGAGCGCCTGGGCGATGCCGGCCTGCTCGCCTCGGACCTGTGCGATGTGCTTCCGATCGCGCGCAAGCGCCTGACGGTCATCGCCGACCGTGATCGAGGCGGCAAGGTCCTCGGGTTTGCGGTTCGGACCCCGGGCGCATCGGATATCTGAGGCACGCGATGGATCGCCGGGCAGTCGTCGAGGTCGGCGCGGCAGGGGCTGATGGATCGATTCTCGAGACCCTGCCCCGGACGGCGTGGATCGAGGTGGATCTCGACGCGATTGCTGGGAATCTGGGGGTCCTTCGCGTCGCCGCCGGCGCGGACGTGCCGGTCCATCCGGTGGTCAAGGCCGACGCCTACGGCCACGGCGCGATCCCGGTTGCGCGCGCGCTCGCCGAGGCCGGCGCGGACGGAGTGTGCGTCGCGACCGTTGACGAGGCAGTCGCGCTCCGCGATGCCGGCATCCGGATCCCGATCCTCGTCCTCTACCCGATCCCGGTGTCGTGGGTCGCGGTAGCGGCGAGGCGAGGCATCGGCATCTCGGCCGGTGATCCGATCCTCCTCGCACGCACGCTGGCGGCTACCGAGCATGAACGCGGGCGTCGACCCCTTCGGATCCACGTCGAGGTGGAGACCGGGCTCGGACGGGGCGGCTTCCGTGGCCAGGCGCTGATCGACGCGGCTCAGACGATCGCTCAGCACCCACGGGCGCGCTTCGATGGACTGTGGACGCATCTGCAGGCGTCCGAAGACGGCGACCTGACCGCGCGCCAACTCGAGGAGTTCGAGCGTGCGACCTCGAATCTGGCTGCGTCCGGTGTCCGACTGCCGCGGCGCCATCTCCGGGCCAGCGGATCCCTGCTGGGGGACGAGGTCGCGTCCTATGGCGGCGTCCGGCCTGGGCTGTCGATCTACGGCCTCGTGCCCGACGAACTGTCGGGGATGGTCCTGAATCCCGCTGCCGCCGACCTTCGTCCGGCCCTTTCTCTGCACGCGCGACCGGTTCGCGTTGCCGAACTCGATCCGGGCTGGGGCGTCAGCTACGGGCCGACGTTCCGGACCAATCGAGCGGCGCGGATCGCGACCCTGCCGATCGGCTACGGCGACGGTTGGTCACGCGCGCTGTCGAACCGGGCCGAGGCGCTGGTTCGGGGCCATCGGGTCCCGCTGGTTGGCAATGTCGCGATGGATGCCGTGATGGCCGACGTCACCGACGTACCCGGCCAGCCGGTCAGCGTGGACGATCGGTTCGTGTTGATCGGCTGGCAGGGAGACACCGCGATCAGCGTCGCGGACGTCGCCCGCGCTCGCGGCACGAACGCGTGGGAGGTCGTGACGGGTCTGGCCCACCGCCTGCCCCGGGTGTACCATGCCGCTTCCCGACCCTCATCGGTCCGCACGCTCGTGTCCCGAGGTACCGGATGACGCGCCTCGAACTCTGGAATGGGGACATCTGCGTCCTCGAAGTCGACGCCATCGTGAACCCTGCCAGCCCGTCCCTCTGGATGGCGACCGGCGTCGGTGGCGCGATCAAGCGCGCGGGCGGCGATTCCATCGAATTCGAAGCGGTCCGTCATGGCCCGATCGACGTCGGTTCGGCGATCGTGACCGGTGGCGGGACGCTGGCCGCTCGAGCCGTGATCCACGCCGTGTCGCTCGATCGCGACCGGCGCACCTCGGCCTGGGCCATCGCCGCGGCCGTGCGGAGTGCCATGGCGAGAGCCCGGGAGCTCGGCGTCACGAGCGTCGCGTTCCCCGCCCTCGGGACCGGGCTCGGTGGGTTCCCGCTCAGCGAGGCAGCGGCGATCACGGTGGCCACCCTCCGTGAAGAACTTGCCGATCCGTCGACGATCGAGCACGTGATCCTTGCGCTTCGAGGCACCGAAGCCTACCGGGCCTTCGAGCGAGCCATGGCAACGCCGACGGACGCGACCACGCCGGCAACCGCTGACGCACAGGTTGCCCGATGACCGCCGTCGGTCCGGCCGATCTCCCCGAGGAGCAGCGCGAAGAGCTCGTGGAGGAGGTTGCGCGGGAGATCCAGCTGCGCGGACTGACCACCTCGGCCGTGCACTTCCTGCACGCGAGCCGCCCGTATCGGCCGCTCGGTGCCAACGCGATGCTGTTCTTCGATCCCGTACTGCGGAGCCTGTTCGGGGGCGATATGGCCGGCGCGACCGCGATTCTCGCCGATGATGACGGCATCGAACAGCTCATCGATCGTCTCGAGGAACTCGACGAAGAGATGACCTGGGACGCGTGACGGAGCCCGGCCAGCCCCCGACAGGCCAGCCCCCGACAGGCCCGGCCCGGTAGCATGACGCGGTGACCCGAGCACCACGAGTCCTTGCCATCATCGATTCCGGGGCGGCGACGTCGTCCGTCGGACTGGTCGCCCGGCTCGACCGGCGCTGGCGCCTGCTCGGCTCGATGGCGGGCTCGTCCGAGACGTCGACGCCGGCGATCCTGGCCGCCGTCGCCGAGCGCGTCCGCGCGTCCGATCCGATGATGTCGTCCTGGCCCGAACTGCAGGCCGATGCGCTGGAAGCGATCCCGGTCCTCGAGGCGCGGAGTCGACCGCCAGGCTCCGTCCTCGTTCTCGGGGCCTCGCGTCGGACCGTGGGCGATCTCGAGGCCGAGGCGCGCCGGACTGCCTGGCGCGTCGTCACCGCGTCGACGGAGACGCACGATCCTCGGGAGATGACCGCGCTCGCGCTCGATCCGACGATCGATCTCGTCCTGATCGGCATCGGCGATCCGCCTGGCCCGGACGAGCGGGCTGCCCTCGACGACCTGGCAGCGCTTGGCGGCGCGCTCCTTCGCCGACGCCGGGACCTGCGCGTCATGACCAGTGTCGCGATTCGTGATCGTCGGGCCTGGGCCGAGGCCATCGGTGGCGACGAGGTCGATCCGGCACGGTCGATCGACGTTCCCGCGGGCTCTGGCCGTCGTGGCGCGCGAGATGCACTGCGCGATGTCCTCGAGGACCAGCGTCGAGATCCCGAGGATGGGCGCGCAGCCCTCCGCGCGGTCATCGGCACGCTCGCCGACCTGCTCGGCCTGCGGGTCGAGCTGCTCGAGGTTGGCCTGGACGGCGGCGCTCGGCTCGTCGCCGAGCCCGGAGTCGGCGCAGGCGAGCCGACCGTGCGCGGAATCATCTCGGCCCTTGGTGCGCTTGTGCCACCGGAGCCGGACGACGACACGGTTGACGGCGTCCTGGCCTGGACCACGGGCAGTCTGGACCGCCATCGGATGAGCGATCGACTGCGCGACCTTCGCCGCCGACCATGGGTCGATGGCACGGGCGACGGGGCGCGTCTCCGGATGGCCGCTGCCAGCGCGGCGTTGACCCGGCTCGCGACCCTGACCCCAGAGCTGGGCGCGGGTCCGCCACCGGACATCACGATCGTCGCCGGCGGTGCGTTCGCGAGCGCACCACCGCAGGCCATCACGATGGCGGTCGCCAACACGATCCGCCACACCGGGTCGACGCAGCTGGCCCTGGACCACGCTCGCCTGCTCGGCCCGATCGGGACGATCGAGGATCCGGCCGAGCGCCGCGCCCTGCTGGCGGACCTCATCCATGACGCCCTGGTCCCACTCGGAAGCCTCGTCATCGTCGGGGACGCCGGGAGCGCCGGGAGCGTGGCTGGCAGGCGATCACGGGCGCCGCGAGGCGGGCGACTTGCGCTGGAAGTTGGCGATGACGTCTCCCGCCACGACCTCCCCGGTGGCGAACTCACCTTCGTCGGGCTCGCGCCGGGTGCGCAGGGCGAGGCGCGGTTCGAATTCCACGACGTGGTCCGCCTCGGGCGACGAACCCGCCGGGCGTCGATGCGGGTGACCGGTGGGCTCGCCGGGCTGGTCGTCGATCTGCGTGACGTTCCCCTGCAGCTGCCGGAGCGACGGGATCGCCGACGTTCGCGGCTTGCCGAGTGGGCCGCGCAGTCCTGGCCGCGGGACGACCGATGAAGCGCCCGACGGTCACGGGTGGGCTCGATCTCGTCCGGTCGCGTGCCGTGGTCCGCGACGCTGTCGAGGCGTGGTTCGCGCTTCAGCCCGGTGAGCGTGCGGTGCCCGCGGTGGGGGAGTCGGTCGTGCGGGGCGCACTGCTGGCGGAGCGCTTGCGAGACGCCCGAACTGACGTGGCCACGGGACCGGCGGCCGCTGATGGAGCGCCGGGCGAATGGTGGTCCGGTCCGCCCGCGCGCGGGCGAGGCGCGGGCCGCAGCGTCGAGGGCGAACTCATGTTCAGGAGTGGCGGCCAGTGGCGCATCGCGACCGGCGATCCGGCTGAGCCCCTCGAGGCGCCGTTCGATGGCCTCGTCAGCGAGATTCGGCAGGGTGCCGGCATGCGCCTGCGTACGGTCCTGTCCGGCCTCACCGGGTCCGACGCTCTGGGCGGCCCGAGCAGCGGGCGAGTGCACGTCCTGTCCACGCGAGATGGGCGGGTACGGGCGTCCGAGATCGATGTCGGGAGCTCGGGAGCGATCCTCGTTGCCGGATCCTCGATCGACGCCGAGTCGATCACCCGCGCACGGGCGGTCGGGGTCCGCGGGATCATCGTCGCGGCGCTGGGCGTGAAAGAGCGACGCGAGGTCGTGGCGTCCGAGCGGCGGGCGCGTGCGGGCGTTCACGGTCTGCCCCCATTCGCCATTCTCGTGCTCGATGGCGCCATCAGCCGGCCGATCGCCACGCCGATCATGGCTGTTCTCGAAGCCCTCGAAGGCCGCACGGCAGCCATCGTGTCTGAGCCCGCCTGCCTCGTCTTCGATGCCGCCGGGATCGAACTGCCGACCGCCCCCCCGGATCTCATCCGGGTCACAGCGGGGCCACTCGCAGGGACCGAGGGAACGTGGGGCGGGCCGGCAGGGCCGTTCCGCTTCTCGGGCGGCGTGACCCTCGAGGCTGGCTGGGTGCAATTCGGTGCGCGCGAGCCGGTGGCCGTGCCCCTCGGCGACCTCGAGCGCTTCGTCTGACCGACGTCGGGAACGGCGCGTGCCGCCACCGGCTGGTCCCCGCACGCATGGCACGCTTCGGCTACGCTCGGGCGATGTCGCAGTCCGCGCTCGAACCGGCGCCCGGTATCCGCCTGACCTCGTCAGCAGCGGTGGCCACGCTTGCCATCGCCACGAGGCTTGCCGGGGCTGCCCGGCCGGGTGATCTCATCTGCCTGTGGGGAGAGCTCGGCGCTGGCAAGACCGTCGTCGCGAAGGGGTTCGGAGCAGGGCTCGGCGTGGAGGACACGATCAACTCGCCGACCTTCGTCCTGATGGCCGAATACGCTGGCCGGCTGCCCCTGTTCCACCTGGACCTGTATCGCCTCGCGGGCGCGCA
>JAYTWS010000081.1:0-23705 GCA_043743315.1 Chloroflexota bacterium | reverse complement strand
GCACTGACCTCCCAGCCCCATTTCCCGAGGCGCCCGTCGGGGCTATCGTACGCTCGGCGCGATCGTCCTCCCGTGTCAGGGCGTGGGTCCGAGATTGAGAGACGAGCTGAGGGCTCGGGGCGCGTGTGGGGCCAAGCCGAGGAGACCGCCACGGTCTCGGCATGGTGTTGCATTCCGCGGCCATCTGAGTGATGGATGTGGGCACCAACCCCGCATGAGGTGCTCCGATGACCGCGACTCCCCTGCCCGCCCTCCAGTCCGGTGACCCGTCGGCCTGGGACCAGGCGCTCTACGCCTTCCTCGTCGAGAAGGGCAACCGCTCCGGCTCACGGCGAACCGTCGAGGGCTACAGCCGGATGCTCTGGCCGTTCCTCAACGGACGGACCCCCGACCGGGTGAAGCCGGCCGAGGTGCTCGCCTACGCCCACGGGATCGGGCTCTCGGGCCGGACCCCATCGTCCGCGACGATCGGCGCCCGGATCGCCTGCCTCAGCTCGTTCTACCGGTTCCTCATCCGGATGGGCCTCATGACCGCGAACCCGTGTGATGCCGTCGAACGACCGCGGACGATCACGGCTCCGGCACGTGGGCTCACTGCCGACCAGGTCCGCCGGCTCATCGCCGTCGTCCCCGACACGATCGCTGGTCGTCGGGATCGGGCGATCTTCCTGACCTTCATCCTCACCGGCCGCCGCCGAGCGGAGGTCATCGGGCTCCGAGCTGGCGACATCAGCCTCGAGGATGACGTCGCCTTCTACTCGTACCGCGGCAAGGGAGGGAAGCGCGGACGACGGGAGCTGCCGAGACCCGCCTACGAGGCGCTACGGGCCACCCTGGCGGACGCGGGGCGCGATCTTGGGTCGATGGACCCAGCCGAGTCGCTGTGGCAGGCTGCGGCCGGGCCGCGAGGCGTCACTGGGTCGACGTACTACGCTCGATTCCGCCGATACCTTCGCGCGGCCGAGCTCCCGCCGGCCGGACTCCACATCCTCCGCCACTCGGCGGCCAAGCTCCGGCGCGACGCCGGCGAGTCGATCGAGGCGGTGTCGAGCTTCCTCGACCACAGCTCACTCGCCGTGACGACGATCTACCTCCGCCGGCTTGAGGGCGAGACGGATCGGACCTGGCCGGATGTCGCGGTGGCGATCGGGGTGTAGGCTCCGAGGGCGTGGATTGGGCGCCCGGGAGTGGGCCCGGATGCCACCTATCGCAATTGGGACTGCGTAACAGTCGGTGCCTGAGGATGACTGAGGGAACGAGCGGCAGGGATCGGTCAGAGGAAAGCCTTTCTCGACCGCTGCCCGAGCCGGCCAGCGGCGAGAAACTCTCACCCGACCAGCGGCGTGAACTCGAGGGATTCCTTCCGGCCTTTGAGGACGGGACCCTCGCCCTTACGCCAGCAATGCGCGTGCATGCCGAGGCCGCCGCTGGCGTCGCCCGAGCGACGCTGCGAGTTGCCGAGCCGGGCGCCGCGAAGCAGGACCGGCACGATCTCGATGCGCTCCTTGCCGCCGCTCCGAAACTCCCGCCATGGGCGAGCGGATGGGCCGAACCCAGCGAGACGCAGGATCACCTCGTGCCGAGAACTCCCAACGAGCGGCGGCACCAGCGAGCCTCGCAAGCGGGTGAGGCGGTCGCCCGCGGGTGGATCGGACATCCCGCAGTGCGCCAAGAGGTGGACGCCGCAAAAGCCCATCTGAACCAGATCGCCGAGCCCCTCCTGATGTTCGACCAGAAAACGGTGACCTACGTGACCGCTCGGCTGCTCGCCGCCACAGCGATGTGGCCGGACGGCCGGGAGTGGCCCGACCCCTTCGCCGGCGCGCCGACCTGGCTGCGCGAAGCTGCTGAGCACGCTCAGCCCGCATTCCTTGAGGCACTGAGGTCGCTAGCCCATCGGATCGCGTACGCCGGTGCGCGACTTGATCCTGAGGACCTCGGAGGATGGCTCGTGCTCGGCCAGCTCGCGCTCCTCGAAGTCGATCTCCATGCTGATCCGGCGGAGCTCGTGCCGAAGCTCAATACATGGCCACCGGGCTGGATTGACCGCGAAGCGGCGACCCTGGGGCACGTGGCGACGCACACGAGCCGCCACGGCCGGAACGCTCGATTTCAGGCCGACCTCGCGGCGACCGGCGAAAGCGTCGTCGGCCGTCTCGGGCCGCCCGCCATCGGGGGACGATATGCAGGCGGGCAACGGCGCAGCAAGCCGAAGCGTGAGCACGCCGTGGAAGAGCGCCGGAAGGCGCTGACCGCGGTGCTGGAGGCCTTTCCCGATGTCAGCGCCGGGAGCCTGTGCCGTACCTGGGGCACCGGTCCATCGACGCCGGGCGGATTACTTCGAACGAAGCTAGCGCTACAGCCGCACGATCGTTCACCCTCAGAGACGACCCTGCGCAAGGACTTGCGCGAAATCGGTTAGCTAAACCGGTCGACACGTTCAGGCTGCGGGGCTCTCGGCGCAGCCTAAGCGCATGCCGCGATCGAACAGCATCCAGCCGCCACCGGGACCCTTCTGGAGAGGCCGCGACCTAGCCGCTGAGCGGGTCCGACTCGGCCTGCTGCAGCGGGACGTCGCAAACCGACTGGGCATCACCGCGCGCCGGATCGGCACGATCGAAGGCGCCTGGCGACCCTCGGCTCAAGCAGTTGCGCGCTACCTCGGGGCGCTGGACCAGTAATGACGGCGAAGGCGATGCCCATCACCCAGGTGCCCGATCACGGAGGGGCGGGACGCTCCGGTGCGCGGGCAGCAGACTGGAGAGAGAACGGGTCCCAGGCACTCGCCCGGGACCCGTGGCTCGGCTTCGGTCAGGGCCGGCTACCCCGCGCTGGCTTCCGGCGACACCTCCGTCACTTTCGGGGCGGTGTCGCGGACCTTGCGCAGCGGGCGCGTCCGGATCGACTCCGACTTGGCTGTCCGGAAGCTGGGCGCGATGGCCTCCTTGGCCGGCATAGCGGTTGCTGCGCCGCCACCGGCTTTGCGGGCCTTCGCGTCGCGGGCGAGGCTGGCGGTGTACTGGTTCCAGTGGGTCTTGCACATCCGCCCCAATCCGTCGCGCTGGGAAGGCTGGACCGGGAAGTCCTCGACTGGCGCGTCGTGCGCCTCGATCCCGAAGCGGGTCGATCCGATGCACTTTCTGAGTCCCGGCATGGCCGTCGTCCTTTCGCTCGCCAACGCCGATCTGGCGTTCGGCCGGACATCGATCACTCAGACGGCCCGCCGATGCAAGTCCGTTCGATCGGACGCGCCGTGGCGGGGCGGGCATCAGCGACCAGCGCACTCCACGGCGCACCGGGGCCTGGGTGACCGCGGCGCCGCCGCTCCCCACCGGTCTCGAGGCGGCTGGCGTCCCTGCGACCGAAATCCCCCGCCTTGCCAGATCGCTTGAGATCGAGCGTTCATGGCTCCCTGACCGCGAGGCGATGGCAGCGGCGCTCAGGGTGGTCCTCGATTTCCCCCGCGCCCTCCCCCACCCCGCGGACGGAGAACGGCGATGACGCTGGCCATCGGGATGAGACGGATCGTCTGGTACGCGCGGGTGAGCAGCGACGATCAACGCGACCGGGCGACGATCCAGACGCAGATCGAGGAACTCGAGCGGGCCGTCGCGCGGACGCCCGGTGTCGAGGTCGTGGAGCGCTACGTCGACGACGGGGTCTCGGGGATGATCCCGATCTCGGCCCGACCTGCCGGGGGCCGTCTTGTACGGGACCGGCTCGCCGGTCGCTTCAGTGAAGTCTGGGTCTATGACGTCGATCGCCTGGGGCGTGATGCCCCCGACATCATGCGGGCACGACGAGACCTCGCGGCCCTCGAGATCTCGATCTTCACCCCGACAGGCGAGGTGCCCCCGCTCCTGTTCGACCTCCAGGCGGTGATCGGCGACTACGCCCGGGTGCAGTTCCTGAAGCGCTCCGCCGACGGCATGGCCCGGGCGGCCCGCGAGGGTCGCTATTGTGGCGGGATCGTCCCCTACGGCTACCGCGTCCGCGGGACCAAGGAGTCGGCGCGCCCCATTCCCGATGAGGAGCCAGTCTGGGCCGACTGGTCGTCGGCCGCCGTCGTCCGCTGGGTCTACGAGCGTCTCGGCATCGACGGCTGGAGCTGCCCCCGAATCGCCGACGAGCTCAACGCGCGCGGAGTCCCGACCCACTACGCCCGGGATGGCCGCCTCCTCCGTCGCGGCGAGCGGCGGGCGAGCACACAGGGCCTCTGGCGCTCCGGGCGCATCGCCAACCTCGTCCGCAACCCTGTCTACCGGGGCGAGCTCCAGTACGGTCGCCGGACGACGAAGCGTGGACGGGAGGTCATCTCGGCGCCCGTCGAGGGACTCGTCAGCCCGGCGCTCTGGCATGCCGCCCAGGCGACCCTGAAGGCGAACCGGTCGATCCCGAAGAACACGCCAAGGACGTACCTCCTGCGCGGCGTCCTGCGCTGCGGCATTGACGATCTGACCTATGTCGGCTCGCGCGGACGGGATGACGTCGGCTGGTACCGCTGCAACGGGCAGCTCGTCGAGCGCGGGCCGATCCCCGGCCGCTGCTGGGGCCAGTCGGTCCGGACCGATGCCATCGAGCCCACCATCAAGGCCGATGTCGAACGCTGGCTGCGCGACCCCGGCGAGGTCCTCGCCGACCTCGATGGCGCCGCTGAGGCCGAGCTGCATACGGCGGTCGTTGAGGCGGAGACGGTCACGCTGCGCCGGGGGCTCGCAGGCCTCGAGGAGGAGCGCACGCGGGCGATCCACTTCGCGGTCCAGGGCACGCTCAGCGCGGCCGACCTCGCGCCCGAGCTCGCGCGGATCGACGCCCAGCGAACCGAACTCGAGCGTCGCCTGGCGACCTTGGTCGAGCCCGAGGAGCCTCTGCCCGACGAGGCTATCGATCTTGCGGCCGAGCTCCAAGCGCGGCTGGATGCGGGTCTCTCGACCGAGCAGTGGCAGCAGATCATCCGGCTCCTCGTGCGGGCGACGATCCACACGGAGACCTGCGAGGACGGCAGGAAGCGGGCTTGGGCAGAGGTGACATACCGCTTCCCGGGTGTAGTCGAAACCTCCACGGGCAGCCGTGCGGCCATCAGGACAGGCGTTCGCCGCCCGTGATCGCAACGAGAAGCCGGTTCTCCGGCGGTGCCAGCGGGCAGGACCAACGCGGATCGAACGCACAGGACGGCTGGAACGCGTAGTTGAAGTCCAGGATCAGCCGATCGGGCGCGCCGGCCGTCCCGAGATCCGCACCCTTGGCCGTGTCAAGCAGGTACCGCCCGGCCCCGTATGTTGACGACCCGTTCGTTGTGTCGCGGAAGGGCAGGAACAGACCCCCGGCGTACCCGGCCATCCAGAACAGGCCGAGGGTCTGCGGACCATCCGGGAGCGGGATCCTGACCGTGCCGATCCGCGTGAAGCTCATCGGATCGCCGGTGCTGATCGGGAGTTGGAGGGCGAGCCCTGGACCCGCGCCCGCACCCGCGTCCCGACCCGCGCCCGGCCCGGCGTCCGGACCCACGCTTGGACCGGCGTCCATGCCCGGGCCCTCCGTTCCAGGTTCGGCGCCGCGTGACGACAGGACGGTAGCCTCCGTTCGGAGGGCCGGGTCGTAGTCCCAGTAGTGGCCCTTGAATCCAGTACGCGAGTCGGCCGGGACCGGGGACTGCAGATGCGTCCGGTACAGCTCCATGCGCACGGTCCGCCAGTGGTCCCATGCCGACCGTGGATCCCGCGATGCGATGTCGCGCACCTCCGCGTACAGGTCGGCGATGCGGCGGCGCCAGTCCGCGAGGGACAGGCGATCCGCGAGTTGACCGTCGGACCCGGTCGGCTGGGCGATTTCGGGCGCGGTCACCGCGCGCGCTCGATCACGGGGTGCGATGCACGGCTCTCGATCACGGACGACTCCTGGACCTTGATGGCGCACGTGGGCTTGGCCGCGTGCCGGTTCCATGCTAGCGACCGCCGGTCCATGCCGGCGGCGCCGAAGGTGCCCGGGAGAGCCCTACAATCGCCCTGTTTCCAAGGCCCTTTCGGCGCGCACGTCGCAGGCCCGCAGCCCAATCGGAGGTCCCGTGGTGGAACAGGCAGACATCGGCGTCTTTGGTGGATCGGGCTTCTACTCGCTCCTGGACGACGTCCGCGAGATCAAGGTCGACACGCCCTACGGCCCACCCTCTGACAGCTTCTTCCTCGCGACCGTCAGCGGCCGGAAGGTCGCATTCCTGCCGCGTCACGGGCGGCGCCATACGATCCCGCCGCATCGGATCAACTACCGCGCGAACGTGTGGGCCATGCGCTCGCTCGGTGTCCAGGCGGTCATCTCCCCGTGTGCCGCCGGATCGCTCGCCCTTCGAGTGAAGCCGGGCGACTTCGTGGTCTGCGATCAGTTCGTGGATCGCACGAGCGGCCAGCGGCCCCATACCTTCTACGACGGACCCGTCGTGACGCACCTGTCGTCGGCCGAGACCTATGACCCGGTCCTTCGCCGACTCGCGATCGAGACCATTCGCGACCATGGTATCGAGGTCCACGAGCGCGGCACCGTCGTCGTCATCGAGGGACCGCGGTTCTCGACGAAGTCGGAATCGAAGTGGTTCTCCGATGCCGGCTGGGAGGTCATCAACATGACCCAGTACCCCGAGGCCTGGCTGTGCCGGGAACTCGGGATGGCCGTCGTCAACATCTCGCTGATCACCGATTACGACGCCGGCGTCCACGAGGGGACCGAGGCCGTTGACGCCATGAGCGTCCTGGAGGTCTTCGCCCAGAACGCCGAGCGGATCCAGGGCGTGGTCATCGACCTGATCGGCCGGTTCCCGGCCGACCTGGCGGCGCTCGGGGCACGTGATGCGCTCGGGCCGACCCGCGGCGACGGGCACGCCATGAACCCACAGGACATTCGGCTGTTCGAGACAGGGTTGTAGGCGCGTGCCCACGGACGGCCGGGCCGCCGATCCGGCGACCGCCCACATCGGCGTTTCGCTCGGGCCCATCGGGGTCGACGTCGCATGGTGGCTCGAGAGCGCTCGCCGCCTCGACGCAGCCGGCTATGCGGGCGTCTGGTGCTGGGACCACTTCGTCGGCAAGGGCGACCGCACCAAGCCGGTCCTCGAGCAATGGACGACCCTCACGGCCGCGGCCGCGACGACCCGCCACGTCGAGATCGGTTCCTTCGTTGCGAACGTGATGAACCGCCACCCGGCCGTACTCGCCCGGATGGTCGGCAACGCGCAGGCGATCAGCGGGGGCCGGGTGACGCTCGGGATCGGAATCGGCGGGCATCCGAAGGAGCACGTGGCCTATGGAATCGACTTTCCGTCGGCCGATGAGCGGGCGGCGCGCCTCGCGGAAGCCATCGCCGTCATCCGGGCGCTCTGGACCGGGGGGCCGGTGACGCGTCCGAGCCCGTTCTATCCGCTCGAGGATGCCTACGCGCATCCCGTCCCGAGGCCGGCACCCAGGATCATCATCGGCGGGGAATCGGCAGTCGGGGCCCGGCTGGCCGGCCGGCTCGGTGACGGCTGGACGGCCTTCGATCGCACCTTCGAGCGGGACCTGCCGCTCTACCTGGAATCGCTCGCCGTCGCGGGGCGGGACCGCGCGGATCAGCGGTTGATCGTCGCATTCGAGGCGGGCCGGAGCGGCGAGAACGCCCTCGATGACAGCCCGTGGGTCACTCGCCCCGAGGCCGAACTCACGCACTGGCTGGAAGCGGGTGCGAACGACGTGATCATCACCGCCCGGACGACCTCGGACGTGGATCGGCTCATTCGGGCTGCCGAGGGCTGATGGCGTGGCCTGCGACCGACGGAGCCGGTGGCTGACGACGCCGCGGGCTGCGGCCGAGCGCCGCGGGGCCCGCGAGTGACGGCGCCGCGGGCTGCGGCCGACCGCCGGCGCCGCGGGCTGCGGCCGAGCGCCGGCGCCGAGGGCCAGGAGCCCCGAACTGCCTCCCATCTTCGTTCGTGGCACCATCGGGATGCGCATGACCACCCCCCAGCTGTCGAAGCCCACCCCTCTCCACGGTTGCGTTCGATGCGGACGCCCCGTGGCGCTCGACATTGCCCTGTGCGAGGACTGCAATCCGCTCGGCCTCAAGCAGCCGGCCTCGACCCAGGTCCACGCGATCGCCGCGGGCGGCATTCTCCTGTTCGTGCTGTTCCTCGCGGTCGTCGGCCGTGCTGCGCTCGGCGGCATCGGCCCGTTCAGCGGCGAGGTGCGCGGGGTTGCCGCGAGTGCCGGGGGCCTGGCGGTGACCCTCGCCGTCACCAACGCGGGCTCCACGGCGTCCGCGACCACCTGCCGGGTCGTTGAGGCGTCCCGTCCGGTCGGCGGCCCCGGCCAGCTCCTCCAGACCCCGAACATCCAGCCGGGTCAGACGCGCGAATTCACCGCCCAGGTCTCGGTGTTCGGTGGTGCGCTTCAGGACCTCGCAGTCGACTGCCAGTCTCCGGGCCGATGACCGAGCCGAGTCGCTACGCCACCGAACTCGCCGCTGCCCTTGAGCTCGCCGCGCGGGCCGGCGAGCTCCAGATGGCGCACTACGAGCGACTCGAGCAGATCGACTACAAGTCGGCCCGCGACGTCGTCACGGAGGCGGATCACCTGTCCGAGGCCCTGATCCTGGACGGCATCCGGGCTGCCTTTCCAGGCGATGCGTTGATGGCCGAGGAGACCGGTGAGCACGATGCGGCCGCGGGCGAGGCGGCGTCTTCGGGGGTCGGGCGGGTCTGGGTCGTGGATCCGCTCGACGGCACGATCAATTACGCGAACGGCATCCCGATGTTCTGCGTCTCGATCGCACTGGTCGTGGACGGCGTGCCGTCCGTCGCGGTGGTTCGGGACCCGACTCGCGACGAATCGTTTGCCGCAATCATCGATGGACCGGCGACCCTGAACGGGCATGACATCCGGACTTCCACCAAGGAGCGAATGAGCGATTTCGTGATCTCGATGTCGCTCCACGGACGAACCGCGACGTCGCGCGGGCGGGACATCCGGAAGGTGATCCGTATCTCGAGATCGATGGGTTCGGCCGCGCTTGCCCTTGCGTACGTCGCCAACGGGCGGTTCGATGCGTTCATCCAACAGGGGGGCCTATCGCCCTGGGACGTCGCCGCGGCCGGCCTCATCGCCGAGCGCGCCGGGGCCAGGGTCACCAACCCGGATGGTGGGCCCTGGTTCGACATCTCGACACCACCCAAGTCGGTCGGGGCGATGGCTGCGCCGCCCGCCCACCACGCCGAACTCCTGCGCCTGATGACCGGCCGCTGAGGGTCAGGCTCAGCCGCACGCCGGCCGCCGCCTCAACCGTCGGCGAGCCACCGATGAGGCCGGTTGCGCAGGCTCGCCAGGCCCCACTGATCGCAGAACGCTTCCCACCTGGCGCGCGGGGGGCCCTGCCATCGGAGGTCACGGGGCGAGGTCTGCGGGATCGGCACCCCGTCTTCGACCGAGCGCAGCCGCGCCAGTGATCGGAACAGCAGCGCATCATCCCAGTGCTCGCGGAGCGTGGCCGCCAGGACCGGTCCTCCTCGCAGACGCGCGACGTCCCACGCGAACGCCTTCTCCGGGATGTCCTCGAGGTGCGGGTACCGTGCAAGTACGGCGGCCGCGGATTTCGCACCCCAGCCTGCCAGGCCCGGGAACCCGTCAGAGCTGTCGCCGACGAGGGCGAGCCAGTCGGGGATCGATGTTGGGGCAACACCCCATTTCTCCCAGACACCGGCCTCGTCATAGGTGATCCGGCGACGGCGATCGAGGAGCACGATCCGCTCCCCCTCGACGAGCTGGGCCATGTCCTTGTCCGGAGTGCAGATGAAGATCCGCTCGACAGCTGCGTCGGCGGCGAACCGCCGGCAGGCGGCACCGATGGCGTCGTCGGCCTCGAACTCGACCATCGGCCAGAGCACCAGCCCGAGGGCCTCGATTGCCTGCTCGGCGATCGGAAACTGAGAGAGCAGATCGGGCGGCATCCCGGCCGACGACTTGTAGCCCGAATACAGGTCATTCCGGAAGGACTCAATGACCCGATCAGTTGCGCACCCCACATGGGTGGCGCCCTCGTCCCGGAGCAGGTAGCAGAGCTGGTCCACCAGTCCCGAGACGCCCGACAACTGTCGGCCACCGATCCCCAGGACCGGCGGCCGTGGCGCGTAATGGGCTCGGAACAGCTCGTAGGTTGCGTCGACGAGATGGATCTGCATCCGTCAGGTGGCCAGTCGGCGCCCTGGCGAGCCAGCCGGGAATTCGGTGCGTCGATCCATCCTCAGTACGGGCTCGATCCGTCCGAGAAGATCAGCGTCGCGCCGGCCCCACGCATCGCCTCTAGGGCCCGGTCTCCGTCGCCGGGCGCCAGGTCGACCGCCGCGATCCCGTCGAGCAGCGTGGTCGTCTCGTAGCCCAGCCGGACCGCATCGAGGGCGGTGGCCATCACGCAGTAGTCCGTGGCGAGGCCGCACACGACCACCCGCTCGATGGATCGGACCCGGAGCAGTGAATCGAGCTCGGTCGCGACCTCGGCCGATGTTGTCGGATCGCGCATCGTGAAGCCGGAGTAGCCGTCTTCGCCGTTCGCGCCCTTGTGGACGCTCGGTCCGACCACCTCGAGATCGGGGTGGAAGGCCGATCCCCATGCATCGCCGACGCAATGGACCGGCCAGATCCCGCCGTCCTGCGCGAAGTGCGGCGTGTGTTCCGGATGCCAGTCCTGCGTGTACACGACGAAGGCTCCTGCCCGGATCGCCGCCCAGGCCGCTGCATTGGCGACGGGGATCGTGTCGAGCCCACCGGCCACGCTGAGCGAACCCTTCGGATCCGCGAAATCGTTCTGGATGTCGACCACGATCAGGGCGGTTCGGGGGTCAAAGGACTGCATGGCCGGACGCTAGCACACGCTCCGGATGGCCGGGGCAGCGACCGACCCGCCGACCGGACGCGGTGGGCTGGTGATCGTGCCGGCCCCATCCGGCAACCTCAGCGCAACCTGATCGAACCGGCGCGCGCCGACCCGCCATGGGCTACCCTTTCGGGCGCATGTACATCGACGAATTCAAGCAGCAACTGCCCGACCTCGACAGCACCGAAACCACCGAGTGGATCGAATCACTCGACCAGGTCGTCAAGGATGAGGGCGAGACGCGGGCCCGGTTCCTGCTGTTCAAGTTGCTCAAGCGGGCGCGCCAACTGCAGGTCGGCCTGCCGCCCCTGACCAATACCCGCTATATCAATACGATCAGCCCGGAACAGGAGCCGTTCTTCCCGGGCGACGAGGGTATCGAGCGCCGGATCCGGCGACTGATCCGCTGGAACGCCGTGGCGATGGTCCTGCGGGCCAACTCACAGTTTCCCGGGATCGGTGGTCACCTCGCCACGTATGCCTCAGCCGCCACCCTGTATGAAGTCGGGTTCAACCACTTCTTCCGGGGCAAGGACGGGGAGGGGAGTGGCGACCAGATCTTCTACCAGGGCCACGCGGCTCCGGGGATCTACGCGCGCGCCTACCTCGATGGCCGGATCAGCGAAGCGCAGATGGACCACTTCCGGCGGGAGGCGCCTCCCCAGGACGGGCTGTCGTCCTACCCACACCCGAGGCTGATGCCGGACTTCTGGGAGTTCCCGACGGTCTCGATGGGAATCGGGCCGATCAGTGCGATCTACCAGGCCCGCTACAACCGGTACCTCGAGAATCGCGGCCTGCTCGATACCTCGAAGTCGCGCGTCTGGGCGTTCCTCGGCGATGGCGAGACCGATGAGCCCGAAGCGCTCGGGGCCCTCCATGTCGCTGCTCGCGAAGGCCTCGACAACCTGACCTTCGTCGTCAACTGCAACCTCCAACGGCTCGACGGCCCCGTTCGTGGCAACGGCAAGATCATCCAGGAGCTCGAGGCCGTCTTCCGCGGCTCCGGCTGGAACGTGATCAAGGTGGTCTGGGGCCGCGAGTGGGACAGCCTGCTTGCACGTGACGTTGACGGTGTCCTGGTCGAGAAGATGAACACGACCGTCGACGGCGAATTCCAGAAGTACTCGGTGGCCGGCGGCGCCTACATTCGGGAGCATTTCTTCGGCCCGGATCCGCGCCTCGGCAAGCTCGTCGAGCACCTGACCGACGACGACCTCGCCAAGCTCCGCCGCGGCGGCCACGACTACCACAAGGTGTACGCGGCCTACAAGCAGGCAACCGAGCACCGGGGCGTTCCGACCGTGATCCTCGCGAAGACCGTGAAGGGCTGGACCCTCGGCCCGGGCGTCGAGGCCCGCAACATCACCCACCAGGCCAAGAAGCTTTCAGAAGCCGAGCTGCGGATCTTCCGCGATCGCCTCGAGTTGCCGATCCCGGATAGCCAGCTGAAGGATGCCCCGTACTACCACCCGGGTCCCGATTCGGAGGAGGTCCAGTACCTCCATGAGCGGCGCAGGGCCCTCGGGGGCGAGCTCCCGAAGCGCGTCGTCCGCGCCGCCCCGCTGCCGTCACCCAAGCCCTCGTTCGATGCCGAGTTCATGGGCGGCAGCGCCACGCCGGTCTCAACCACGATGGCCTTCACCCGCCTGCTGCGGAACCTGATCCGGGACCCGGAGCTTGGCCCTCGGATCGTGCCGATCATCCCGGACGAGGCCCGGACGTTCGGCATGGACCCGCTGTTCAACGAGGTCGGGATCTACGCCTCCGGCGGCCAGCGCTACGAGCCGGTGGATTCCGAGCTGGTCATGAAGTATCGCGAAGCGGTCGACGGGCAGGTCCTCGAGGAGGGCATCACCGAGGCCGGTTCGGTAGCCAGCTTCACGGCGGCCGCCACGTCCTACGCCACGCACGGTCACCCGATGATCCCGTTCTACATCTTCTATTCGATGTTCGGGTTCCAACGCACGGGCGACCAGATCTGGGCGCTTGGGGACGCCAGGGGCCGGGGCTTCCTGATGGGCGCCACCGCCGGTCGCACGACGCTCGCCGGCGAGGGGCTCCAGCACGACGACGGCCATAGCCATGTCCTCGCGTCGACGGTCCCGAACGTCCGCCAGTACGACCCGGCGTTCGCGTATGAGCTGGCCGCGGTTGTCCGCGACGGCATCGAGCGCATGTACGTCCGGGGCGAGGACGTCTTCTACTACGTGACGCTCTATAACGACAACTACGCGCAGGCGGCCAAGCCCCTGGGGATCGATGACGGCCTGCTCAAGGGGATCTACCGGTTCGCCGCGGCCCCGAAGCTCAAGAAGGGCGCGAAAAAGGTTCGGCTGGTCGGCTCCGGCGCGATCCTCCAGACCGTGATCGCCGCCCAGGCGACGCTGGCCGAACAGTTCGGCGTCGCGGCCGAGGTCTTCTCCGCGCCATCGTTCCCACTGCTCCGCCGCGAGGCTCTCGATGTCGACCGATGGAACCGACTTCACCCGGCCGAACAGCCCCGGGTGCCGTACGTCGCCAAGGTCCTGGGTGCCGACGGCGGCCCGGTGATCGCGGCCTCCGACTGGATGGCGACGCTGCCCCAGGGTGTCGAGCCGTGGGTACCCGCCACGTTTGTCGCCCTCGGCACCGACGGATTTGGTCGCAGTGACACGCGCGAAGCGTTGCGTTCCTACTTCGAGATCGATGCCCCACACGTGGCCGCCGCGGCGATGTCCGCGCTCGCTCGGGATGGCCACATCACCGGCGAGGAAGCCGCCAGGGCGATTGCGACGCTGGGCATCGACCCGGACAAGGCCGACCCCCGGGCCAGCTGACGGCGCGACCTCCCCGCGGGAAGACGCAGCGCCCGCAGGACATCGCGCCCGCGGGGCGCAGCGCCTGCAGGACATCGCGCCCCTTCGTAAGGGCACCTGTCGCGAATCGACAAGGGCGCTTGCGCAATTCCGAGTCCACAGCTAGGATTTCTTCGCGTCGAGGTCGCTGCCCCGCGATCCGCGTCATTCACCGGGAGCTGCTGGGTTGGATATCGGTGCACTGGTCAGCGGCGCGCTCATCGGGCTGCGCGAGGGCGTCGAGGCGGCGCTCATCGTGGCCATCGTCCTCGCCTACCTGGTCAAGACCGGCAACGGCCGTCATGCCGCCAAGATCTGGCTCGGCACTGCCGGCGCGGTGGCGGTCAGCGTCGTCGTCGGTGGGGCGCTCTTCGTCACGGTCGGTGCGCTCGAAGCCCCGTACGAGCAGCTCTTTGAGGGCTTCACGATGCTGCTTGCGGCCGTCGTGGTCACCTGGATGCTGTTCTGGATGCGCCGGCAGTCTGCAGGACTGAAGGGTGAGCTCCAGTCAGCCGTGGACAGAACCCTCGGTGAGGGAACGGGCTGGGGTCTGGCGGTCCTCGCCTTCAGTGCGGTGATCCGCGAAGGCGTGGAGACGGCCCTGTTCCTCGCGGGTCAGGCCACGTCCATCACCGCCTCGGCCGGCAGCGTCGCGATCGGCGCGCTGCTGGGCCTGGCGGTCGCGGCGGTCATCGGCTGGGGCTTCTATCGCGGCAGCCGGGCGGTCGATCTGCGCAAATTCTTCCGATGGACCGGGATCGCCCTGGTGTTCATCGCCGCGGGGCTCCTGTCGAAGGCGATCCACGAACTCATCGAGGTCGCGGGTCTTTCCAGAATCTCGATCTTCGGGGCGCAGCCGGCGTTCGATATCAGTGGCGTGCTGTCACACGAAGAGGGGATCGGCCAGTTCCTGCGCGCGATCGTCGGCTACAGCGCCTCGCCGGAGGTGCTGACCCTCATCGTCCACGTCGCCTACGTCGTGGGCGTCCTGTGGCTGTACCTGCGTCCGATGGCCCCGCCGAGCCGGCCCTTGGCATCGCCCGCAGGTCAGGCCTGACCCAGGCGCACTGGCCGCGCTAACGCGCCGACGCGATGACCCTCGAGATCGTCCCGTCGAGGTTCGCGGCATAGATCTCGCCGGACGCATCCTCCCCGAACGCCACGATCCCTGAGCCGGCCGTGCCGACACGAACAGGATCCACGGGCCCGTCACCCTTGGCCGGGATCGCCCACATCCGACCCGAGCAGTAGTCGGCAAAGAGGTAGCCGCCCACGAGGAGCGGCTGCGCGGCCCCGCGATACACGGTCCCGCCGATGACCGTGCAACCAAGGTCATGGCCGTATTCGCTCATGGGACGGGTCAGCCCCGTCGTTCGACAGCCGCGTGCCGGGTTGAAACAGTGCGACCCCTCCATGACGTTCCAGCCGAAGTTGAGGCCGCTGACGCCGGCGCGGGCGACATCGACTTCCTCCCAGTCGCCCTGCCCGACGTCGCCGATCCACAGGTCGCCGGTCGCGCGGTCGAAGGCCATCCGCCACGGATTGCGCAGGCCCGTGAGCCAGATCTCCCCCCGGGCCCCGGCCTGTCCGACCAACGGATTGTCCGGCGGGATCCGGTAGGTCGCCGGGCCGCCGGCAGGAACGTTGACGTCGAGGCGGAGCACCTTGCCGAGGAGCGAGTCGAGGCGCTGGCCGTTGCCCTGCGGGTCGCCGCCGCTGCCGCCATCGCCGAGCGACACGTACAGCATGCCGTCCGGTCCGAAGGCCAGTGCCCCACCGTTGTGGTTGGCGTAGGGCTGGGCGACCTTGAGCACCCACTGCTCGGTCCCGGGATCCAGCCGTCCCGGATCCGTCGCGCTGATCCGAAACGAGGACACGACGGTGCCACCGCCCGTGTCCGTGTAGTCGACGAACACGCGGTGGTCGGTTGGAAAGTCGGGATGGACGGCGATCCCGAGCAGGCCCTGCTCGCCGCCGTTCGAGACGAGCTTCCGGATGTCGAGCAGTGGCGCTGTGACGACCACTCCGCCGTCGAGGATCCAGATTCGCCCGTCCTTGGTGCCCACGAACAGCTGTCCGGATGCCTCCGGCGATGCGGCAAAGGCGAGCGGCGCCCCATCCACCGTGGCGATCGGATCCAGCGTGACAGAGATCTCGGCGGCCACGAAGGGCGGCGCAGGGGACGGGGTCGGTGTCGGCCGCGGAGTGGGCGCGCTCGTGGTTTCGGCCGGCGATGGAGCGGAGACAGCCGTCGCGGGCGGCGTGATCGAGGCGATCGGCGATGGTGCCGCACTCGCCGGTCGAACGGTCGCCTGAGTCGAGCAGGACGCCACGACGAGGTTCAGGACGAGGAACACGACGGCGGGTCGCACGACCGAGGCCCGGATCGATGAGCACTGCGTCACCGGCT
The DNA here is from genome assembly GCA_043743315.1 of Chloroflexota bacterium. Taxonomy (GTDB): domain Bacteria; phylum Chloroflexota; class Limnocylindria; order Limnocylindrales; family CSP1-4; genus UBA5189. The sequence goes on along the minus strand of JAYTWS010000081.1, from coordinate 7,568 downwards.
GACTCTACGATGGTGGCGCGTTTCGAGCCTCAACTCCACCGGGAGGAACCCGTGCACGCCTTCGAACTGAACGACCTACGCGCGGCTCGCCTGGCGGGCGGTCGCGGCTATCTCGAGTTCCTGCGCAGCCCCCACCTGTCCATCGGCCTCTATGAGCTCCCGGCGGGCGGTATCGATCCCCAGGGACCGCACACCGAGGACGAGGCGTATTACGTGATCGCCGGTCGAGCCACCATCACGGTCGGGAGCGAGGAGCGTCCGGTGACCGCCGAATCGGTCGTGTTCGTGGGCGCCGGGGTCGTCCATCGGTTCCACGACATCGAGGAGGACCTCAGCCTCCTTGTGGCGTTCGGTCCGGCCGAGGGCAGCCGCGCCGGGTGAGCCCGCGACGGGTGAGCCGCGACAGGTGAGCCGCGACACGTGAGCCGCGACGGGTGAGCCGCGCCGGGTGAGCCGCAGGCGCCGCGACCGGCGGCCGGTCCCCCCGCTCTGCAGGGCCGGCGTCAGGCTGAGCCGTTGATGCCTCCGGCGCGTCCATCAACCAGTTCGGCCATCGCGAGCGCGAGTTCGGCTGCGCGCCCGGCGTCGTCGTGGCGAAAGAAGACGAAAGCCGGATGGCCGGCGTCAAGGAACGGCTGGATCCGATCAGCCCAGGCCCGCAGCTCGTCCGGCGTGTAGTCGTGGCGACGAAGCCGCAGGTACAGGCCCGTCCCGGTGATCCGGATGTCGGGTGGCGTGTCGGTGTCGGGCAGCTCGGTCGTGCACAGGACGGCGCCGGCTTCGCGCAACGCCGCAAAGGTCTCGTCGACATGCCATGAGGCATGGATGAACTCCATGACGAGGGGAATCGGGCGTGGCCAGGCCGTTAGCAGCCGTTGAATCACGAGGTCCGAGGTACCGTCCGGGCGGCGATGGATGTTCTCGGGGAGGCGGAACAGGACGGCGCCGAGACGCTCCCCGAACGTATCCAGGCGTTCCGTCAGCCAGATGGCGCTCTCTTCGGGGGTGGTCATGAGCGCCCGCATTGATGCACCACGCTGCGCTTTGACAATGAACCGGAAGGTCTCGGGGACCGCGGCGGACCAGGCCGCGATTCGCTCCTCTGTCGGTCGCTGATAGAAGGTGTTGTTCAACTCGACGGTGCCAAGCCGCGAGGCAAGGAACGTCAGGCGATCCGCGTCACGAAGGCCGGACGGATAGAACCGGGGCGCCCAGTCCGGGTAGGCGAACCCGGACGTCCCCGCCAGGAGACGGCCGGCGGGACCACCGAGGCCGCGGATCAGGCTCGTGCGGTGGACCGAGTGGCTGTGCCGTCACCGCCGACAGGACCGCCTACCGTTGCATCCGTACCGGTGGCGTCGCCGTCGATGGCGTGGTCGCAGGGAGCGGCCGAGGCGCACAGACGCGCCGCCACGGCGCTCATTGCCCGCCCGACGACCACCATGTCGTCGTCATCGATCGCCGCGTAGAAGTGGTCGTGAACGCCGGCCAGGTGCGTCGGCGCTGCCGCCCGCAGGCGGGCGAGGCCGGATCCCGTCAGGGACGCTTCCGCCCCGCGGGCATCGCTCGAACAGCTGGTTCGTTCGACCAGGCCGTCATCGACCAGGCGGTCAACCAGCCGCGTCACGCCGCTCTTGGACAGGAGGAGCGAATCGGCCAGCCGGCCCATCCGAAGCCGTTGATCGTTCGCCTCGGCCAGGTGGAGCAGGGTCTCGTATTCCTGGAGGGACAACGCGTGGCGCGTGCGCAGGTCCTCGTCCAGCTGCCGCGCGAGTCGCGCATGGGCGTGCAGGAACGAGCGCCATGGACCGAGATCCATCGCGTGCGTCGAAGTCGAGGTTGCTCGGGTCGTCACCTCCCCATCCTACCGTGATAATCGTTGCGTGGCCAACAAAGTGGCCGAAGTCCGATCTGCTCGCGATCAGCGTCGAACGTCGGCGACCGCCTGCGAGAGGGCGCGGAGGCCTCCCTCGAGTTCGCTCGGTGTCGGCCAGCCGAAACCCAGGCGGAAGCTCCGCCGCGACTGCTCGAACCAGTGGCCCGGCCCCACGACCGTCCCGTAGGCCTCCAACAGCGAGGCGTAGAAGCGCTCGATGTCGAGGTCAACGTCGGGGCGGATGCGCGGGAAGCCGACCGCCCCACCGGCGGGCGCGATCCACTCGAACGGCGAGTCGCCGATCCACGCCGCGACGGTATCCCTGGCCGTGGCCACTCGCCCGCGAAGTCGCGGCAGCCAGTGGTCGCGACCTTCGAGCGCCGCCAGAGCGATCGTTTCGTCGACCACGGAATTCGCGATCACGATCTGCTCCTTCGCGGCGAGCAGCATCTCGAGCAGGCCTCGATCTCCGGTCGCTAGCCAGCCGACCCGAATCCCGGGGATGCCGTACGCCTTCGACAGGCTCGACACGCCGATGACCCGATCGGACAGCGCTGCGCCCGGTGTCGTGGGCGTGCCGAACGTCAGGTCGCGGTAGGTCTCGTCCAGGAGCAGCCGCGCGAAGGGATGCCGCTCGACGATCTCGACGATGGAAGCCAGCTCAGCCTCCGGGATTACGGCGCCCGTCGGATTGCCCGGTGTCGTGAGCGAGACGAGAACCGTTCGGTCGGTCATTGCCTCGGCCACCTCACTCGGCGTCAGGCGCCAGCCCGTCTCCCACGTAGCGTCGAGGTAGGTGACGTCAGCTCCGATCGCCCGCGGCGTTTCGACGTTGGTGGCGTAGTTCGGCCGGGCGACGACGACGTGATCGCCGGGCCGGATGCAGGTCGAGTTGACGAGGAACAGGGCCGCGGCCGCGCCCGGGGTCACGATGACGGTCTCCGCCGGCACGGACCAGAGCGCACCGATCCTGTCCCGCAGGCCCGGGAGCCCGAGATGGTCCCCATAGGCGAGGACGAGACTGGCGAGTCGCTCGGGAAGGTCCGGCGCCAGGTCCCGAAGCACGAGATCACGAACGGAGCTCTCCGCCAGATTGTGTCGAATCCGCTCGTACCCGAACTGCTCGGGCGATTCGATTTCGATCGGCAGACGTCGATAGCGCATGGTCGGGCAGTGTAGGTCGCGCGCGCAGCGCCGCGCAGCCCGGTAGCATCGGCGGCATGACAACCCTTGATATCGGTGCCCTCCGCTCCCGGTTCCCGGCACTCGCCCGGATGCACAGCGACCAGTCCTTCATCTACTTCGACGGACCGGGTGGGACGCAGGTCCCGCGAACGGTGATCGATGCGGTGACCCGGTATTACGAGTCGTCCAACGCGAACCACGGTGGGACGTTCGCGACCTCGGAGATCTCGGACGCGGTCGTGGATGATGCGCACGCCGCGATTGCGGACCTGCTGGGCGTCTCCTCCGCGGAGATCGTCCTTGGCCCGAACATGACCACGCTGACGTTTCATCTGAGCCGTTCGATCGCGGCCGCCTTCGGCCCGGGTGACGAGATCGTCCTGACCGGACTCGACCACGCGGCCAACGTTGATCCCTGGATCTCGATGGCCAAGGATCGCGATCTGGTCATCCGCTGGTGGGAGCCGCGCCTGAACGACTGCACACTTCACGTCGAGGACCTCAAGGCCGTCCTGTCACCGAAGTCCCGGCTGGTTGCCGCGGGCTGGGCGTCGAACGCCGTCGGAACCATCAACCCAGTGGCCGAGATCGTGGCCGCAGCGCACGCCGTCGGGGCCTGGGCCTACATCGATGCGGTCCATGCCGCACCTCATCTCGCGATCGACGCTCGGGCCGTCCATGCCGACTTCGTCGCCTGCTCTGTCTACAAGTTCTTCGGCCCGCACGTCGGCGCCGTATATGGGCGGGCGTCGATCCTCGACGCGCTAACCGCCTACAAGGTTCGACCGGCAGGTTCGCGATTCGAAACGGGTACGGGGAACTTCGAGGGTTTTGCCGGGACGATTGCGGCCATCGCGTACCTCGAGGACGTGGGGGTGATGGCCGGTGCCGCGTCCGGTGCCACTCGGCGCGCGAAGCTTGGAGTGGCGATGGCCGCGATCCGGACCACCGAGATGTCCCTGTACCGGCGCTTGCACGACGGCCTGTCGGCGATCCCCGGCGTGGAACTCTTCGGCATCACGGACCCTGAGCGGTTCGATCATCGGACTCCGACAGCGGCCCTGACCGTGGCCGGCGTCGCATCGCATGACGTCGCAGTCGCGCTCGGCAGGGAGGGGATCGCGGTCTGGGATGGCGACTTCTACGCGACCGGGCTCATCGAGCGGCTCGGCTTTGCCGACTCGGGCGGCATCGTCCGGATCGGGCTGACCCACTACAACACGGAAGCCGAAGTCGATCGCCTGCTCGAGGTCCTCGGCCGCGTCGCCCGTCGGGGAGCGGCCTGAACCGGCGTCACGCTTTCGTCGGACCGATTGCCGGACCGGATCCGGAATCTGCGCGGCCCGGCGCTGAGATGGCTGTCATGTGGGACATATGACGAACCGGTGGTCCCTATATCCTGCGCTCATGACGCAAGGTGAACGCACCTACGGGTCCCAGAGCATGACGGCGCCGTTGCACGAGGTCCTCGTGAAGCGCCCCGGCCCGGCGTTCGGCCGCGCCTTCGACGACCCTGCTCATGGGTTCCTGCACCGGGTCGATCTGCTCCTCGCCCAGCGGGAACATGACGTATTCGTTGACCTGCTGGCGTCGCTTGGGCCACGCGTTCACCGGCTCGAGGTCGAGATCACGAGCCCGGACCTGACCTACACGTTCGATCCGCTGCTGGTGGCTGACGGAGGCTCGATCGCGTTGCGGCCGGGCAAGCCGAACCGGCTTCCGGAACCGGCGGTCATCGAAGCCTGGACAGCGGCAGCCGGGATCCCGGCACTCGGCCGGATCACGGACCCGGGCACGATCGAAGGGGGCGACACGTTCTGGCTTCGTCCGGACCTCCTGGTCATCGGCCGGACGCTCCGGACCAACAGCGAAGGCGTCCGGCAGCTGACCGAGATCGTCGGTGGCGACGTCCGCGTCTTCGATGTCCCGTACTGGCGTGGTCCGGCCGAGCTGATCCACCTTTTATCGGTGATCTCGCCCGTGTCCGACGACCTCGCCGTCGTCTTCCCGCCGCTCCTGCCCGTCGGGTTGTGGGAGCTCCTCCGCGATCTCGGGATCCGCACGATCGCCGTCCCGGAGGAGGAATTCGGGACGCTGGGTTGCAACGTCCTCGCAGTCCGCCCCGGGGTCGTCATCCTGGCGGAAGGAAATCCCGCGACGGCACGGGCCCTGGCTGCGGCCGGCTGTGACATCCACACGTACCCCGCGACCGAGATCGGGATCAACGGTTCGGGCGGGCCCACCTGCATGACGCGGCCGATTCTCCGTGGCTGAGCTGCGGACCGAGATGGCCCAACGGGTCGTGGCGGCGGTCGATGGCCCGCGCGCCATCGAGGACCTGACCCGGCTCGTCAGGACCCGCAGCATCACCGGCGACGAGCGGGCGGTCCAGGACCTGGTCGCGGCGATCCTCACCGACATGGGCTGTGCCATCGAGCGCATCGAGACCGACCCGGTCGAATTCGCACGCACCGATCCGGATTGGCCAGGGCAGGAGATGCCGCGAACCGAACTGCCGGTCGTCATCGGCCGACTCGGACGCCCCGGCGGCCGGCGGCTGCTGCTCGTCGGTCATACCGACGTGGTGCCGGTCGGTGAGCCGGCCACGTGGACCGTCGATCCGTGGGGCGCCGAGATCATCGACGGCCAGCTCCACGGCCGCGGCTCGTGCGACATGAAAGGCGGTTGCGCCTCGATCCTCGGGGCCATGCGGGCCATCGTCGATTCCGGCGCCGCCGACCGACTCGAGGGCGAGGTCGTCGCGGTCTTCGTGCCATCGGAAGAGGACGGCGGCCAGGGGATGCTGTCCGCGATCCGCGCCGGTGCGACGGGCGACATGGCCATCATCACCGAGCCGACCGACATGGACGTGGTCATCGCTCACGCCGGGGCAATCGTGTTCCGGCTGACGGTGGCCGGCAAGGCCGCCCATGCCTCGATGCGCCGCGAGGGCGTCTCGGCGCTCGCGAACCTGAATGACATCGTCGCCGCCCTCGAGGCCGACGAGATCGTCCGAAACGCGGCCGAGACCGATCCGCTGATGACCGCCCTGGGCCTGCCGTATCCCACGATCATCGGCATCGTTCGCGGCGGCGACTGGGCGTCCACGGTCATGGACAGGATCGCCGCCGACGGTCGCTATGGCGTTGCACTCGGGGAGTCGTGGCGCGATGCGGAAGTTCGCCTCCGAGCATGCATCGCGGACGCCGCCGCGGCGCACCCGTTCCTGCGCGAGCATCCCCCGACGGTCGAACTCGTGGGCGGGCTGTTCTCATCGGCACGGGTTCCAGCCGATCACCCGCTCCCGGTATCGCTCGCCGCCGCGGTGGAAGCGGTTCTCGCTCGGACACCGGCGTTCCTCGGCGAGCCCTACGGCGCGGACATGCGTCTGCTCGTGAACGAGGGACAGACCCCCACCATCATCTTCGGACCGGGCCACATCGCGAAGGCTCACAGTGCCGACGAGTCGGTTCCGATCGACGACGTTGTCGATTGCGCCCGCGTCCTCGCCTCGTGGGTGGTACGCGAACTCGGAGTCGCGTCCTAGCACGCCGGGTGGCGACGGGACCACGAGTCGATGGCCATCTTCGCGCTCGGGATCGGGATCTCGTCCTTCCTGCTGTTCTGGCTGGAACCGCTGATCGGACAGATCGTGCTGCCGCTGTACGGCGGCACTCCCGCGGTCTGGGCGACCGTCCTCGTGTTCTTCCAGGGAACCCTCTTGCTGGGCTACCTGTACGGCCACGTCTCAGTGACGCGGCTGTCCGCTCGTACGGCGCTCTGTGTCCACATCGCGGTCAGCATCATGGCCGTGCTCTGGCTGGCGCTGATGCCCGCCAACGCTGGCACATCGAGTCCGGGTGAACTCCCCGCGGTCCTCGATGTCCTGCGAGTCCTCGCCATCCGGGTCGGCCCGCCGGTCTTCGTCCTGACCGCGACGACCCCGCTTCTGTCGGCCTGGTTCGCGGCGCGACGCGATCAGTCGAGTCGGACCGACCCGTACAGGCTCTACGCACTGAGCAATGCGGCGTCGCTGGGTGCGCTCCTTGGGTACCCGTTCCTGATCGGCCCGAACATCGGATTGTCAGGGCAGCTCACCCTGTGGTCGATCGGTTTCGTGATCCTGGCCGTTGTGCTGGCAGGCGCAGGCAGCGTGGTCTGGCGCACACGCCGGCCCGGTCTCGAAGTGGCGGTCTCGGCGTCGCCCGAGGATCCTGAACGCGATCCGATCGACCAGGTCCTTCCCCCCATCGGCTGGGTGCGCCGAACCCGATGGCTGCTGTTGGCTGCGGTGCCAGCTGGACTTCTCGCCGCGGTCACGAATTTCATCGCGGTGGACCTGATCGCCGCTCCGCTGCTGTGGATCGTTCCCCTCGCGCTGTACCTGACCTCATTCATCGGCGCGTTTTCGGAGCGAGGTCGCCGGCTCGTCCCGTGGGCCGTGCGGCTGGCGCCAGCCGTGATCACGCTCCTGTGGGTGCCGATCGGATCGGTCGGTGGCTGGCCA
>JAYTWS010000080.1:0-1982 GCA_043743315.1 Chloroflexota bacterium | reverse complement strand
CGACTGCTGTTGCAGATCTGCCACACTCTTGGCAGATTCAGTGACGCGCGTCCCGCGAGGGGCCATGAATTGGCCGGCCACGCGCCCGCCCGCGGCAGGCAAGCCCGCCCGACGGCGGCCGATGTGACGTTCAGATGACCGAGGCAAGAGGAGATCGTGGCGAGCATGATGACTGATCAAGGTTCCGGTGTTCGGATCGCGGCTTCCTCGCGGACCCGTCCGCGCTTCCGTTCAGGCATCAGGCGAACCCTCACGGCGTTTGCCGCCGGCACCCTCGCCCTCGCCTCGCTGGCTCCGGCCGCACTGGCTTCGAGCGGGTTGACGGTCACGACGCCGTACCCCGCGATCGTCGTGGCGCCCGGCGCGACGGTGAGCTTCAACGTCACGATCTCGACGCCAACGCCCGACCGCGTCGCCCTCACGCTCACCGGGGCGCCCGCGAGTTGGAAGGCAGCCATCCACGGAGGTGGATTCGTGATCGACGCGGTTGAGACGCAGGGCGCAAACGCGGCCGGCGACCCGCAGGTGACCAGCATCCGAGTCGACATGACGGTGCCGGCCGACGCCAAGGGCACGACGACCATGACGCTGGCCGGCCAGGCACAAAACGGTTCCACCGAACTCCCGCTCGTGGTCCGGGTCGACCCGAACGCGACGGGCGCTCTGACCATCAAAAACGATATTCCCGCACTTCGCGGGCCGAGCACCCAGTCCTTCAACTTCAGCCTGACCCTCGTGAACGACACGACCGAGGACCAGACCTACTCCGCGACCGGCGCGGGCCCGACAGGCTGGACCGTGAACACGACGCTGACCGGCCAGAGCCAGGCTGCCTCGGCCACCGTCAAGGCCGGCTCGACGGCCGGGGTCACCGTGGCTGTGACACCGCCCGCCGACGTCGCCGCTGGGACCTACAAGATGCAGGTCGCGACCAGCGTCGGCGGTCAGACCCTCGTGAACGACCTGCAGGTCGAGATCACCGGGACCTATACCTTGACCATGGATACGTCGGACAGCCGCCTCAACGGTCGTGGCTCGGCGGGGAGCACCAGCCCCATTGCCATCGTCCTGACGAACACGGGAACCGCCGAGATCACCAACGTGACCTTGACCGGAACGGGTCCGGGCAAATGGGACATCACGTTCGACCAGCCGACCGTGGCCACGATCGCCGCCGGCCAATCGGTCACCGTGAATGCCCAGGTCAAACCATCTGGCGACGCCATCGCCGGCGACTACACCGTGACCCTGTCGGCGAGCGGCGATTCGTCCGCGCGCGACTCCATCGAAATCCGCTACACCGTCGAGACATCCATCATCTGGGGCGTTGTTGGCATCGCGCTGATCATCGCCGTCGGGGCTGGTGTCTGGTGGGTCTTTCAGCGCTACGGCCGGCGGTAACAGGTGACTGACATCGCACCGGCCCGCCCGTCGCGTCGGCGCAGGTCATCGCCTGCGACTGATCCCGCGGCGGCCAGCGCGCCGATCCGGACGCGTGCGCTCACAAAGCGCTACGGCGACTTCGTGGCCGTCGACGTCCTCGATCTCGAGGTTCGTGCGGGCGAGATCTTCGGCCTTCTGGGCCAGAACGGCGCTGGCAAGACGACCACGATCCTCATGCTGCTCGGTCTGACCGAGCCATCGGGTGGCACCGCCCGCGTCGTCGGCCTCGATCCGGCCCGTCGGCCCCTCGAGGTCAAGCGGCGGGTCGGTTACCTGCCGGACGCCGTCGGCTTCTACGGCAATCTCACCGGTCGCGAGAACCTGCGCTACACCGCCGAGCTCAACGGCCTCAGAGCCGATGAGACGGAGGAGCGGATCGGGCATGTTCTGGAGCAGGTGGGACTGGTCGGTCGCGCCGACACGGCCACGGACACCTACTCGCGCGGCATGCTCCAGCGGCTCGGGATCGCCGACGCGCTCCTGAAGGATCCTGATGTCCTCATTCTCGACGAGCCGACGACATCGATCGACCCGATCGG
>JAYTWS010000079.1:0-5743 GCA_043743315.1 Chloroflexota bacterium | reverse complement strand
AGCGGTTCTCGCTGCGGGGAATGTGGCAGCGACTACAACCTGCGCCTCTGTGCGACTTGCGGGCACGTCGGCTGCTGCGAGTCGCAGGCCGGCCACGCTCGTGCCCACGCCCACACCACCAAACACCAGGTCATTTACCAGATGCCGGCGGATTCCGGGTTCATCTGGTGCTACGCGGACCGACGATATGTCGGCTGATGAGTGGCCAGGCTGACCGCCCGCTGTCGGTGCACCGGGCGGGTGGAAGCCCGGACGAGCGCAGCCCCGTGGTTCGACGAGGACCCATGATCACAGCGGCCAACAGCGCCGTCCCGCATGTCGGGTCGCCGATTGCCTCGCTCACCGCCGCCCAGATGGCTGAGGTCGATCGTCTCGCGATCGAAGAGTACGGAATCACCCTTCTGCAGATGATGGAGCAGGCGGGCTCGCATTTTGCCGAAGTCGTGCGCCTCGAGCTCGGCGGCGACCTGGTCGGTCGGACCGTGGTCGTGGCGGTCGGACCGGGTAACAACGGCGGCGGCGGCCTCGTCGCCGCACGTCACCTGGTCAATCGTGGGGCGGTTGTTCGCGTCGTCCTGTCCCGGCCCGCCCTGCGCACGACCGAGGCCTCGCGCCACCAGCTTGCAACCCTGATCGCGATGGGCGTCTCATGCTGCGTCGCGACGTTTGACCTGAGCGACGCTGAGTTGAAGGACGCTCTCGCCGGCGCCGAGATGGTAGTCGACGCGGTCCTTGGGTACGGCCTGCGCGGAGCCCCTCGAGGTGAGGAGGAGCGGTTGATCGGGTTCATCGCCAGATCTCGCCGGCCCGTCGTGAGCCTCGACCTCCCATCCGGGATGGATCCGGACTCAGGTGAGGCTGTCGGAGTCGTCGTCAACCCGGCGGCGACCCTGACGCTTGCCCTCCCGAAAGTCGGCATCCGGTCTCCTGTCGGCCGGACGCGGATCGGTCGGCTGTATCTCGGCGACCTCGGCCTGCCCCTTGCCCTCTACACTGCGATCGGCGTCGACCCCGGACGGCCCTTCTCCGGCGGGCGCCTCGTCATCGTGGATCAGCGGAAATGACCCCTTCGACCCCGGCGCATAGTTTCGCGCAGAAGATCGGCCTGCTCAGCGAGGTCGCCCTCTTTGCCGGCCTATCCGAGGACGACATGCAGGCGATCGGCCATGCAACGACCATGACGCACTGCACCCGCGGTCAGCAGGTCCTTTCGCCCGACGATCCACCCGACCGGATCCACATCATCAAGAAGGGTCGAGTTCGGGCCTACCGGGTAACCGCCGACGGCAAGCAGCTGACGCTCGACATCTTCGAGAAGGGGACGATCCTCGGCGATATGAGCCTGCTCGGGCAGAGCCGCATCCCGGAGGCCTATGCGGAGGCGATCGACGACGGCATCATCTGCACCATCAGCCCCGACCAGCTCCGCGGGGTGATCGAGCGGTACCCGACCGTAGGCGTCAACATCATTCGTCACCTGTCCAGCCGGCTCGAAGGTGCCGAGCGCGAACTCGAGGCGATGGCGTACCAGCGCGTCGATCAGCGCCTCGCCCGTCGGCTCATCGACCTCGCCGAGCGATTCGGGATATCGACCCCGAAGGGAACGCTCATACAGGCTCGCCTGACCCAGCAGGAGCTGGCAGAGATGGTCGGGACCACGCGCGAGACCCTGGCTCACACATTGTCCGACTTCCGGCGGCGTGAACTGCTGGATGTCACCCGCCACCAGGTGACCATCCGGAACGCCGAGCGCCTCCTGGAGATCGCCGAGCGGGAGTAGCGCGCCCCGTCCCCACAATTCTGAGCTCACACACGGCGCGGGCCTGGGACGAATCAGAAACCCCCGGCCGGAGGCCGGGGGTTTCCCACGAACGTGCGAATGCGCGCTGGATCAGGAAGCCGGCTTGGCCAGGTCGCTGATCTTGACGAGGCCGTACTTGTCGGCCGTTGTCTTCGTGACCACGAAGCCGTTCTGGTCGGTCGCGGATGCCGGGTCGAGCGCCACGAGGCCACCGCCCATGCCGGACAGGTGCTCGTTGAGCTTGGCCACGGTGGCGGCCGGATCCGTGGACGCCTCGCCGGCGCTCTTGTTCACGAACTCGAGTGCGGTCGCGGCGTACTCCGCGAGGACATCGATGTCGCCGGCTTCGAGGGCCGGGAACACGATCTCGCGGTTACCAAGCTGGAATTTCCGCTCAACCGTGATTCCGGCTCCCTCGAGGACCTGGGCGTAGATCTCGCCGAGGATCTCCTGCTCGTAGAAGTTCGTGGAGCCGACCTTGACGGTTCCGGAACCACCCGAGAAGGTGAACCCCTGGGCATCGACCCAGGCCTTGGCGACATCGGCGGCGGCCTTGCCGTCGATGGTGACCTGCTTGTTGAGATCGGTCAGGGTCGCCTGATCGATCTTGGCGCTGACGGCATTGAGGGCGTCCTTGATGACCGGGTTCGCGTCGAGCGCGTCCTTGCGGACGACCGGCACCAGGTTGTCGGCCAGCTGGAGCTGCTTGTCATCCTGGAGCAGGACGAAGCCGTTGGTCGCGATCACCGGGTCGGACGTGAACAGCAGGCCGACCTGCGCATCGCCCTTCGTGAGCGCTGCGACGGTAATGGGCCCACCGGGGTCGGTCGGCTTGAACTCCTTGAACGTGAGCCCATATTTCTCGGTCAGCCCCTTGAGGCAGAACGGTCGATCGGGACACTCGGGCGGTCCGGCCAGGGCCAGCTGACTGGCGATCGTCCCCTTGGATGCAGAGCTGCCCCCACCCAGCGAGCACGCGCTCACGATGAGCGCGAGAATCGCTGCCCCGAGGGCGGCCGTGCGGATGTGCCGCATTGGGTCGTCTCCTTCCATGCACGCCCGCGCGATCCCCGTCGCGACCTAGGCGAGCGGCGAACATAGCAGAGGTTCCATGTCGGCACCGTGACGGGACCCACAGACGAGCGGGGCCGGTACGGGTCCGGGCCGGTACGGGCCGGGCAGGCGCTCAGAGGGGTGCGGAGCCGGGCAGCCCAGGGCGGCCCAAGAACGCATCTCGAGTCGGGCGACCCGCTCGATCCTCGAACCGACGCTGAGCCCAGTTGAACGCACGGTCCGTGCCGATGGCGAGCACCGCGACCAGCACGGCACCGGCAAACAGGCGGTCGTCCTGTTGAAGGGCAAACCCATCGACGATGTAGCGCCCGAGGCCGCCGCCCGCGACGAGGGCCACCAGCGTCGCCGTCGCGACGACCTGGACGGCCGAGGTCCGAAGGCCGAGGACGATCGCCGGGAGCGCCGCGGGCAGCTCGACGTCCATCAGGACCTCGCGCTCCGTCATGCCCATGCCGCGTCCCGCCTCGACGGTGTCGGCGTCCACGTCGCGGATGCCGGCAACGGTGTTGACGAGAATTGGCGGGATGGCCAGCAGGATGAGCGCCGGCAGGGCGCTCGCGAACCCGAGCCCGAAGAGCGGCACGAAGAGGATCAGCAGGGCGTAGGACGGAACGGCGCGGCCGAGGCCGGCGACAGCGGTTGAAACCTGTTCCGCTCGACCCGTGTGGCCGATGGCGAGACCCGCTGGAATGGCAATCGCCACCCCGATCAGGACCGCGAGGACGGACATGACCAGGTGCTCGCCCACCCGCCAGGGCACGCCATTGGTGCCCGTCCAGTGGCCGGGATCGAGGAACCACGTGGCGACCTGCCCGATGATCTCCATCAGCCGGCCCGCGCCCGCGACCACGGGGTGATGGCTCGTCCGAGCCAACCGAGCCCCAGGTCGGCGACCAACCCGAGCGCCACCGTCAGGACGAACCCGACCAGGACGAGTGTGTCGTTCCGGAAGTTGTAGCCGCGCAGCATGACCTGGCCGAGGCCGCCGAATCCGATCAGCGCCGTGACCATGACGAGGCCGATGGTCGTGACCGTGGCGATCCGGATCCCGGCCACGATCAGCGGTAGCGCCAGCGGCAGCTCGACCTGCCAGAGCCGTCGCGCGCGCCCATAGCCCATGCCGTCGGCCGCCTCCAGGGCATCGCGGGGGACGGATGCGAGGCCGGCCAGCAGGTTGCGGGTGAGAATGAACAGGGTGTAGCCGACCAGCGCGATTTCCGCGGTCGCGAACGTGAGGTGCGTGAGGGGCACGAGGAAGGCGAGAAGGGCCAGGCTCGGGATGGTGTACACGACGCCGAAGAAGCCGGTGACGAGGGCCACGATCCTCGGTCGATCACGAATGAGCACCACCGCGACGCCGCTGATGATGAGGCCGCCGCCGACGGCCACCAGGGTCAAGGCCAGATGCTCGAGGAGTTTGGTCCCGATCAGCGGCAGACTGCCCTGGATCACGTCCCATCGGATCACGCTGCACTCATCTCGAGGTTGCCCCGGCGCCGCTCCCGCCGCTCCCGCGGCTCCCGCGGCTCCCGCCACTCCCGCCGGTCCCGTCCCGACGGCCGTACGCGGTGATCTCGTCCGCGGTCACGAGGCCCTGGACCGCGCCCGTTCCGTCCACGACGATCCCAACCTGGACCTCGGCATCGATGAGCATGGCCAGCGCGTCCTTGAGGGTCGTCTTTGCGTCGAGGAGCGGCGACATCGCCGAGGCCATGGCTTCGGTCAGGACGCCGCTCGAGGGAACTTGGCGCCGGCCGATCCAGCCGATCGGACGATTGGCCGCGTCCACCAGCAGCAGGTACTCGAAGGGGTCGGCGGCGATGCGACGACGCGCCTCGTCCGAGTCGTCACCGACCCGGGCCGTGATCGCGGGGATGAGATCGAGCCGCTCCACCCGGGTCAGGGCCAGGCGCTTGAGGCCCCGATCCGCGCCGACGAAGCGCGCCACGAACTCCGACGCCGGGTTGGCCAGGATCTCGTCCGGCGTTCCGAACTGGGCGAGCTTGCCGCCGACTTCCATGACCGCCACGAGGTCGCCCATCTTGATCGCCTCGTCGATGTCGTGGGTGACGAACAGGATCGTCTTGGCGAGGTCCGCCTGGAGTCGCAGGAACTCGTTCTGGAGGCGTTCGCGAACGATCGGGTCCACCGCCCCGAATGGCTCGTCCATGAGCATGACCGGAGGATCTGCCGCGAGCGCACGGGCCACGCCCACCCGCTGGCGCTCACCGCCCGAGAGCTGTGCCGGAAAGCGGTCCCGATGAACGGCCGGATCGAGGCCGACCAGCGTCATCAATGCATCGACTCGCGCCCGGCGGCGGCCCTCCTCCCAGCCGAGCAGTCGCGGGACCGTCGCGACGTTCTCGCCGATCGTCTGGTGGGGGAACAGCCCAACCTGCTGAATGACGTAACCGATGGAGCGGCGCAGATCGGTGACCTCGCGCTGCGCGACGTCCTCGCCGCCGATCAGGATCCGGCCACTCGTCGGCTCGATCAGCCGGTTGACCATCTTGAGACTCGTGGTCTTGCCGCAGCCCGATGGTCCGACCAGCACGCAGACCTTGCCCGCAGGGACCTCGAGTGAGAGGTCCTGGACCGCGCCAACGAGCCCTGCTTCCGTGCCCGGATAACGCTTCGTCACGTGATCGAAGGCGACGGTGGCGGCACGGACGGCGCCCTCGCGGCCGGCCGATACGTTCATCCGCGCCCCGGCGCGAACGCTGGCCGGCAGTGTCCGCAACGAGCCGCGGACTCCCGCATCTCCACCGTCCTAGCCTCGGTCCACGAGGGGTTTCACCTCGCCGATCAGCCGATCGATCGTCTCGTGATCGAATGGAGCCGCGAGCTCGACGATCGTGGCGCTGAAGC
>JAYTWS010000078.1:0-5457 GCA_043743315.1 Chloroflexota bacterium | reverse complement strand
GAGGTCGCCGAGCGCCTCCTGACTGTCCACGGGCTGCTCCGTCCGGGCCACGACGCCCTCGAACGCGAACTCCGATCCGGCTGGCTCAGGACGGTTGCTCGCGGCGAAGCGGAGTCCGGGGCGTGACCGACGTCCACCTCAGCGCCGGGCGGGTCATTGCCGGCACGGCGCGCGGCGTTCGGCTCGTCGCGCCCGGAGCCATGACGCGGCCGCTCTCGGACCGGGTCAAGCAGACGCTCTTCGCCATCCTCGAGCCAGCCCTCCGGGGCGCCACCATGCTGGACCTGTACGCCGGCAGCGGCGCGGCTGGGATCGAGGGCCTGTCACGGGGCGCGGCAGGCGCGATCTTCGTCGAGCAGCACCACGTGGCGGTCGGGGCGATCAGGGAGAATCTCGCGCGCGCCCACCTCCTCGACGCCCATGCCCGCATCGTCGAGCGGGAAGCCATCGGCTGGCTGGGTTCGTCGGACGCGCTGGCCCACGGATCGGCGGCCGTCGTGCTCGTCGATCCGCCCTACGATCAAGCGGGCCTGCTGCTGACGACGCTCGAGCTGCTCGGACGACCGACCGCGGCCCTGACCGATGGCGCGATCGTCGTTGCCAAGCACTTCTGGCGGGACCGGCCGCCCGACCGGATCGGGCTGCTAGCATCGAACCGAGCGCGGCGGTTCGGCGACACCGCGCTGACGTTCTATCGCCGATCCACTGCAGCGGAGGCGCCGTCGTGAGGATCGCGGTCTACCCGGGGTCGTTCGATCCGGTGACCAATGGCCATCTCGATGTGCTCGGTCGAGCCCTCGCCGTCTATGACCGCGTGGTGGTGGCGGTGATCGCCAATCCGCGCAAGCAGCCGCTCCTGCGCGCCGAGCAGCGGATCACCGTCCTCGGCGAGTCGATCCGCGAGGTCGGGCTGCCCACGGATCGCGTGGCCGTGGTCGCGTTCGACGGTCTGACCGTCAACGCGGTTCGGGCCCATGGTGGTATCTCGATCGTGCGCGGCCTGCGCGCGGTCTCCGACTTCGAGGTCGAAATGCAGCTTGCCCACAACAACCGGAAGCTCGCCCCGGATCTCGATACCGTCTTCTTCATGACCGCGGTCGAGCACGGGTATGTCAGTTCGAGCCTGGTCAAGGAGATTGCCTCATTCGGGGGCGATGTATCCGGGATGGTGCCTCGCGCGGCGGGTGCCGCGATCGCCGCCGCGTTCGCCGGCGATCAATCACCAACCAGCGTGCGATAATCGCGCCTGACCCGCCCCTGCTGGAGACTCCCGCCCTGGACATCATCTTCCTCCTCGAGCGGCTCGAATCCCTGATCGCGACGGGCAAGTCCTTGCCGCTGACGCGGAACGCGGTGATCGACCGGGACGGGGTGCTCGATCTCATCGACCAGCTTCGAGTGGCGATTCCCGAGGAGGTCCGCGCGGCCAAGCGGATCAACGCCGAGGGCGAGCGGATCATCGAGAAGGCCGACGACGAAGCGCGCAACATCGCCAGTCGGGCCCAGGAACAGGCCGCGTTCCTGATCGGTGAGCGTGGTCTCCTCGAACGAGCCGAGGCGGAGGGTCTCGCGATCATCGCCGAGGCTCGAACGCAGGCCGAGCAGGTCCGTGCCGGTGCCGACGATTACGCCCTCGGGATGCTCGAGACGCTCGAGCTCGAAGTCGGCAAGGCGCTGGCCGGCGTCCAGAAGGGGATCGCGGTGCTCGACGAGCGCCGGGCCGACCTCGCCGCCGCGGAGGTCGAAGCATCGTTCGGGGCGGCCGATGGTGAGGACGGAGCAGGTGACCCCTACGCCGCGGAAGACCGCGAGCTGGATGAGGACGCACCCACGTACCAGTGATGGGTGACAGCAGCCTGAAGATCCCGCTTGCGGGATTCCTCGCGGAAGGAGCCGGATCGATCCTCCGGTTCGACCTGGAGCCAACCACCGTGGCCCTGGACGACGACCTGGTGTTGGCCGAGACGATCTCCGGCAGATTCGAACTGTCGAGGACGAATCGTGGCGTCTACGTCCATGGCGATCTCCGGACGGCGCTATCCATGGAGTGTGCTCGGTGCGTGGGACCCGCCAACGTGCCCCTGGCGGCCACGATCCGGGAAGACGTCCTGCCCGTCATCGACATGGCGACCGGCGCGTCCCTGAATCCGGCCCTCGAGCCGGACGTCACGCGGCTGACGGATCATCACGAACTGGATCTCGAGCCACTCCTCCGCGAGGCGGTTGCGCTCTCGGCACCGATCGCGCCCCTCTGCCGGCCCGATTGTCCGGGACTGTGTCCCGAGTGCGGAGCTCGGCTGGTCGACGGGCATCCACCACACGACATCGACGACATCGATCCCCGGTTGGCCGCACTGCGCGGCTTTCGGGTCGACGCCGACGCCCAGAACGAGTAGACTCCGCCCTCGGTCCCTCGCCTCTGCGCCCCGGGCCAGCAGTCCTATGAACCTGAACACGGCGCCGCGGCGCGCGACGCGTCGGACGCGGCCATCACGCAGTGACGGGCCACCGAAAGGAGCAACTCGACACCATGGGTGTGCCAAAAAGACGAGCCTCGCACGCTCGACAGGGGGATCGTCGGGCGCATCTCGCCATCGAGCTCCCGCGGCTCGAGGAGTGTCCGCATTGCCACCAGCCGAAGCAGGGCCATCGAGCCTGCCCGAACTGCGGCTACTACGGCGGCCGACCGGTCCTCGAGCTGAAGAAGGCCAAGGACGAGCCCACGAACTGATCCGGTGACCAGCCCCGCCGTTGCGCCGGAACTGGACGCCGCCCGGGTCCGGATCGCCGTTGATGCGATGGGCGGGGACCACGGCCCGACCGAGGTCGTCCCCGGCGCTCTTGATCATGCCCGGGCCCATCCCGAAGACCACGTCATCCTCGTCGGTGACCAGGACCGCCTGCGTGCGATCAGTGGTGCGTTGCCGGCGAATGTCACGATCGTCCACGCGTCGCAGGTCATCGAGATGGACGAGCATCCCGCCCGCGCGATGCGCGAGAAGAAGGACTCCTCGATCCTCGTCGCCTGCGAGCTCGTCCGAAACGGCCAGGCCGACGCGGTCATGACCGCCGGCCATACCGGCGCCGCCATGGCGGCCGCGGTCCTGAGGATCGGCCGCCTGCCTGGCGTCGATCGGCCGGCGCTCGCGGTCCAGATGATCCGCAACGGTGCCCCATTCGTGCTCCTCGATATCGGCGCGAACCCGGACTCAAGCGCCGCGAACCTCGCCCAGTACGCACGGATGGGGGCGATCTTCGCCGAGCGCGTCCTGCACATCACGAATCCGCGCGTCGCCCTCCTGTCGATCGGTGAGGAGAAGGGCAAGGGCGACCTCCGGATCCAGCAGGCGACCGAGCTTCTCGACCTGTCCGGGCTCAATTTCGTCGGCAACGTCGAAGGGCGCGACCTGACGGGCTCGCAGGCCGATGTCGTGGTGACCGACGCGGTCGCGGGCAATGTCGTGATCAAGTTCTTCGAGGGCCTGTCGACCTTTATCTTCGACCTGTTCCGGGCCGAGTTCGGCGGATCGATCCGCGGGCGCCTTGCCTACCTCCTGTTCCGGCCCTCGATCGGACGGATCCGGTCGGTGTTCGATTATGAGAAGGCGGGAGGCTCGCCCCTGCTGGGTGTCCGCGGGTCGGTGATCATCACCCACGGCAGCGCTCGTCGACGCATGATCGGCTTCGGCTGCGGCGTCGCGGCTGAGACAGCTCGGACGCGGGTTCCGGATCTCATCGCCGCGGCTCTCCAGCAGGTGTCAGGTATCGCCGGGCCGCCATCGACGCCCGTCGTGGCTGCGGAGACGAACGCGTGACCGGCCCGGTCCTGTCCGTCGGTCGCGGGGTCATCGTCGAGATGGCACGCCTCGCCGCGCTGGAGGTGCCCGGCGTGCTCCGGGTGGCGCGATCGGGGCCATCCTGGCGCGCGTTCTTCCTCGGCCCTTCGGTGGCGGTTCGAACCCGCGAGGATCGGGTCGACATCCGCCTCTGGGTGATCGCCCGGCCAGGCGCCCGGCTGGAGACCGTGACCCGGGACACGCGCAACGCGGTCGCGGCGACCGTGGAGCGCCTCCTCGGGCTCCACCTCGGCTCGGTCACGGTGATCGTCGATGGCATCGGGAGCTGATCGTCTCCGGAGCCGGCGCGCGGCACGACGGACCGCGCTGGCAGCGGTGTTCGAAGCGGAGTTCGGGCAACGCACGGCCGTCGCGGTGCTGGAGCGTGACCTGGCGGCCTCCGAGGGCGATCCCGAGACCGCCGAGCTGGCCCGCCGCCTGGTCGGCCTGGTGGTCGAGCACCGCGACAGCATCGATGCCCGGATCGGCGCAGCCGCACCCCGGTATCCGGTCGTTTCCCTGGCGCGGATGGATCGCGCATTGCTCCGATGTGCGTTTGGTGAGGTGCTACACTCGGCCACGCCAGCCCGGGTGGCGATCGCCGAGTGGGTCGAACTGGCGAGAACCTACAGCGGAGACCCGATGCGTCGTCTGATGAACGGCGCACTTGGTCAGATCGCACGAGACACCCCCGGCGGCTGACCGTCGGTCCGAAGCCTCAGGAGGACCCAGTGGCAACAACCTACGAACGACTCAAGAAGCTTGTCGTCGAGCAGCTCGGCGTTGACGAGGAGCAGGTCACCCCGGAAGCGTCGTTCGTCGACGACCTGAATGCGGACTCGCTGGATCTCGTGGAGCTCATCATGAGCCTCGAGGAGGAGTTCGGGACCGAGATCTCCGATGAGGATGCCGAGCGCATCCGCACCGTCCAGGACGCTGCCGACTACATCGACGAGCGGTCCTCCTGAGGGTTCGCCCTCTCCCTTCCGGAACCGAGCCACCAACCGAGGGTCGCGCGGCGGGCGCCGACCGGATCGATGGATTCATCGCTCATCTGGGACTGCCCATCCGGGACCGCGAGATCGTCGCGCAGGCCCTCACCCATGCTTCGTGGCTCCATGAACACCCTGGTGCCGCCGCAGGCCACAACGAGCGACTCGAATTCCTGGGTGACGCCGTGATCGGCATCGTCATCTCCAGGGAGCTGTATCGACGCTATCCGGCGGACGATGAGGGCCTCCTGTCATCGCGGCGCGCCGCAATCGTGAGCACGACCGGCCTGGCGCGGATCGCCGAACGCGTCGGGCTCGGCGAGGCGCTTCGGCTCGGCGAGGGAGAGGCAGCCCGCGGCGGCCGCGCTCGTCCGCTCCTCCTGGCATCGGGCCTGGAGGCCCTGACCGGGGCGCTGTTCCTCGATCTTGGCTGGGACGTGGCCGAACGCTGGATCGCGACGCATGCCGAGCCCGAACTGAGCTCCACACTGGCGGCCTCCGCACTGAAGAGTCCGAAGAGCCGGCTCCAGGAGTGGACGCAGCGTCGCACCGGCGGCCGACCGGAGTATCGGGTGCTCGACGCACTCGGCCCCGACCACGAGCGGACATTCCGGATCGAGGTCCTCGTC
>JAYTWS010000077.1:0-2854 GCA_043743315.1 Chloroflexota bacterium | reverse complement strand
TCCTGGAAGATGATCTGGATCTTGCGCCGGAACGGCTTGAGCGCGGCTCCCCGGAGCGCCGTGATGTCCGTCCCGTCAAACGTGATCGTGCCCGCGGTCGGTTCGATCAGCCGGAGGATCAGCCGACCTACCGTCGTCTTGCCACAGCCGGACTCGCCCACGAGGCCGAGCGTCTCGCCGCGTTCGATGTCGAAACTGACACCGTCGACCGCCTTGACCTGGCCCACGACGCGCTGGAGCACGCCGCCATGGACCGGGAAGTACTTGACCAGATCTCGGACCTGCAGGAGCGGCGAGGCGCCGTTCTCCCTCATGCGGGCGCCGGTCTCGCTCATGCGGGCGCCTCCACCTGATCGAGGGGTACGGGCCGCAGGTGCCCGGCCTCATCGTGGTACATCCAGCAGCGCGCCTCGTGCCCCTCGACGATCGGCAGGATGGCCGGGTGCAACGTATCTGCCTGGGTCACCTTGAATTCGAGCCGCGCCGCGCAACGAGGCGCGAACCGGCAGCCCGGCGGGAGGTCGATCAGGTTGGGCACGTTGCCGGGAATGACCGTGAGGTCTTCCCGCACGTCGCCGAGGACCGGGATGGATCCGAGCAGGCCGCGGGTGTAGGGGTGCTTCGGCGCGGCGAACAGCTCGATGACCTTGGCCTGCTCGATGATCTCGCCGGCGTACATCACGGCCACGCGGTCGCATGTCTCGGCCACGACACCTAGATCGTGGGTGATCAGGATGATCGCCGTGCCGGTTCGATCCCGGAGGTCACGCATCAGGTCGAGAATCTGGGCCTGAATGGTGACGTCGAGCGCCGTCGTGGGTTCGTCCGCGATCAGCAACTCCGGCTCGCAGGCAAGGGCCATCGCGATCATGACGCGCTGGGCCATGCCGCCGGACAGTTCGTGGGGATAGGCCTCGAGGCGTCGCTTGGGATCGGGGATCCCGACCATCTTCAGCAGCTCGAGCGCCTGTCCGCGCGCCGCGGAGCGCTTCATGTCGCGATGGACCTCGAGGACCTCGCCGATCTGGCGACCGACGTCCCACACGGGATTGAGGGCCGAGGTCGGCTGCTGGAAGATCATGCTGATCCGGTTCCCACGAATGGCCCGCATCTCCGTCGGGGAGACCTTGAGGAGGTCCTGTCCATCGAACATGACCTCTCCGGCCTCGATGACTCCGGGCTTGGCGATGAGGCGCATGATCGACAGACTGGTCACGCTCTTGCCGCAGCCCGATTCGCCGACCAGGCCGAGGATTTCCGAGCGCCCCACGTGGAAATCGATGCCATCGACGGCCCGCACGATGCCGTCCCGTGTGTGGAACGACGTCTGCAGGCCGCGGACATCAAGCAGCAGGTCACCCGCCCGGCCGCGGGCGGCCGCCGTCGCCGCAGCGGCCGCCGTCGTCCCAGATTCCCGAGCGCTGACGGCGGGCGTCGCAAGGTCTTCCATCGTGGCCCGGCTGTCGGTCATCGGTTGAGCCTCGGGTCGAAGGCATCGCGGAGGCCGTCACCGAGGAGGTTGAACCCCAGGACGACGAAGGTGATGGCGAGTCCCGGCGCCAGGATGATGTGCGGCGCGGTGAACAGGCGCTGGAATTCGATCGCGATCATCGAACCCCACGTGATCTCGCTGAGGCTGACCACGCCGACGAACGCCAGGGCGGCAATGTCGAGCACCGCGGTACCGATGCCGAGGGTCCCCTGCACGATCAACGGTGTCACGGCATTCGGCATGATCCGCCGAATGAGGATGCCCGATGTCGATTCACCGAGCGCGCGGGACGCCGTCACGTAGTCGTTCTCCCGAGCCCCGAGGACGGAGGCGCGCACGATCCGGGCATAGATGGGAATCGAGACGATGCTGATCGCGAGCATCGTGTTGATCAGGTTCGACCCGAGGGCCGATACGATCACGATGGCCAGGAGGAGCGCGGGAAAGGCAAGGACGACGTCCATGATCCGCATCAGGATGTTGTCCGTCCGACCCCCGATATAACCGGCCACGGCGCCGATGATCCCGCCGGCCACGATCGCCAGGCCAATCGCCGCAAACCCGATGCCGATCGAGATCCGGCTGCCGATCACCACCCGGCTGAACACATCCTGGAAGTTGGTGTCGAGACCGAAGAGGTGTTCAGGACGATCGGCCGGACAGCCCAGGAGATGGACACACGGCGGAGCCTGCTTGGTGATTCCCTCTTCGATGCCCAGCATCGATTGGCGCGGATCGAACGGCGCGATCTGGTCGGCGAAGACGACGACGAACAGGAAGATCCCGAGGATGATGAGTCCAATGACGGCCGATCGCTGGCGGAGAATGCCGGCCAGCGTGTCCCGCCACAGGCTCGCCGGCCTTGTCGAGACGAGCGTGTCGACGGCGCCGAATTCGGGAGCGGCGGGGTGCGTCGGGTGATGATCGGTCATCGACAGGTCCCACTCATCGCTGGCGGACCCGTGGATCGAGGAACCCGTAGGACAGGTCGACGAGCAGGTTTACGAACACGTAGATGAACGCGATGATCAGGGTGAAGCCCTGGATGACGACGTAGTCGCGCCCCGTGATGGCCTCGTAGACCGTCCGTCCGACACCGGTCAGATTGAACGTGGTCTCGGTGAGGACGGCCCCGGACAGGAGCCCTCCAAGCTGGAGGCCGACGATCGTCACGACGGGAAGCAGGGCATTCCGGGTTGCGTGCCGCAGGACGACCGCTCGCTCCCGGAGTCCCTTGGCGCGTGCCGTCCGGACGTAGTCGAGGCCGAGGACCTCGAGCAGGCTCGACCTGGTGATGCGCGCAATGATGGCGAGCGGGATGGTGCCGAGCGCGACCATCGGCAGGATCAGGTGCCGGAGGGC
>JAYTWS010000076.1:0-2268 GCA_043743315.1 Chloroflexota bacterium | reverse complement strand
CCGTATCGTTCGCGCCCGCTTCAGGCGGGTTCGTGCGCGTGGTCGTGCCCGTGCTCGTGGAGATGCGGCTGGCCGGCCAGGGCCATGGCGCGATTCGGTCGCAACGGCGCCAGCGTGCCGAGCGATTCGGCAACAACCAGCAGGTCATCGTCATCGGCCACCCGAAAGTCGGCGGCGGGATTGACGAAGGTCTGCGCCCCGCGGCTCACGGCCAGCAGCGTGGCGCGATGCTCATTCCGCAGCCGCGAGCTGACCTCATCGATGGTCAGACCGAGGTAAGAGCTGGGCAACTCCACGCGATAGAGCTCGGAACCTCCACCGCCTGAGACGATGTCGGTGACGAGGCCGGTGAGTCCAGGGTAGAGCGCGGAACGCGCCAGGAGCCGCGAGGCCAGCCTCGAAGTCACGAGCATCTCGTCGACCCGGGCGCGCTCGAAATGCTCGACGTGCCGTGGGTTGATGATCTCGGCGACTGTCCGGACCTGCGGGGCGACCGATTCGATGGCCATGACGGTCAGGATCGAATGCATATCGGCTTCGTTCGTCGGTTCCGCCGGGAAGATCAGCGCCGCCGCAGCTTCCTCGATCCCGGCCCGGCGAAGATCGTCGACATCGGTGGTGTCACCCCGCACGAAGTACACGCCGTCACCGGCGGGGTTCTTGTCCACGCTCGCGAGAACCACGACCTTGGCCTTGTACTCGTCCCCCTTGAGCTCCTCGATGAGGTCGCGGGCGGTGGCGTTCCAGCCGCATACGACGATGTGGTCCCTGTAGCCGCTGGCGCCCAAACCCTGGCCCTCCTTGAGCAGGAAGTCGATGACGAGCGCCACGAGCGCCCCCGTGATGGTCCCGACGATGGCGACCCCGAACAGCACCAGCAGCCAGCTGACGGCGAAGCCGCCGAGCGAGGTGACGAAGCCTGAATCGCCCTGTCCGAGGATGGTAAAGATTGCCCAGTTGAAGGACTTCCCGAACCATTCGATGGCCGGGCCGACGCCGTCGTACCACGGCTTCTCGACGAGCGTGACGAGGAGTGCCGCGATGCCGACGAAGATCGCCGCGCCCTCGGCGAGGCTCAGGAAGAAGCGCCGATCGACCGCGCCGGCAATCCGTCGCGTATGCCACGCGACCCGACGGATGATCGGGGACGCGAAAAGCGCGGTGAGCGGATTCATTCCTCGGATCACGGGCGACTCGGCCCTCCCAGTACTCCACCGGATGCCGCGGCGGCGCGGCCCCGCGATCGTACCCCGCGCTAGGTGCGCCCCGATGACCTGTTCACGAAGTCGGCCAGGTCCGCGGACTGCCGGATCCGGGACGGTTCGTGGACGTACATCATGTGGCCCGCCTCGTAATGGGCGAACTCGATGTTCGAGCGCAGCTCGGCCGGGATCGGCAGGTGCGCCACGACATGCTCGGCCGCGAAGTGCGGCGTCGCGCCGTCGAAGTAGCCACACGCGATGTGGACGCGGAGATGCGGGTTGGTGCGCATCGCGGCGCCGAGGTCGTTGACCACCGATACGGAGCGGCCCTCGAACTCCTTGTACGACCAGGCCTGGTGGACCGCGCCGGACAGGATCTCGTAGGGGAGGTCGTTCTCGTAGCCGAGCTCGGCCCGGACGTACTGGTTCAAGGCAGCCGTATAGGGCCCCACGATGTGCGAATAGGACGGATCGGCGGTCATGTGCTCGAGGCCGCCGTCGGGCTCCCAGCCGAGGAACCGGCCGTCGAGCCGTCCCACGGACCGACCCTCAGCTCGCAACAGCTCGGTGAAGAAGCGGACGTGCTCGATACGGAGGTTGACCCGCCCGACATAGGCTCGCGCCAGGCCCGTAAGTCGGGCGATTTTCGTGACGGCGGTCCGGCGCTCGGCGTCGGTGAGGCGCGCCCCGCGGGCGAGGACTCGGGGGTACTCGGCACTCGCGTAGGCTTCGGCCTCGGCGACGACTTCGGCCAGCGTCCGTCCCTCGTGCTTGCCGTGGTACCAGGCGATCGCGGCGTAGGTGGGCAGGTACAGCACGTACGGCTGGTCGTTACCCTCCTTGAAATCGACGGTCAGCAGGTCGAGGACCGACGAGATCAGCATGATCCCGTTGAGGTACATCCCATGGCGGCCCTGGAGGTAGGCCGACAGGCCCGCGGCTCGGATCGTCCCGTAGGACTCGCCGGCGAGGAACTTCGGCGACATCCATCGGCCGTTCCGCGAGGTCCACAGCCGGATGACCTCACCGACCGATTCGAGGTCGCGCATGAACCCGCTGTATTCGG
>JAYTWS010000075.1:0-6886 GCA_043743315.1 Chloroflexota bacterium | reverse complement strand
GGGAGCGTCGAAATCGTGACCGACAGCTTCGACTGGGGGGATGAAACGCCACCCATCTCGTGAAAGAACTTCGAGACGGCTTCGGCGCAATCGGCTTCGTCAGCGCAGACCGGCATCGCAACGACGAGCTTGGGATCAAGCTGGGCGACCAGCTCCGACGCTCGAGCCGCCGTCAGTGCTCCGCCGATCGGGACGCACACGATGTCGACGCTGCCGATGTCCCCGAGCTCCTCCTCGGTCAGCAGGTGCCCGATATCCCCGAGGTGGATGGTGTGGAGTCCGTCGAGCTCGACCACGAACGCGGTGCCTCGCCCACGAACCGCGCCCTTCTCGTTGTCGCGGTAGGTGCGAACACCTGTGAGGAGGACATCTTTGATCTCGAACTCGCCCGGTCCGTCGAGGACGAACGCAGCCTCCAGGCTCCCGGGGATGATCGTCCCGCCGTCACGCGATCGCTTGCCCTTGGCCTTGGGCAGCGGCTCGTCATCCGGGTGGCTGAAGGTGATGATGTCGCCGGTCACGCCGCGGCCGGTCGGGCCCACGATGATCGGATACGGGTCCGCCACGACGACCGCATCGCGGCCCTTCAGGCGAATACACGTCCGCCCATACCAAGTGATCTCCATCCGCCCGATTCTGACACACGGCGCTTGCCGCCGCGTTTCCCGCCGGAAAAGGAAAGACCGGAGACGCCTGCCCAATTGGCGCCCCCGGTCGGAGGGAGGGAGGATGGAACCTCTAGGGTTCGGTCCGCAACCAACAGTAGAGCCCGACGATTCAGGGACGAGACGGCACACGATTAAGAAACTGACATTCGACGGGACCGAACGGCATGCCGATCGGGCGGTCAGGCACGGGACGAACGGCTGGCGAGCGAACCATCGATTCGGCGGTAGGATCGCCGCGCATGACCGAACTGCGCCTCCGCCGCCGCCCACTTCGCGTTCCGGGCCTGACCCTGGCAATCCTGTTCAGCCTGCTCGTTGCCGCCTGCAGTCCCTCGCCGAGTCCATCGCCGTCAGCGGCCCCCGGCCAGTCACCCAGCGCGCCTCCCAGCGTGCGTCCCGATGTCGATGCCATCTATCGGGCGATCGCCGCGCAGGTCAGCGCCATCCGCCAGCTCGATGCACCGGATCGCGTCGAGCCCGAAGTGATCGACGGACCGACGCTCGTGGCCAACCTGGCGAAGGAGTTCGAAACCGCGAATCCGCCCGATGAGATCGCGAAGTCCGAGCGCCTCCTGAAGACCATGGGCCTGCTTCCTGCGGACGCCGACCTCGCACGGATCTACCTCGACCTCCAGGGCAGCCAGGTCATCGGCTACTACGATCCGACCGTCAAGAAGTTGTTCATCGTCAGTCGGGACGGGGCGCTCGGGCCGATCGAGGAGCTGACCTACGCTCACGAGTTCACCCATGAACTGCAGGACAAGCACTTCGACCTGACCTCGCTCGGGCTCGACACGATCAAGGATGATTCGGACCGGACGCTCGCCCTCCTTGCTCTGGTCGAGGGTGACGCGGTGAGTGCCCAGACCGCGTGGATGACCGCGAACCTGAGCCCGGCACAGCTCGCCCAGGTGGCGGCCGAGGCATCGGACCCGGCCATGCTTGCGGTCCTCGCCCGGACCCCGCGGATCCTCCTGGAGACCTCACTCTTCCCATACCAGGCAGGCGCGACGTTCGTGGCCCAGCTCCAGGCCGAGGGTGGCTACGGCTCCGTGAACGCGGCGTACAAGGACCTGCCGACCACGACGGAGCAGATCCTGCATCGGGGCGCCTCGCCGCCGGCGCTTGTCCCGGTTCGACCCGAAATTCCGACGAATCTCGCCTCGTTCTTCGGCTCGGGCTGGACCGCGACCGCCCAGGACACGTTCGGGGAACTGCAGACCCGGGTCTGGCTGCGCGAGGGCGGCGTTCCGGGCGACGTCGCCCGAGTCGCGGCCGAGGGCTGGGGCGGCGACCGCCTCGCCCTGATGGATGGTCCCGGTGGGGCCACAGCCGTGGCCTGGATCACCGCCTGGGACAGTCCATCCGACGCCCAGGCATTCGAGTCTGCGGCGAACGCCGCTATCGCGGGCCTCCACCTTGACGCGCAGGTCCGACGCTCCGATCCACGCGTGGCGATCGTGATCCGGTCGGGAGGCAGCCCGGATGATCTCGCGATCCAGAACATCCTCCGAACGCTCCTGGGGCCGGTCTTCATCATCATCGACTGACGGGTCCGACGCCCAGTCCCGACGCCCGGTCCCGACGCCCAGTCCCGACGCCCGGTCCCGACGCCCAGTCCCGACGCCGAGTCCGCGGGTCGCATCCACGAGCGCCAAGCGCACCGCGGCCGACCTCGCCCGATCCTCAGATCGACGTTCCGGCCTTGGTGAGGATGTCGCTGATCTGGCCGCCGAGAAAGACCAGCGAGATGCCCGCAAGGATCGCCACCAGAGGGAGCAGCGCGATCACCCACAGGCATCCGATCAGGGCACCGTTCGAGCGCCGCGCCGGGCCGCCATATCCGGCTACCCATGCCTCGTCGCTCTTCAACAGATACGTGATCGCCTCGATCCAGGCGATCAGCGATGGAATGCCGGTCCAGAAGAAGACCAGATAAACCATCCCGAGGACGGTCTTTCCCAAATAGAATTTGTGAACGCCGATCCACCCCAGAAAGAGCGCGAGCAGGATCGCCGTTACCCGATCTTTGCCCGGGCCAGCGGCCACCATTGGTTGTCGGACGCCGCACTTCGGACAGATTTCCGCTTGCGGATCGATTGGCGCTCCGCAGGCATGGCAGAACCTGGACGGAGGTACACCTCCGAGCGGTGAATCGGAGGCTTTGGGTCCGGTGCCCGTCGTATCGGTGTCCTGCGGATCAGACATGCGGTCCCTCGCTGGCGGCTCGCAGGGTCGGAGGCTGAGCGAACGCTCGACCGAACATCCGGACGTCCGCCCGTCCAGATGTTACATCTCGTCCGGGGCCGAAATTCCGAGCAAGCCGAGGGCCGACGCGAGGGTGATCCGGGTCGCATCCACGAGCGCCAACCGCGCCGCGGAGCGCGCCGGCTCCGCCGGATCGAGCACTTTCGCATCGCGATAGAAGGCGTGGAACGCGGTCGCGAGTTCCGCGGCGTACGTCGTCACGCCCTGGGTCTCCTGTGCCGCCGCGGCGTCCTCGACGACCTCCGGGTAGCGGACCACGACCCTGGCCAGGGCGCCGTCAGGCCCGTCGGCAGCAGCGCCGCGCAGATCTGTCGCCGCGCCCAGACCGACCTCGCCCGCCTTCCGAAGGATCGACGCGATCCGGGCGTGGGCGTACTGGACGTAGTAGACCGGGTTCTCGTTGGATTGCTTCTTGGCCAGCTCGATATCAAAGTCAATGTTCATGTTCGCGCCGCGACTGGCGAAGAACCAGCGCGCGGCATCGACGCCGATCTCCGACAGGAGCTCGTCCAGCGTCACGAAGTTGCCGGCCCGTTTGGACATCGAGACCTCGACCCCATCCCGCACGAACCGGACCCAGCCGGTCAGGATCATTTCGACCCTGGCCTTGTCGAAGCCCATTGCCTCGGCCGCGTTGCGGACCCGGGCGACCGTTCCGTGGTGGTCGGCGCCCCAGATGTAGATCAGATGATCGAAACCTCGACTGAACTTCTCGGTCACGTAGCCGAGGTCCGACGCGAAGTAGGTGGGCTCGCCATTGGTTCGAATGACGACCCGGTCCTTGTCGTCGCCGAAGGTCGTCGAGCGGAACCACAAGGCCCCGTCCTGCTCGTACAAGTGGCCTGACCCGCGGAGACGGTCGATCGCGCGCTCGACCCAGCCCTCGGCATGGAGGCTGCCCTCGGTCTTCCAGACGTCGAAGTGCACACCCAGGGTATCGAGCGACGCCTCGATCCCGGCCCGGATCTGCTCCGATGCCCAGCGGCCCGCCGACCAGGCGGCGTCCTCGCCGGCGGCGCCGATCGGCGCAAGGGCGCTCTCCGGGATGGCACCCGCAAGGTCGGCCACGTAGTCGCCGTGATAGCCGTCCTCGGGGATGGGTCGGCCCTCGCGGACGGCGATGACCGATGCGCCGAGGTTGCGGACCTGCGCCCCGGAATCATTGAAGTAGTACTCGCGGGTCACGTGCTGCCCGCCGGCTTCGAGGACCCGGCACAGAAGGTCGCCGGCGAACGCCCCGCGTGCGTTGCCGATCGTCAGCGGTCCGGTCGGGTTGGCGGATACGAACTCGACGTTGACGTACCGGCCCTGCCCAGCTGTCGTCCGGCCCCAGGACGCGGGTGCCGCGAGTGCCACGGCAAGTCCGGCTTCGATGGCCGCATCGGTGAACCGCAGGTTGATGAACCCGGGGCCTGCCACGGACGCGGACGCGATCGGCCCGTTGGCCGTCCCGCCACCGTTCCCAAGGCAGGCGGCGATGGCCTCGGCAATCGCCCGGGGCGTCAGGCCGAGTGGCCGCGCGAGCCGGAGCGCCAGGTTGGTCGCCAGGTCGCCGTGCTCGGGTTTCGCCGGCCGCTCGACGTCGACCGCCACGTCGACGGCCACCGAACTATTCGGAAGGGCGCCGTCTGCCGCGGCCTGATCCCAGGCGCGCCGAACCGCCGAACGAGCAGCCGCTCGAAGGGTCGACCACCCGGCGGGGTCCGGGGTCGCGCCTGATCCGGTTCTACGAGCGTCGCTCAACGAGGGGCTCCCAATCGAACTGAGGGCGACATCGTACCCGGGCGGGGAGCGACGTCCCCGTCGGGCGCCGACCGGTGCCCCGACGCAACGAATTCGCACTGGGGTCCGGTCGGCTTTGGAGGCGTCGCGAGGGATCATGTCAGGTTCAGGGCAGTACCCTTGGCGGGCCCATTGGGGGTACGTTCCTCCCGCATTCGTCGGCGTCCGTCAGGTTGGACGCCATCGGTCTGCACGAGCGGCGAGATTGCCGTTCGACAGGGGGAAAGGATCATCAACATGGGGCCTCGGGGCATCACCAGGTCGCTCAGCGACCGCCGGCGACGGGGGATCACCCTGTCCTGGCTCGTCATCTTCGTCTTCTCGATTCTCATGCAGTACGGGCTGCTGGCGAATCCCTCCTCGGCCCTCGCGGCCTCCGGCCTCCTGGCCGGAACCGTCCAGGGTTTCGAGATCGACGGCGATGTTGCCTCGGGCAACGGTGCGTCGAACCCGGGTTCGATCCCCGCGGCGCTCATCGACAGTCTCTCCAACGGCGATGACTGGCGTGCCGGATCGTCCGGCATCGGCGTCGTGAACCCGGCCATCCCCGGCAGCTCGACGATCGTCCACGACCTCACGAGCAGCACGTCCGATGACGGTTTCGGTGGCGGCGCCAAGGAGACCGACACCCGGACCTGGTCCTACGACCTCCACAAGCCCACCCCCAAGGACGACGTCGAGTACGCCATGGCGTACGCGAAGTTCGTCGGCACGAGCGCCTACTTCTATGCCGGCGCCACGCGCATCGTCAACACCGGCGATACCCACATCGACTTCGAGCTGAACCGCAACCCATTCAAGGTCTACTCCGACGGGATCTCCAAGCCCGACCGCACGGTCGGCGATATCCTCGTCTCGCTTGAGTTCTCCAGCGGCGGCTCCGATCCGATCGTCACCGTTTACAAGGCGATCGCGGTCGCGAACTACCCGACGGGCCAGGACACGACATATGGAACCGACATCGCGACCAGCGCTGCCGTCCACTCCGCGACGAACTTCGCCGCGCTGGCCGACCAGGGCTTCGGAGCGATCCCGGCGTTCGAGTTCGCCGAGCTGTCGATCGACCTCTCGGCCCTCGGCATCAACACCAGCTGCCCCGGCCTGTCGAACGGCCACATCCGAACGCGCTCGGGCGGCGACCTCGTCAGTTCGCAGCTCAAGGACAACGTCCAGCCCTTCCCCATCGACCTCAACAACTGCGGCAAGATCCGCATCGAGAAGCACGCCGGGACAGACAATGGCCCGCTCCTCGGCGGCGCGACCTTCACGGTCACGAATGATCCGCGCCCCGGCCAGCCCGCCGGTACCTACACGATCACGGACAACGGCGCCGGCGATTCGAACGCCACCGCCGGTGTGATCGAGATCGATCCGTCCAAGCCGGGCACATACACCATCTGCGAGACCGTCCCGCCGGCCGGTTACAAGCTGGCCAACCCTGCCTGTCAGCAGGCCACGGTGAACCCGAACGGGTCCGTCACGGTCAAGTTCGCGGATCCGCGAAAGTCAGCCACGACGACCCTGGTCACGGTCGGTGCGAATCCGACCAACGGCAGCTACGTCGTGGTCGGCCAGTCGATCTCGTTCACCGTGACCGAGACGAACACCGGCGAGTCGATCCTTCACAACGTCGTCGTCTCGGGCACGAACTCGTGCGCGAGCTGGACGGCGGCGACCAACAAGAACAACAGCGCCGGGGCCTTCGGGGGCACGCTCAACCCGGGCGAGTCGGTGAATTTCACCTGCTCCTTCAGCGCTCCGAACGTCTCCGACTTCGCCTGGACGGCAACCGCGACGGGGCTCGATGAGCTCAACGCTCAGCACGATCCGACGGGTGAGACGGTCAGCGGCACCTACGACATCCTGCAGCCTGCGACGGTCCTGTCGATCGTCCAGAACGCCCCCGCGCAGGTCCATCCTGGTGACTCCGTGACGATCGTCGTCAACGAGAAGAACTCCGGCGAGGGCACCATCACGGGTGTCCACGTTGATGGCACCGGGGCGTGTGCCGGCAACTGGGTCCCGGCTGCGGGGTTCAGCGGCACGCTCGCACCGAATACATCGGTCAACTTCACCTGCTCCTTCACCGCACCTGCGAGCGACTTCAGCTGGACGGCCGATGGCAAGGGGACGGACCTCCTGTCCCACGCGGTGCCGGCCACGAACGA
>JAYTWS010000074.1:0-2364 GCA_043743315.1 Chloroflexota bacterium | reverse complement strand
ACCCTCCTGCTCCAGGAGGTTCGCGGTTGGTCGGCACTCGCCGCCGGCCTCGCCCTGTCCGCGCCGACGCTGTCCTGGAGTTTCGGGTCGTGGTACCAGTCCCGCCACTCGGCGCGGATCGGTCCGGAGCGCTTTGTCCGCTATGGGTTCCCGATCGTGGCGTTCGGCATGGCCGGCGTGGCGATGGCCCTGTTCGAGCCCATTCCCGCCTGGATCGTGCTGCCATTCTTCGGGATCGCCGGCCTCGGCATGGGCCTCGCCTACTCGCAGTTCGCGATCATCGTGCTCCGTGACGCGCCCCGGATCGCCCAGGGTTCGGCCACGTCCGCGGTCACGCTCGCCGATGCCCTCGGAACCGCGCTGGGGACCGGCATCGCGGGGGCGTTCATCGCCATGGGCGTCCACGCCGGCGCGGGTGTCGCACCGGGCCTCGGCGCCGCGATTGCGATGGGCGTGATCGTCGCCATCTTCGGGTTCCTGGCCGCCCCCCGGCTCTGGCTTATCGGGAGTCGTCAACCCGTGCCCGTGGGTTGAGCGGCAAGCTGACAGAGCGGCACGCACTGGTGCCTGGCAAGCGGGTGTCGGTCGTGCGCTAGACTCGTGCGGGCGATCGGACGCCCCGGTCATCGCGCGGTCGGTGTTGACCCGTGATCGTCGCCGATCGAACCAGCGAACCAGGAGGACCCCAGCCCGATGTCGGTCGAAACGCTTCGCGCGAAGATCCGCGAAATTCCGGACTTCCCGAAGCCGGGGATCCTGTTCTACGACATCACGACCTTGCTGAAGGACGCCGCTGCCTACAAGGAATCGATCGGCCTGATGCTCGAGCCGTATCGCGACCAGAAGATCGACCTGGTCGTGGGCATGGAATCGCGGGGCTTCATCTTCAGTGCCCCGATGGCCTACGAGCTCGATGCCGGCCTCGTGCCAGTACGCAAGCTGGGCAAGCTCCCGGCCGAGACGCTCAGCGTCGAGTACGCCCTCGAGTATGGGTCCAACACGCTCGAGATCCATCGGGACGCGATCCAGCCCGGCCAGCGCGTCCTCGTCGTCGACGATCTCCTGGCGACCGGCGGGACCGTCCACGGCACGATCGAATTGATCGAGCGCCTGAAGGGCGACATCGTGGGCCTCGCGTTCCTCGTTGAGCTCGATTTCCTGCACGGTCGTGATCGCCTCGAGGGGCGGCGTGTCACGAGTGTCATCCGGTACTGACCGGCCCGCCGGTCGGGCCGCGGTCGAAATGAGCGGGACGCCCCCGGATCCGTCGCGCCGCCGGTTTTTCCGGCAGTTCGCGGGGGATGTGGTGGCCAACGCGGCCCAGGTCGTCGGCGCCATCGGCGCCGTCCGCGATCAGACCGCGGCCGAGGCGGAGTCCCTGCTGCGCGGCAATGGAACGGTGGCGCCGGGATCGGCCCCGTCATCGGATGGCCCGGCTCGCGCTGCCGGGATCGTCAATCCGACCGGCTTCCGAACCCCGTTCCGCTTCGAATCGGACCAGGTCCTGCTCGTGATCGACCAGCGGGCCCTGCCGGACACGCTCGTCGAGCTGCCGATCAAGAGTGCCCACGATGGCGCGCGCGTCATCCGGGATATGGCCGTCCGCGGTGCGCCCGCGATCGGCCAGGTCGCCGCCCTCAGCCTTGCTCTGAGCGGATGGCTGGCCCGGAACGCCCCGCCGAACGTGCGACGGACGCTGATCCAGACGGCGGCACGAAGCCTGGTCGAGTCCCGGCCGACGGCGATCAACCTCGGCTGGGCGGTGCGCCGGGTGATGGGACGGTTCGAGGCCCTGGACGCGCTCGAGGCGAGCGGGCCGGACATGGCTGCGGCCATGCGCAGCGAGGCGGAGTTGATCGTCGCGGAGGCGACGGATGACCACGGTCGGGTGGCCGACGCGGGACTCGCCATCCTCCCCGACGTGGGTGACCGCGAGCTGCGGATCCTGACGCATTGCAACACCGGGCCCCTGGCCTGCGGCCAGTTCGGCACGGCCCTTGGTGTGATCCAGGCGGCGCATCACGCCGATCGACCCCTCCACGTCTGGGTCGACGAGACCCGGCCGTACCTCCAGGGAGCTCGACTTACCGCCTGGGAGCTTGAACAGGCCGGCGTTCCTCACACACTGATCCCGGATGTGGCCGCGGGTTCGCTGATGGCCTCGGGCGAAGTCGATGCGATCCTCGTCGGCGCGGATCGCGTGGCCGCCAACGGCGACACGGCGAACAAGGTCGGGACGTACTCCCTTGCCGTC
Source organism: Chloroflexota bacterium (assembly GCA_043743315.1). Classification (GTDB taxonomy): domain Bacteria; phylum Chloroflexota; class Limnocylindria; order Limnocylindrales; family CSP1-4; genus UBA5189. Next base: position 110 of record JAYTWS010000074.1, on the reverse strand, counting down.
CTCGCGGCCTATCACGGGATCCCGTTCTACATCTGCGCGCCGCTGTCCTCGGTCGACCTGGTCACGCCTGATGGCGCCGCGATCCCCATCGAGGAGCGGCCGGCCGAGGA
>JAYTWS010000073.1:0-13786 GCA_043743315.1 Chloroflexota bacterium | reverse complement strand
ATCATCGCCCTGATGGTCATCGCGGTCGCCGCGGCCGAGGCGACCGTGGGCCTCGCGATCATCATCGCCATCTACCGGAACCGGAAGACGCCGCTGGTCGACGAGTACGACGCGATGCGACGTTGAGCATGGATACCCTGATCCCGCTCATCGCCATTCTGCCGATCGCCGGCTTCCTGTTCACCGCCGCCGTCGGGCGACGGCTCGGCAAGCGCGCCCACATCGTGCCCGTCGCGGCCGTGGCGCTCGCCTGGTTGATCGCCATGGTCGTGGTGTTCACCGCGCTCACGGGCGGGTTCGGCGACGAGGGCTACGCGGTCAAACTGTGGGACTGGATCCCCGCCGGTGCCTTCCACATCGAAGCCGCCTTTTTCGTCGACAACCTGACGGCATGCCTGCTCATCGTGGTCACGACGATCGGCCTGCTCGTGCACGTCTACTCGATCGGCTACATGAGCCACGACCCGGGCTATTGGCGGTTCTTCGCCTACCTGAACCTGTTCATGTTCTCGATGCTGCTACTCGTCCTCGGCGACAGCTGGCTGACGGTCTTCGTGGCCTGGGAGCTGGTCGGCCTCTCGAGCTACCTGCTCATCGGCTTCTGGTACCGCAAGAACTCCGCGGCGCTGGCCAGCAAGAAGGCGTTCATCGTCAACCGCGTCGGCGATGTCGGCTTCGCCCTCGGGATCATGGCGATCTTCGTGAACACCGGGACGCTCAACATCCGGGACTCGATCGCGGCGCTGACCGGCGATGCGATGCATACGACGTGCGCCGTCGGGCAGGCCTCGTGCGCGGTCGGGTTCCCAATCCCCATCGCGATCATCGCCCTCCTGATCTTCGCCGGCGCCATGGGCAAGAGCGCCCAGTTCCCGCTCCATGTCTGGCTGCCGGACGCGATGGAGGGCCCGACCCCGGTGTCGGCCCTGATCCATGCCGCGACGATGGTCAACGCCGGCGTCTACCTGGTCGCTCGCGCCAACCCGATCTTCGCCAGCGCGCCGGAGGCGATGGTCGTGGTGGCCGGCATCGGCATCTTCACCGCCATCCTCGCGGCGTCGATCGCGATGACCCAGACGGACATCAAGCGGGTGCTCGCCTATTCGACGCTGTCCCAGCTCGGCTACATGTTCGCGGCGCTCGGCGTCGGGGCGTGGACCGCGGCGATCTTCCACCTGATGACCCACGGTTTCTTCAAGGGCCTGCTCTTCCTCGGCTCCGGATCGGTGATCCACGCGGTCCACGAGGAACAGGACATGCGGAAGATGGGCGGCCTGGCGAAGAAGATCCCGCACACCTACCGGACGATGCTCATCGGCTCCATCGCGATCGCCGGCATCCCGCCGCTCGCGGGATTCTTCAGCAAGGACGAGATCCTGGGCGAGGCGTTCAAGCTCGGCTTCACCTGGGTCTGGGCGATCGGCGTGCTTGTCGCCGTGATGACCGCGTTCTACATGTTCCGGCTCATCGGCCTGACGTTCTGGGGCGAGAGCCGCGTCGAGGTGGCCGTCGAGCCCAACATCCACGAATCGCCGCGGGTGATGACCATCCCGCTCTGGCTGCTCGCGATCCCGTCGCTCCTGCTCGGCCTGTTCCTCAGCTGGCCGGGCCCACCCCTCGGTCCATTGTTCGGACAGCACGGTCCGGGACTCCTCGCCGGCTGGCTCGAACCGGTCTACGCCCAGGGTCTCGAGATCCTCGGCCACCACGAGGCGGAGTTCGCGATCTTCGGCATCGACGGCGTACTGATCCTCATCAGCGTCGCGGTCGCGGTCATCGGCATGGTCGCCGCCTGGCGCCTGTTCGGGGTCGAGATCGGGCGTCTCCGCCGGCCGGGCAACCACGAGCAGGTCCGCGATCTGACCGCCAGGGCCCCGTTCCTGTACCGCGCGTCGCTGAACAAGTGGTGGTTCGATGAGATCAACCACGTCCTGTTCATCCTCATCGGCGGTCGGGTGGCGACCTTCCTGTGGTGGTTCGACACCAACGTCGTCGACGGTATCGTGAACGGCATCGGCGCCGTGACCAGGCGGAGTGGTGGCGGCCTCGCTCGCGTCCAGACGGGCCGCGTCCAGAACTACGCGCTCGGCATCGCGGTCGGGCTCATCGTCATGGTGGTGTCCTACGCGATGATGGTGAGGACCTAGCCGTGGACGGCTTCCCGATCCTCTCGATCATCACCTTCCTGCCGCTCGCCGGCGCGCTCCTGATCGCGTTCCTGCCCGCCGGTTATGCCCGGCCGGTCGCCCTCGGGGCCGCACTCCTGACCTGGGTCGTCTCGCTCCTGCTGGTGGTCGGCTTTGCCGCCGGCCGCGGTGGGCTGTTCCAGTTCACCGAGGAGCTGTCGTGGATCCCGACCTTCGGGATCGAGTACAAGCTCGGCGTCGACGGGCTCTCGCTGCTGCTGGTCGTCCTGACCACGACCCTTTCCTGGATCAGCATCCTGGCGAGCTTCAAGCCCATCCAGACGCGGATCAAGGAGTACATGATCTCGTTCCTGATCCTCGAGGTCGGGATGATCGGCGTGTTCCTGGCCCTCGATACGTTCCTGTTCTACATCTTCTGGGAGATCGTCCTGGTCCCGATGTACCTGATCATCGGGATCTGGGGCGGCGCCAACCGGATCTACGCGACGATCAAATTCGTCCTGTACACGCTTGTCGGCTCCCTCCTGATGCTGGTCGCGATCCTGGCCACCGCGTTCGCCTTCCAGGCGGCCCACGGCGGCGACTGGACCGGCGCTTTCGACTACGAGGTCCTGCGGATGTACGCCGCCACGGCGGGTGGCTTCGACCCGGGCCTCCAGCTGCTCGCGTTCGGGGCGTTCTTCCTGGCCTTTGCAATCAAGGTCCCGATGTTCCCGTTCCATACGTGGCTGCCCGACGCCCACGTCGAGGCGCCGACCGCAGGCTCGGTGATCCTTGCCGGTGTCCTGCTGAAGCTGGGTGCCTACGGGTTCATCCGCTACGGGCTGTCGTTCTACCCCGACGCTGCCCAGACCTTCGCGCCGGTGATCATCGTCCTGAGCCTGATCGCGATCATCTATGGCGCCGTGGTGGCCCTGGTCCAGCCCGACCTCAAGAAGCTCGTGGCGTACTCGTCGGTCAGCCACATGGGCTTCGTGACCCTGGGAATCTTCATCTTCCAGCCCCAGGGCATGGACGGTGCGATTCTGCAGATGGTCAACCACGGCCTGATCACCGGTGCCCTGTTCCTGCTGGTCGGCGTGATCTACGAGCGGACCCACGATCGGACGATCGCCAGGATGGGCGGGCTCGCCGGCAGAACGCCGGTCTACGCGGCGATCTTCGGGTTCTTCGTGTTCGCCTCGGCCGGCCTCCCCGGCCTCTCCGGATTCGTCGGTGAGTTCCTGACCCTGGTCGGAACGTTCGCCGTCAACCCGTTGGCGGCCGCGACGGCCACGTTCGTGATGATCCTCGCCGCGGCGTACCTGCTCTGGATGTTCCAGCGGGTGGTGCTCGGCGAGCTTTCGGCCTTCCTGAGCGGGCTCGGTACCCACCTGACGGATATCACACCCGTGGAGATTCTCACGCTCGCGCCCCTTGGAGCGCTGGTCGTGGCCTTCGGGCTCTTCCCGGGAATCCTCCTCGAGATCATCGACGGCTCGGTGACTCGTGCCCTGTCTGACGTGGGCACCGGCGAGGCCATCGCAATCGACCCGCTCGTCGCGGCGATCAGCATCGGTGCGCTCGCGGCCGTCGTCGTCCTTCGGATCGTGACGCTCCCGATGTTCCGGCCGTCCGCCGCGGCCACCGAGACCGGCGCATGAGCGGCACCCGATGAGCTTTCAGGACGTCGTGACCATCGCGCCGTTCGTGGCCGCGATCCTCGTGGCCGCGGGCTGCATCGTGGTCGACATCGCCGCGCCGGGGCGGCGCGGACCGTTGCTGGTCGTCGCGCTCGGCGGGCTCGCCGTGGTCGGGCTGTTGACGATCATCACGGGGTCCACGCCGGCGACCGCGTTCGGGGGCTCGTACCGGGTCGACGACCTGACGACATTCCTGGACATCGTGTTCATCGGGATCGTCGCGATGACCCTGCTCTTTGCGCCAGACTACCTCGATGCGCGGCGGCTGCCGCTCGCGGAGTTCGCAGCAGTGCTGATCTTCGCGATGACTGGCGCCATGCTCCTGGCCGCATCGGCCGATCTTCTCGTGCTGTTCATCGGGCTTGAGCTCATGGTCCTGCCGGGCTACCTCCTGGCGGGCTATCACAAGAGCGACGGGTACTCGACCGAGGGCGCGATCAAGTACTTCCTGCTCGGATCGTTCAGTTCGGCGATCTTCCTGTTCGGCCTCGCCTTCGTCTGGGGCCTCACCGGCACGACGCGCATCGGAGAGGTGGCCGATCAGCTCACCGCGATGATGGCGACCGGTGGCCTGTCAGCCGGACTCGCGCTCGGATTGGCCTTCCTGACCACCGGTGTCGCCTTCAAGATCGCCGCGGTCCCGTTCCACTACTGGACGCCCGACGCGTACCAGGGATCGCCGACGCCGGTCACCGGCTACCTGAGCGTCGGCCCCAAGGTCGGTGCCTTTGCCCTGATCCTCCGGTTGTTCGTGGAGGCGCTCGGGCCGCTCAAGGCGGACTGGCTGGCAGTTGTCGTGGTCCTCGCCGTCCTGACGATGACCCTCGGCAACCTCGTTGCGCTGACCCAGACCAACGTCAAGCGGATGCTCGCGTACAGCTCGATCGCGCATACCGGCTACATGCTCGTCGGGCTCGCCGCATGGGCGGCCGGCCGGATCGAGGGCCTTGAGGGCCTGCTCTTCTACGGCGCGGCGTACTCGGTCATGAACCTCGGCGCGTTCGCCGTGATCGCGGCTCTCCAGAAGCGGGCCGGCGTCACCTCGAACCTGGACACGTTTGCGGGCCTTGGGCGACGCGAGCCGGCCATGGGCATCCTCATGACGCTGTTCCTGCTATCCCTGACCGGCATCCCGCCGACGGCCGGGTTCTTCGCCAAGGCCTACGTGATCCTCGCCGCGGTCCAGGCGAGCCAGGACGGCGCGGCCGTCCTCGGGTTGTTGGCGGTCATCGTCGTGCTCAACGCCGCCGCTGCCGCGTTCTACTACCTGCGCGTGGTCGTGTACATGTTCATGCGGGAGCCCACGTCTGACGAACCGGCGCTGGCGCACGGGCGATTGCTGTGGGCCGGCCTCGTGATCACGACGATCCTGACCGTGGTCCTCGGCCTCATTCCGGGTCCGTTGCTCGAGATCGTGGGGAAGGCGGCCCGCGCGATCGGATAAAGCGCGGGGCGACCGGCAAGCTGCCCGGCGACTGCGACGTGCGCCACCGGCGCCCGATCCTGGGTCCCTGGCCCCTCAGGGCGTGACGTCGACGCCGGGCAGGATCAGGCTCAGGTTGACCGCCATGATGTCCGGCCCGATCCCGCCGAGCGCGCCACCTCGGATGATTCCCTCCCCATCGACCCAGAAATGCACCGGCAGGGCGACGGCGTCCCAGGCCTGAGCAGCAAGGCCGTCCGAATCGAGGCCGATCGGGAACTGCGCGTTCAGCGAGCGCACGAACGATGCGACCGTGCCTTCGTCCTCACGGATGTCGATCGCGACGACCAGGAGGCCTGAGTCGGCGTAGCGAGCCGCGAAGCCGCTCATCAGCGGGAACTCGTCCACGCATGGTGGGCAGGTGGTCTGCATGAAATTGATCCAGACCGGACGCCCGCGGAGGCTCGCGAGATCGATCTGGCCGCCGCCCAGCTGGGGTACGAACAGCCGTGGAGCCGCCTCGCCGATGTGGAAGCCGGTCGTGCTGATGCTCGCCCTGACCGAGGCCGTCGGGGCCGGATCGGTGGCGGTGCTCGGGCTTGGACGCGGCGTCGCGTCCGTCGCATCGGTCGGAGCGGGTGATGGTTCGGGCAGCAGGATCACCGCAGAAAACAGGATCGCGATCGCGACCACGGCCCCGGTGACCAACCCGACCACAACCGTCGAACGAGGTCCCATACCCGGCGAGGGTACCAGTACGAGCGGGTTCGGGCGGACGCCGGGACCCGCTGCTAGCCTTGCCGCATGGAAGAACTCCTGATCCGTCTGCGCACGCGGCTCGTGGCGGCGATCCTCTCGGCGCTCGGCGTCGCCTTGCTCATGGCGGGTCTCCTGACGTACACCGCTCCGGTCGCGGCCGGGCCTGAACCATTGCAGTCACCGACGATCGTGACCGCCCCACCGACCGTCGTGCCGACGTTCACGCCGACGCCTTCGGGTGAGCCGACGCCCTCCCCGGATCCGACACCGCCTGCCGACCGCGTGGCGACGCGGGTTGTCATCAAGGACCTCGGGATCGACCTGCCGGTCATCGACCAGCCGGTCAGTGCGAGTTACCCGCTGTGCAATGTCGCAATGTACCTCAGAGAGCTCTATCAGCCCGGGTTCGGTGGCGCGACCTACCTGTACGCCCACGCGCGCGCCGGCATGTTCCTGCCGATCCTCAATGCCTCGAAGGTGGCGAATGGCGCCAAGATGCTCGGCATGGCGGTCGAGGTCTACACGAGCGACGACCAGCTCTTCGTCTACAGAATCACGGAGGTCCGTCGCCATCAGCTCGATCTCGATGCCGCCATCGCCGCGACCACCGACCAGATCTGGCTCCAGACGTCAGAAGGGCCCAAGGGCACTCGGCCCAAGACCCAGGTCGTCGGCGAGTTCGTCAGCTACGGGCCCGCCGACCACGAGGCCGCCCACCCCGTGGCGAAACCGAAGGTCTGCACCTGACCCAATCTCAGGGGTCGGCCGTGGACCCGGGCGGAGCCAACGCGGGTCGGCGCAGCACGAGAGTCGGGACCAGGGCCACGGCCTCGACGAGCGCGGCCACGAGGAAGATCCCGACCAGGATCCGGCCGGCCTCATCCGCCGCCCAGCGCTCGAGCGCCTGGACGACCAGGCCGTCGCGCAGGGGTCGATCCCCAAGCGCGACCGGGATGAACAGCTTGTAGCTGTCGGGTGTGGCGTAAATCTGGCGTGACAGGCGGTCGATCGTCGTCGAACCGAAGGCCGTAAGCGTCGCCAGCCCGATCGCCATGCCGATCATCCGTGCAACGGTGACGGTCGCCGACGCAACACCGAACGCCGTCCGCCCGACGGCCTCGACCGCCGCTGTCGAACGAGGGGTCACCGTCACCCCGAAACCGAAACCAAAGACGGCGAGCACGGCCGCCACCTCGGGAACGCGCGTCGAGGGCGTCCAGCGCGCCATCGCGACGAGGGCGCCCGTGCTCATCACGAGGCCGACGGCCGTGACTGCCCGCAGGCCGGTCAGGCGGAGCACGAATCCCGACAGAAGAGCTCCCGCGGCCGTGGCGCCGGCCAGTGCCCCAAGGGTCACGCGCTGGACGTCCGGGCCGCCATAGAGCACCCGGTCGACGAACACCGCGGCACCGACGATCGCGGTCGCGAACCCGTAGCCGGTCAGCAGCGAGATCAGGGCGGCCGACGCGAACGCCGGGTGCCGAAACAGTCGAATATCGAGGAACGCACGCGGATGGCCTGCGCCGATGAGGGCGGAGGCGACCAGCCCGGCCACGCCGAGAGCGCCTGCGATCCCCAGGACGAGCCTTGGATCGAGGCTTGCGTCGAGCACCTCGCCGCTCCCGGCGAGTGTCGTTGCGACGAGGACGAGGCCGAGCCCGAGCGAGAACGTCGCGGCGCCGACGACATCGATCGAGCCATGGACGCGATCCGAATCCCAGTCGGCCGAGGCCGCCCAGGTCATCGCGAGGGCCACGATCCCGATCGGGACGTTGACGTAAAAGACGTAGCGCCAGGACGCCGCCAGCGCATCGTGGATCCCGCCGTCGGCGAAGCCCGCACCCTCGAGCGCGGCGGCAGGGTGGAAGTTGGTGATGATCCAGGCTCCGACGAACGGTCCCGCAGCCATGCCCAGGAATGTGAGGGCGCCGATGAACCCCAGGGCGCGAGGCCGACCGTGATCCTCGAACAGATGGGAAGCCGCCGCGGTTCCGACGGGGACCAGCACCCCGCCGCCGATCGCCTGGACCACGCGCCCGCCGATCAACGCCTCGAGCGATTGCGCCTGGCCCGCGAGGATGGAGCCGGCGATGAACGCGATGAGGCCGGCCATGAACAGGCGCCGCGCCCCCCACTGATCAGCCAGACGGCCTGCCAGCGGCATCGTGATGACGGTGGCGAGCAGATACGCGTTGATGACCCAGGACGCCAGGCGGAGCTGCGTCCAGCTGGCAAGGTCGGTCACGATCGAGGGCAGCGCGACCGCGGTGATCATCAGTTCGAGGCCCGCGAGAAAGACACCCGCGCCGAGCACGGTGAGCAGGACCAGCCGGGCTCGTCGATTCATGCCCGCGAGTGTAGGCCCGCCCGATCTGGGTCTTGACACAGGTGCGCAGATCAACGCATATTGATATAAATCATTGTTGATGCGTCACCCATGGCGCACGGAGGAACCGCCCTGAGCCCCTCGCCCGCCCGGATCCGGTCCACCTTCGCAGCTGTCGTCGACCAGCCCGAGGACCTCCGCGCGGTCCGCCTGATCCACAAGACCCTGTCGGACGTGAACCGGCTCCGGATCGTGCGCCGCCTGGCGCAGGGCGAGGCATCGGTCAGGGAGCTCATCGATCACGTGGGGTTGAGCCAACCGCTCGTGTCGTGGCACCTCGGCAAGCTCCGGATCGCGGGCCTCGTCGAGACGCGGCGTGCCGGTCGCGAGACGGTCACAAGACTCATCCCCGAGGCGTGGGATCGTTTTGCGGCCTACGAGCGCCTGGTGCTCGGCCTCTCGTCGGCCGAGCGGCCGCGGACGGCGGTCTCGTGACCGGCTCGTTGGTGTCTTCGGGCATGCGCGCTCGCGTTCGCGGAATGGCTGAGCCCATCGCCCGCGGCTTCGGGCGCCTGGGCCTCACGCCGAACCACCTGACGTTCATCGGCTTTGGCGTCGCCTGCGTGGCGGCGGTCGCGGCGGCACAGCAACAATGGCTCGCGGCGGGTCTCCTCGTCCTGTTCGGCGGCGTCTTCGACCTCTTCGACGGGGCGCTGGCAAGGGCGACGAACAAGGTCAGCAAGCTCGGCGCGTTCTACGACTCGGTCTTCGACCGCTGGGGCGAGGGCGTTGTGTATGTCGGGATCGCCTGGGGCTTTGGGGAAGGGGGGCTGACCGATGGTGCAGTCCTCGCAGCCCTCGCCCTGGCGTCGGCGGTCATGGTGAGTTACACGAGGGCAAAGTCGGAGAGCCTCGGCTTCACATCAGGTACGGGCATGGCGAACGTTGGCCTAGCGCCGCGGGAGGTACGCATCGTGATCCTCGTGCTCGGCCTCATCGCCACGGGCGCAGCCGGAGGAATACACCCGGTTTGCGACTGGGGCTTCGGCGGATGCGCACCCATGTGGGATCGACGCGACGGGTCGATGATGATCGGCCTTTCCCTCGCCCTCATTGCGATCCTCGCCACGATCACCACCGTCCAGCGCATCCTTCACGTTCGCGCCCAGGCTCGGGAGGGCTGAGCCCGGCGCCACGACCCGACTTCAATCCACCACTCACCCATCGATCACCACCATCGCAGGCCCTTCGAAGAGTCAGGAGCAAGCAGTGAGCAACACCAACGGCAAGAACGGCAGCAACGGGACCCGCGCCGGGACGTGGGCCGGATCGAAGCGCAAGGACGGCAAGATCCGCGTCGCAATCGTCGGCGTCGGCAACTGCGCCAGCAGCCTCGTCCAGGGCCGCTATTACTACGAGAACGCCAGGAAGGAAGACTTCGTCCCGGGCCTGATGCACGTCGAGCTCGGCGGCTACCACGTCCGCGACATCGAGTTCGTGGCGGCCTTCGACATCGACAAGAACAAGGTCGGCAAGGACGTCTCCGAGGCGATTTACCAGAAGCCGAACAACACGATCGTGTTCCAGCAGGTCCCGCATATGGGCGTCACGGTCGAGCGCGGCATGACCCACGACGGGCTCGGCAAGTACCTGAGCCAGATCATCGAGAAGGCCCCCGGGCCGACGGCCGACATCGTCGGGATCCTCAAGGAGCGCGAGGTCGACGTCATGGTGTCATACCTGCCGGTCGGCTCCGAGGAGGCGACCAAGTGGTACGTCGAGCAGGCCCTCAAGGCCGGTGTTGCCTTCGTCAACGCCATCCCCGTGTTCATCGGACGTGAGCCGTACTGGCAGCGCCGATTCGCGGAGGCCGGCCTGCCGGTCATCGGCGACGACATCAAGAGCCAGGTCGGCGCCACCATCAGCCACCGCGTCCTGACTCGCCTGTTCATGGATCGCGGCGTGCGCCTCGACCGGACCTACCAGCTCAACTTCGGCGGCAACACCGACTTCCTGAACATGCTCGAGCGGGAGCGCCTCGAGTCCAAGAAGATCAGCAAGACCAACGCCGTCACCTCCATGCTCGACTACGAGATGGATCCGGACGACGTCCACGTCGGCCCGAGTGACCACGTGCCGTGGCTCCTCGACCGCAAGTGGTGCTACATCCGGATGGAAGGCACGACCTTTGGCGACGTGCCGCTCAATGCCGAGCTCAAGCTCGAGGTCTGGGACAGCCCGAACAGCGCCGGCGTCATCACCGATGCCATCCGCTGCCTGAAGCTGGGCCTTGATCGTGGGCTCAGCGGCACGCTCGTCGCCCCATCGAGCTACTTCATGAAGAGCCCGCCGCTGCAGATCCACGACGACATCGCGTTCAACCGGGTCGAGGCGTTCATCAAGGGCGACGACAACGAGACGCTTGTCGGCACCGAGGCCCCGGCGGTTCGCAAGCTGCGGAAGATGGCCGGATCGAAGGCGAAGGTAGCCGCCGCCGCGGCGAAGTGACGGATCGGGAGCGCCGGTTGGAAGCACCGCATCGGCGGCTCGAGCCGGGTTCGCCCGTGTTCGAACGGGCGGTGGTCGCGGGCTACAGGGCGTTCGCCTGGCTGATCTCGCACCTGCCGCCGGCCCTGCCGAGCGTGGTCCTCGCCGCCGGCGCGCAGCTGTCATACCTGGTGTGGCCGACCAAGCGCCGCTGGTCCAACGCGAACTTCGGGCACGTGCTCGGCCTGTCCGCGCATGACCCGCGCGTCTGGCGAACGGCTCTCCAGGCGTACGGCGCCTATGGCCGCTATCTCGTGGAGCTGGCGCGCCTCCCGAAGCTCGCCCGGGAACATGCCGACGAGCTCATCCTCGGCGCCAATCTGGACGAGATCCACGAGATCTGGGAGGCGTCGCCGGGCGGTCTGATCTTCACCCTCGGACACGTCGGTAACGCGGAGGCCGCAGCAGCCGGCGTCGCGTCGCGGGGGTGGCCGATCAACGTGGTCGCGGATGATTCGTCGTTCCCGGCGCTGTTCGAGGAGTTCCGGCGGACGCGCGAGCAATGGGGCGTCCACGTGATTCCCTGGCGCAACCTGCGCGAGATCTACGGCATCCTGCGGGCGCGCCAGATGCTCGCGCTGCTCATCGACTGGGGCTATCGGGCCGACGGGATACCGGTTCGCCTGTTCGATGCCTGGACGACTCTGCCGGCTGGGCCAGCGTCGCTCGCCGCCAAGACCGGATCCCGGATCCTGCCGATCACCATTCATCGGAACCCTGACGGACGGACGTTCGCGATCAGCTGGGCGCCACCGATTCTCGTACCGTCCAGCAACCCGGCCGATCTCCAGCGCGCCACCCAGGCCATGGCCGACGCATTCGCGACGTCGATCGCCCCCGACCCGACGCAGTGGTACTCGTTCAAGCCGATCTGGCCGGCCAAGCGCGCCGAGCGCGACGCCCTCGAGGCGCGGGCCATGGCGATGCTCGCCGGCGAGGCCGCGTGACGACTCCGGTCGCCCCGCCGCCGCCCCGGGCCACCGTAGGGCAGCGATTCCGGGCGCGGCTCGTGGCCGGTGCCGCGTGGCTGCTGATCGTGCTGCCGGAGGGCCCTGTCAATGGCATCGGCAACGCGATCGGAATGCTCTGGTATCGAATGGCACCGGCGCGTGCCGTTCGCGCCCGGCAGAACCTGCGTCGCGTCGCACAACACCTGGTCCGGCGCGGCCTCGGCGGCGAGGTCATCCGGGCCGCTGCCACAGACGACGCGGTCCTCGAGGGCGTTGTCCGGGCGGCCTTCCGGCAGGCCATCCGCTACTACCTGGACATGGCCCGTCTGCCGGGTCGGAGCATCGAGGATCTGGACCGACGCCTGATCGTCGAGACGCCGGACAGCGTCGCCGACGCCTTCGGCACGCCGGGCCCGATGGTCTTCGTCGCGATGCACTTCGGCGCAGTGGAGTACCCGGCCTTGTTCGCGGTGGCCAGAACCGGGCGGCACGTCACCGCTCCGATGGAAACGCTCGGTGATCCAGCCCTCCAGGCGTGGGTTGCCCGGACGCGCAGCTCCGTGGGTGTCGATATCGTCGGCCTGCGCGATGCGCGACGGGCCCTGAACCAGACACTTGACGACGGCGGGGTCGTGGGCATGGTGGCGGATCGGAATGTCGCGGGCGGCACGATTGACGTGCCATTCTTCGGGGCCGTCGCGCCACTGCCCATGGGTCCCGGCCTGCTCGCGCTCGAGCGCGGCCTGCCGATCTGGGTCGCGGCCGTTCGGCGCGCACAGGGCGGCCGCTATCGCGGCCAGCTCCGGCGAGTGGACTTTCCCGCGGCAGGGACCCGGCGGGAACGGCTGACTGCCGCGATGACCGACGTTGCCCGGGCGATGGAGGAATCGATTGCCGAGGCGCCGGACCAGTGGTGGTCCGTGTTCTCGCCGATCTGGCCGGACCTGGATCCGGAGGCCCGCACCGGGACGGGCCGGCTCGAAGCTGCGGCCAGGCCATGACCGAACGCCTGGGCCGGGCCGACCTGCACATCCATACCCTCGCGTCCGACGGGACGGCCGGCGTGATCGACATCCTCGAGCATGTCGAGCGGACCACCGATCTCGATGTCATCGCGATCACCGATCACGAGCGGATCGACGCCGCCCGTGCAGGACAGGCGGTCGCCCGGGATCGTGGCTATCGCGTGGAGGTCGTGATCGGCGAAGAGATCACGACGCTCGGCGGGCACCTTCTGGCGCTGTGGATCGAGGAGACGATCCGACCGTTCCGGTCCCTGCGCAGCACCATCGCGAGCATCCACGAGCAGGGTGGCCTGGCGATCCCGGCGCACCCGCTGGTGCCGTACCCGCTGTGCGCCCAGGGGTTCGTGCTGCGGCGTCTTCTGGCCGACGAGCCACGCTTCCGGCCGGATGCCCTCGAGGCGTTCAACCCGACCATGCTGGGCCGACCCTGGCATGACCGCGTGGTGCGCTTTGCGGACGAGTACGGGCTCAGCCGAATCGGCAACTCGGATGCCCATGCCATCGAGGCGATCGGCTCGGGCTACACCACCTTCCCGGGCCGGACGGCCGCGGACCTTCGAGCTGCGATCGTGGACGGCGCCACGCATGAGCACGGTACGTTCCACGAGACTGCGGCCCAGCTCGGCACGTTCCAGGCCCAGCTCCGGAAGTACGGCCGGGATGCCCGGGCCAATCTGAGTGGGCGCATCCGGCGCGACGGCACCAGCCGCGACCTTGGCTACCCGATGCCCGACGAGTCCCCGACGAGCCGCCTCGAACCATGAAGATCGGCCTGGTCACGCCGTACGTCTACCCGCTCCCCGGCGGGGTGAACCAGCACGTGCGCTATCTCTACGAGAATCTCCGGCTGCGCGGGCACGATGTCCGGATCATCACCAGCTCCCATGGCCTGCAGCGGGCCTCGGCGGGCGACGTCATCCGGATCGG
>JAYTWS010000072.1:0-3662 GCA_043743315.1 Chloroflexota bacterium | reverse complement strand
GCCGCGCCGGCCTTCGTCAGGGCGGCGTGATCCGCGGCTCGCTCGGTCGCCTTGATCCGCTCCCACTGCCGGGTGACATCGGCCGAGGTCGCCGCCGTGGCCTCGCCAAACACGTGCGGGTGGCGCCGGACGATCTTCCGGGCGATCGCCGCCTGGACATCGGCGAGGTCGAAGATCCCTGCCTCCGCAGCGAGCTGAGCGTGAAGCACCACCTGGAGCAGGAGGTCGCCCAGTTCTTCTGCGAGTGCCGGCGTTGCACCCGCCTCGAGCGCGTCATAGACCTCGTAGGCCTCCTCGAGCAGATGTTTGCGCAGCGATTCGTGGGTCTGCTCGCGATCCCACGGGCAGCCGTCGGGTCGACGGAGTCGCTCGCTGATGTACGGCATCGCCCACGGTCCGGCGTCGGCGAGTTCCGGTGCGATCGGGGCCAGGAAGAGCGGCCGTCGCAGGTCCGCAGGGCTCAGTTCGGCGATGGTGGTGGAGCCACCGCCCGCCCTGCCGACCACGTGATCCGAGGGGTACAGCCGGCGAAGGATCACCAGGGGATCGCCGCTCCCTGCCCGATGCCGACCCGGCAGGTCCGCGATGGCCGCGGGCGCAGTCACGCCGAGCACGGCGGCCGGCAGGATGACGACCGGTCGGGAGGCCTCGATCGGGGCCCCGGCGAGCGTCTCGGCAACGATGACCTGCAGCCCTGCCGAGAGGTCCATCCCCCAGCGGCCGCGCGCTTCGGCGACCAGCTCGTCCAGCACGCCGCCCTACTGGGTCGCGGAGGTGGTCCCGGTGTTGCGGGTGATCTTCGCGTCCGCCTTCTTCTTCGAGTACCAGTTGGTGAAGCCACTGCTCTTGAAGGTCGCGATCTGCTCGGCCGTGGGGTCACGTTGCTCCTCGGCGAGGACCTTCCAGAGGTAGATGCCTTCATTCGGGATCGAAGTAACGTCACTCAGACCACCGATGCTCGTGGCGAAGATCTTCGATTCCTTGACATCACCCAGCTCGCCGACGGCCACCCAGCCGATGTCACCGCCGCTGCCGGCCTCGGAGCCTTCGCCCTGATCGCGGGCCATCTGCTCGAAGTTGGCTCCGTCGTTGAGCTGCGTACGGAGCGTGTTCATCCAGGCCTCCTCGCCGTCGCCGTACGGTCGCATGACCTGGACGATGTGCCAGCCGAAGGCGCTCTTGAATGGCGCCAGGAGCTGGCCGGGCTGGAGGCCCGGCGCGAAGATCGCCTTCCCGAAGGCGGGGTCGATCGGGCTGGTGGGGTCGTAGTACGGGAGCTTGCCACCCGAGGTCTTGGCCTGACCCTCATCCGAGTGCTCCCGGGCAAGCTGATCGAACCTGGTCGGATCGGCCACGAGCTGCGCATACAGCATCCGGGCCTCGTCCCCGGCGGCTTTCCAGGCCGGATCGTCAGCCGCAAGGGCAGCGGCACCACCCGGTTCGTCCTTGGGCGAGACGAGGATGTGGCGAACCTTGATCCCGCCCGGCTGGGGGGTGCTGACGGTCAGGACGATCTGCTCGACGTGCCGTTGGAGCGAGGGCTTCGAGAGGTCGGCGACGACCTTGTCGTCCAGCCCGCGCCGGATCAGGTCGCCCCGGATCGCGGCTCGATAGTCGGCGGTCTTGATCGACGCCTCGTCGAGGCGGGACTGGTATGTCTCGTCCACGGACTTCTCGGCAAGCTCGGTGGCCTGGCCGATCCGGTAGACCCCGTCACTTCCCTCGATGACGTCGGTCGGCGTGTTCAACGGTGCCGCGAACACGGCGGTCATGAACGCCTCGTCATAACCGCTGTCCTTGGGCAGCCAGGACAGGTCCCCGTCCTGGGCCGCGGTCGCCGAATCGGACACGGACTTGGCCACGACGTCCCAGGTCGTGCCGGACTTGAGATCGGCGAGCGCCTTGTCCGCCTTGGCCTTCGCGGCGGCCTTCTCGGTATCGCCGGGCTTGCCGGTCAGGGCGTCATTCTCCGGCGTGACCTGGATCACCCACGTATGACGCTGCTCGTCGATGGTGGCCTCCACGAGAAGCTGGGCGTCGATGTCGGCCTCGGACACGGAAACGCCCTCGGCCTCGGCGAGCTTGCCCTGGAGCATGACGTCGATGAGTCGTTCGAGGGCAATCGAGGCGAGGCTCTGGCGCCGCTGCTCGAGGAACTGGAGCTGGCTCGTGGCCGACGCCTCGGACAGCCGCCCCGCGGCCTGGAGCGTCCGGATCCGGGATTCGGTGTACTTGATCCGGAAGTTCTCGATCGCGTACCGGGTCCGGAGCTGGTCCTTCGTGATCGTCGTCCCATCGACGGAGGCCGCGGTCCCGAAGTGGTCGTCGTACCACGAGAAGCCGGCATAGCCGATGAGCATCAACCCCGAGACGACAATCACGAGGACGAAGGCGAGGTTGGTCAGGAAGGTGCGTCGGTCATTGGAGTTCCAGCCGGATCGGCCGGATCCCTTGACGAGGGGCTTGGCACGGAGGGTCATGCGACGGTCGTTCCCTGCAGGTTCATGACGGCGCGGGCGTCTGCCGGCGCACGGACGGGGCGCGTATCGTACCGCAACACTTCACCGGCCCCGGGCGAGCCGATCCAGCAGGGCGATATAGGGCGGAGCATCCTGCTCCCACGACAGGTCGGCGACGATGGCTGCGGCCTGGTCGACGGACCGTTGGCGTGCCTCAGGCTCATCCACGAATCGGAGGATCATGCGGGCGCAGTCGTCCGGGTCGCCGGGTTGGTAGGTCGCGATCGCCCCATCCGGAAAGGTCCGCTCCACGAGCGGAAGGCGCGTGGCAACCGCCGGCCGGTGCATCGCCGCGTACTCGAGGATCTTCGTGGACAGGCTCGAATCGGTGAACGCATCGCGGCGCGTCGGGGCGAGGCCGACATCGGCACGCGCAATGGCGGCCGGGACCGCCTCGAGCGGGATCCGTCCGTGCTGGGTCACGCGATCCTCGATCCCGAGTTCGGCGGCGAGCGCAGCCAGGGCATCGCTCGAATCGCCCCGGCCGTAGATATCGAACTGGACGGGCAGTCCGGGCCGCTGCGTGATGACCCGGGCCGCAGCCCGCACCGCGACGTCCAACTCGTACGTTGGCGTGAGCGCGCCGGCATAGATCAGGCGGAGTGTGCCGTCGGCCATGAACGGCCGCGCCGGGTACGTCGAGGGATCGAACCGGGCCAGCGAGGGCGTGTTGCGAACAACGCTGATACGGCCCGGGTCCACGCCCAGCTGGATCAGCCGCTCGCGCAGGGCATCGTTGACGGTGATCGCGTGGGTCGCCGCGGCGATCGAGACACGCTCGGCGACGAGCAGTGCGCGATGGACGACGGGATTGCCCGCCCGAGGAAAGCGGCTCCGGAAGAAGTCGGGCATCGATTCGTGGAGGTCGAGCACAACGGGCACCCCAGCGAGCCGAAGAGGCATCGCCGTGAGCACGAGCCAGTCCGGCAGCGTTGCCACCTGCACCAGTGCGTAGCGGCGCCGGGGCTGTGCCCGGATGAGGGTCCACGCCACCCGCACGAAAAACGCCAGGTACTCGGCGAGGTAGGTGCCGAGGCCCGCGCCCTGCTGGCGCTGGACATCGAGTCGCCGCACGTTGACGCCGGCAACCATGCCGGCGGCCGCATCACCCGGTCGGCGGAGCGAAATGACGTCGACCGCCCG
>JAYTWS010000071.1:0-10669 GCA_043743315.1 Chloroflexota bacterium | reverse complement strand
CTCGGGACCGCGCTCCGACTCGGGACCAGCGACGGAATCGTCCGTCCGATCCGGGACGTGGGCGATGGCTACGGGATCCAAGCCGTCGATTCGGGCCGGAGGTGTCTCGGACGACAAGGGAGGCCCGGGCGATTCCCCAGCGAGCGTCGCGTGGCTGCAATCGGGCCGCGGCACGGGGTATGGGCCCGCGGCTGAGGCAGCGCATGGCACGCGCGACCCAGGGCGCGGGACGGGGTACGGCCCCGGAACCGTCGACGGACGCGCGATCGATCCCGAATCGGGGGCCGTGGCGCCGCCGACACGTCGGACCGATCGACTCGGGCGGCCCTACCACTGGGCGCCGCCGACGCCGCCGACGCTGCCGATGGGCCGCGTGGGTGGAGCGACTCACGCGGCGGCAGGTGGCGCGGGCGCCACAAGGAGCTCGGTGGCCCGCGTGGAGCCGGCCCGCGTGGAGCCCCAGCCGCCGCCCGAGCCGCCGCCCCAGCCTCGCGGCGGTAGCACGATCGGGATGAGCGACTGGGAGCGATGGCTCGAGTTCTGCGCCCGGATCGACGGGTTCCCGCGCCACCTCTCCATTCACTCCGGCGGGATGCTGGTCACGGCCGCCCCGCTCATCGACATCGCGCCGCTCGAGCGAGCAACGATGAAGGACCGCGTGGTCGTGCAGTTCGACAAGCGCGATGTCGAGACGCTCAAACTCATCAAGCTGGACCTGCTCGGCCTTGGGATGCTCGCCGCCATCGACGAAACGCTCCAGCTCATCGAGAGCGATTGCGCCACCTGCATCGACCTCGACGCTATCCCAGAGGAGATCCCCGAGGTCTTCGCGATGCTCCAGGCCGCCGACACCGTCGGCGTGTTCCAGGTGGAGAGCCGGGCCCAGATGCAGACCCTGCCGAAGTCGAGGCCGTCGAGCCTGGACGATCTGGTGGTGGAGGTGGCGATCATCCGCCCGGGCCCGATCCAGGGCAACGCCGTGCACCCCTATCTCCGGCGCAAGCAGGGCCTCGAACCGGTGACCTACCTCCACCCGAGCCTCGAACCGATCCTGGCCGAGACCCTCGGCGTGATCCTGTACCAGGAGCAGGTGATGAAGGTGGCCATCGAGGTCGCCGGGTTCACGCCGGCCGATTCGGACGGGTTCCGGCGGGCGATGGGCACGTGGCGCTCGACGAGCGAGATGGAGAAGCTCCACCGCCAGTTCGTGGATGGCTGCCTGCGCCAACCGGGCATGGACGAGGAGACCGCCGAGGAGCTGTTCCGGCGGGTGGCGGCATTCGCGAGCTTCGGGTTCGCCAAGAGTCACGCGGCGGCGTTCGCGCGGACCGCCTATGAGTCGAGCTTCCTGAAGCTCTTTTACCCCGCCCAGTTCCTGGTCGGGCTGATCAACGCCCAGCCCATGGGCTTCTACCCGGTCGAGGTCCTCGTCAACGACGCGAAGCGCCACGGGGTGGCGGTCCTGCCGGTCGACATCAACGCCTCGAGGTACAGGACGACGACCGAATGGGCGGGCCGACCCGGTTGGGCCATGGCCGGTGAGGCCGGGGACCCGCCGGCGCCCGGGGAGCCCGGCCGCCACGATGCCGACGAGGGCGAACCGATCCCCGCCGGCGCCGGGATCGCGAGCCGGCCACGCCCGGTGCGGTCATCGGCGTGCTTCAACCCGATGAGTGCGGCACGCGACCGGTGGGCGTCGGCGGATGCCGTCGGCTGGGGCGTGCGCCTCGGACTGCATCTCGTGAAGGGAATCGGAGAACAGCATCAGGCGCTTCTGGATCGGGAGCTGGTCCGGGGTCCGTACACGTCGCTGGCGGACGTCGTCGAGCGGACCGGGCTGCCCGAGGAGGTCATCGAGCGGTTGATCCGAACCGGCGCGCTCGATTCGTTCGGGCGGCCGAGGCGCGAACTGCTCTGGCAACTGCGCGAGGTCGCCGGGGCGTCGCGGGGCCGGGTCGATGGCCAGGCGATCCGGGTCGCCAAGCAGGCAAGGGGCCGGCGGTCCGTGGCGGCGGGCCGACCGATGGACCTGCGCCTCCCGGCCACCGACGCCCCGGACCTTCCGCCGATCACCGAATCGGAGCGGGTCGGCGATGCCTACGCGGTGGTGGGGCTCGATGCGCGGCGCCAGGTCGTGTCGCTGTTCCGACCCGCGCTGGACAGGCTGGGCGCGGTGACCAACGGGTCGCTCGCGGATCGGCGGCCAGGCCCGGTTCGAATCGGCGGACTCGTCGTCACCCGGCAACATCCGATGACGGCCAAGGGCACGGTCTTCCTGGCCCTCGAGGACGAGACCGGGATGGTCAATGTCACGCTCTGGCCGGATACCTGGGCACGATTACGAAGTGTGGTCCGGCGTCACGCGCTGCTGCTGATCGATGGCGACCTGCAGCGAGAATCGTCGGTCGTGAACGTGATCGCGCGCGAGGTCAGGCCACTGCCCGAATTGGCCGTCGAGACGGCAGGACCTGGCGGGCCCGATGGCGTCCGCCAGCTCGGCCACGCCGGCATGCGCCGGCTGGGCTGATCAGCGTCCGGTCGCGCGCTTCCCCTTCGGGCGATCGCCGGCGCGCTGACGCGCCCGCTGCGCGCTCGAGAAGGCCAGGAACCGGCGATACCACGCAGCCCCGGCCGCGAAGAAGATGCCCGACAACGGTCCGACAGCGATCGCGGAGAAGATCAACTCCTGTTGCCGGGCCGCGGTCAACGGATCACCGGTCATGGCCGGCAGCGCGCTGCTGACGAACACCGCATAGCCGACGACATCGATCAGCGCCACGAAGAAGCCGAGCAGATAGCTCGCCCGCTTGGCGAAGAATCCGGCGATGAAGATCGGGGCCATCGCCGGCGGCAGGACCATCAGCTGGAAGAACAGCGCCGCGGCCGGATTGGTCGGCGCAACAACGAGCGCGGCCACGCCCACGATGACCAGCGCCGCGGGCACGAGGAAGGCACGGGTTCGGAGCAGCCACGGAAGCGCCGCGATGTCGGCACGGATATCCGGTCGGTGAAACGCCGTTCGGATCGAATCGGCAAAGCCCAGCGGTCGGGCGGCTGTCGCAGGCCGCGCCGTGCCTCGGGTCGTCGCCATGCCACGCGCCGGTGAGCCGCCACTGGACAGGGTGTTCGGGGCAGCCATCCCTTCCTCGAACTCGTTGGCGTCGACATCGACATCGTCATGGGTCAGACGATACCGGCGACGGGCGTCGGCGCGGTCGGTGCGCTTGGCACGGGCCACGGGCTCTCCTCGATGTGGTGGTTGACCGGCGGCTCGGCCGCGGGTGTGTTGCTGGATGCGGGTTGCTGGGCATCGTACGCGGATCGGCACGGGCCTGCCGAGCGCGACGAGCGGCCGGTGATCGCTCGCCATGCGCGGGCCAATCGCCCGACAAGCCGTGACCATGTCGCGGGTACGCCGCCGATGACTCGCGATCGACCGATCGTCGAGCGCCGCCCGGTACAACGTTCCAGCCACATCCCGCCTGCCGGCGCAACCACCGCTTTGTCAGCAACAGCCCGCCAAGCCGCCCGCCCTGAACCCGCCGAGCCGCCCGCCCTGAACCCGCCCGCCATAAACCCGCCAAGCCGCCCGCCCGGAGGTTGATCGGTGGAACGTGTTCGTGGCGCACTCGCAGCCGCGCTGTGCCTGGCGTTGCTCGCAACAACGGTGACCCTGGGACTCACCGCCCCGATGTTCCAGACCGCCGGGACGGCCGCCGTCGTCACATGGCCGCCGTCGACCCTGGTCGTGTCTGAAGTCCAGACCGGCGGTGCATCGGCCTCGGACGAGTTCGCCGAGATCGCCAACGTCGGATCGATCAATGTCGATCTCAACGGGATCGAACTCGTGTATGTCACATCAACCGGAGGCACGGTCACGCGCAAGGCCAGCTGGTCGGCGCCTCTTGTCCTTGCGCCGGGTCGTCACCTGCTCCTCGCGAACACGGCGGGCGTCTTTGCATCGATCGCGAATGCTCTCTACTCGGGGGGATTCGCCGCCACCGGAGGCGCCGTGGTCCTGCGGGCAATCGGTGGTGCGCCGATCGACGCGGTCGGCTGGGGCGATGCTTCGAACGGCTTCGTCGAGGGCTCGCCGGCCCCCGCCCCCGCCGCGGGTCAATCCGTGGAGCGCCGACCTGGGGGTATCGCCGGGAACGGGGTCGATACCAACGACAACGCGGCGGATTGGTCGCCGCAGCCCGTGCCAAACCCACAGAACCTTGCTGCGCCGCCGGTCCCGGCTCCGGTCTCGTCTCCGACACCAACACCGGCCACGTCGCCACAGCCCACGGCCAGTTTCACGCCGACGCCGACCGCGGGCGAGACCCCCGGTGCGACACCCGTCGTGACGCCTGGCTCGACACCGGCTCCGACATCGGCTCCAACACCTGAGCCGACGGCCGGCCCGACTCCGTCCGCTTCGCCATCCGCGACGGCCGATGCGACGCCGAGCTCAACGCCTGCACTAACGCCCACGCCGATTCCAACCTCCAGCCCATCCCCCGCGCCAACGGCCACGCCCGTTCCGACGCCAGAACCGACGTCGTCACCAGCACCGACGCCAGGACCGACGTCGTCACCAGCACCAACGCCGCAACCGCCGCAACCGACGCCAGAGCCCACCTCGACACCGGCGCCAACGCCGGAACCGACACCAGCACTAACGCCGGCACCGACGCCGAGTCCGGTCCCGTCGGCCTCTCCCGTCGCGACCCCGATGCCGACGGCGCCGGCGATGTCGATCAGCAGCGCACGGGCCCTCCCGATCGGGACCATGACCGTGGTCGAAGGGACGCTGACCACGGACCTCGGCGCGCTCGAGACGGGACGAGCCGGATTCATCCAGGACGGGACCGGTGGCATTGTGGTCTATCTCGACGCGGCCCCGCCCACACCGATTCCGGCTGGGACCGTCCTCCGGCTCTTCGGCACGATCGATGAGCGCTATGCGGCCCGCACGCTTCGCGTGACGGTCGCGACGATCGAGGTCATCAGGGTGGCGGAACTGCCGACTCCCGCTTCTCGATCGACAGGCACGATCGGTGAGGGCGTTGAAGGGCTCCGGGTCTCAGTGGCGGGCACGACCGTCGGCTCGGCAACGACCTATGCCGATGGCCTCGGCTACCTCGTCGATGATGGCACGGGCCAGGTCCGGGTCATCGTCGGCCCGACCGCGCTCGACAGCGGATCCGTGTCCTCAGGGACGTTCGTCTCAGTGACCGGTCCGGTGGGCCAGCGCGATAGCACCGGAACGGGGACCGGCGGGTATCGAATCCACGCGACCTTGGCGGGCGAGTTCATCATCGTGTCGCCACCACCGCCGACCCCGGCCCCGAGCGCACCAGCGAGCGCACCACCGAGCGCGCTGCCGACGCTGGCCCCGACGCCCCTGCCGACGCCGGCCGAGACACCGTCTCCGAGCGACGCACCCACGATCACCCCCGGGCCAACGCCCGCACCCACCCCGGCCCCGACCGCCGGCGCGAATCCCTCGGCATCGCCGACACCAGGGACGACGCCGTTCGTCCTGACCATCGCCGAGGCGCGCAGTCGGCCAATCGGATCGACCGTGACGGTGAGCGGTGTCGTGACGGCCGAAGCGGGTCGCATCGGCATTCCGTCGGTCATCGTCATCGCGGACGGTTCGGGTGGAATCGCGGTCCGCCTGCCCGCCGGGATGGGTTGGCCATCGCGCGGGCGGCAGATCCTCGTCACCGGCATCACGGCCGCACCATATGGACAACTCGAGATCCGTCCGGCAAGCGGCCATGTCGTCGAGGTCGGGAGCGGAACACTTCCGAGTCCGATCGTCATCTCGGGTGCCGGTCTCGGCGAAGCGACCGAGGGGCGACTCGTCGTTCTCGTCGGGACCCAGAAGGGTGTCGCCCGCAAGAGCGTGACCGGTGACCTCACCGTTGACCTCGTCGATGGCAGCGGGGCAAAGGTCCGCATCATGGTCGATGCCTCGAGCGGGATCACGACGGCAGACCTTCGGGCGAATGTTCGATATCGACTGACCGGCGTCGTCGGTCAGCGTGCAACGCGGACCGGCGCATTCGACGGCTATCGCATCTGGCTCCGGGATCGCGCCGATATCTCGATTGAACCGACGACCGGAACGCAGCCCCCAGGTTCCGACGATCCGTCCGGTGGACCGGGCAGTACCCCTGCGCCGGGCAGTACCCCTGCGCCGGGCAGTACCGATGCGCCGGGCACCATTCTGACCATCGCGGCGGCTCGCCAGCTGGCCGACGCCCCGGTCACCGTCACGGGAACGGTGGTCGCGGGCTCGGGACTGCTCGATGGGGACGGCCGCCGGGTCGTGATCCAGGACGCAACCGGTGGGATCGAGCTGCTCCTCCCGACGGGGTCCGCCCGCCTCGCGATCGGCGCGAGCGTGCGAGTCGACGGCACCGTCTATCGCGCCTGGGGCGCGCCACGGATCAAGGTCGCCGCCGCGACGGTCCTGGATCAGCACGCCCTCGTGTCGGCTCGATATCTGGCGCGGCCCCCCGGGGAAGCAGATGAATGGCAGCTCGTGCGAGTGGCCGGGACGGTCACCCGGGTCACCCGGCTCGGGGATCGGTGGAAGGCCGAGCTTCGGGTCGGCGGCGTGAGCGTGCTGATTGATGGGCTGGCGAGCAGCGGCATTCCCTCGACGCTCCTGTCGGACGGGCGGATCGCGACGATCGTCGGGTTCGTCCATCGCCCGTACCCGACCGCCA
Organism: Chloroflexota bacterium; assembly: GCA_043743315.1. Taxonomy (GTDB): domain Bacteria; phylum Chloroflexota; class Limnocylindria; order Limnocylindrales; family CSP1-4; genus UBA5189. The sequence goes on along the minus strand of JAYTWS010000071.1, from coordinate 3,944 downwards.
CTGATCGACGCTGGGCCGTGACCCCGCGGGGCACGTTCGACGTTGCCCTCGGGCCAGGCGTGAGCGGTGCTGCCGCCGCGGCCACGCCGTCGCCGACCGCGAGGGCCACGGCTTACGAATCGGCAACATCGGACGACGGCCAGTCGCCGGATGTCGATCTGGCGACCATCGGCGAGCACATCGGCTCGATCGTCCGTGTCGGCGGGCTGCTCGACGAGGTCACCACCGATGGATGCTGGCTCGACGACGGAACGGCAAGGACCTGGGTGATCCTCGAGGGCGACGCCGCGGCGTTCCTGCCCCTGCTGCATCGCGGCGAAGCCATCGGCCTCGTCGGCCGAGTCGTCGCCGACCCACTCAGGCCGGGCGGCGCCATCATCGCGGTCCGTGATCCCGCAGGCGTGGTCCGTCTCGGCGAACTCGGCGAGGTGGTCCCGATCGCCGCCATCTCGGCCGGGCTCGACTCGGGGTCAGGTTCTCGCGACGGTCCGGCGACTCCAGGTGGTTCGTTCGAGGGATCGAGCCGCGGCGGCCTCGTCGCGGGGCTCGGCCACCCGGCCGTGGCCCTGGCGCTGGTGCTGGGAGCGGGTGCGCTCGCGATCGCGGGCGGTTTGGCCTACCGTCGACGTCGGGATCGGGTCACCCTCGCGAACCGCCTGAACGGGCGCCTCGCCACGGTCCGCCGGGCCTCGCGACCGCCGAGACCCGCGCCGTGAACAGCGGATCGAGCGTCCCGCCATGCTCAACCGTGCTTGACGCCCGTTCAAACGTGCGTCTACCCTTGCCCGAGCCTTGCGTCGCGAGGCGCGTGCAACACACGAGGGGGGGTTGGGCTTGCCGAACGCGGACAGCCGCGTCGCGCTCCCGGTTGGGGAGCGGCAGTACCACATCGATCTCGGCCCAGGCGAACTGGCCGAGTACATCCTCCTCCCCGGCGACCCAGACCGAACGGCCAGGATCTCCACACGCCTCGCGTCGATCGAGGTCGAGCGGCGCAACCGCGAATTCGCCTCGGTCACCGGCCTGTACAAGGGCCTGCGCGTCTCGATCGTGTCGACCGGCATCGGTGCCGACAACGTCGAGATTGTCATCGCGGAGATCCTCGCGATCACCCAGAACCCGACGTTCATCCGCGTTGGCTCGAGCGGCGGACTGCAGCCCGAGATCCTGCCCGGCGACCTGTGCATCTCGGCCGGGGCCGTACGGCTCGAGACCACGACCAGCTGGTTCGTCTCGGATGGCTACCCCGCCGTGGCCCATCACGAGGCTGTCGCGGCGCTGATCGAGGCGGCCCATCGGCTGGATCATCGGTATCACGTGGGAATCACGGCAACGGCGCCTGGGTTCTTCGGTGCGCAGGGACGCCCGATTCCGCAGCTTCCCATCCGATACCCTGACCTCGCATCAGAAATGGCGCGACAACGCGTCATGAACTTCGAGATGGAGGCATCGGCCGTATTGGTGCTCGCGGGGCTGGCTCGATGTCGAGCCGGGGTCGTGTGCGCGGTATTTGCTCAGCGGACCACCGGCGACTTCATCGTCGGGGACGCCAAGCTTGCGGCGGAAACTGCCTGCGTGGAGACAGGATTGGAAGCACTCCGTATCCTCGCCGACATGGACCGTCGAAAGGTCGAAGCCGGGACGGATCGTTGGAGACCGTCTCTCGGCGTGTAGTCAGTATTGCGACTCCGGCGGATGCCCGGAGCGCACCGAGCCCGAGGAGGACTGGACACATGGCGCAGGCCTATTGCGTGAAGGACAAGATGAAAGTCGAAGTCCAGAACCCGGTTCAGATCACGATGAAGAACGGCAAGCCGGCACTGTCGGGCACGTGCCCCAAGTGCGGCACCAAGGTGTTCAAGATCGGCGGCTGACGCCTTCGTGTTCTGAACCTTGAACCCCCCGCCTGGAACCTGGCGGGGGGTTCTGCGTCTCCCGGCCGACGACGCGACGGCGCGCGGGTGCCCGCCTTCGGGAGGCTGCGGCCCCTCTGGTAGACTCGACGAGTTCAGATCACGTCATTTGATACAGGGCGCGGCCACGGTTCGGTACGAACCCAGGGGCCCCCTGCGGAGGTTCCACCATGACCGTGCGTGTCGGCATCAACGGCTTCGGCCGGATCGGACGCCAATCCCTCAAGGCGATTCTCGAGCGCGCGCCGAGCGTCGAAGTGGTCGCCGTGAACGACCTCGTCGATACGAGCATGAACGCCCTGCTGTTCAAGCACGACTCGACGTACGGTGCCTACCCGGGGACCGTGGATCACACCGAAGACGCGCTGATCATCGACGGGCGCGAGATCAAGGTTCTGAAGGAACGGGACCCCGGCACGCTTCCATGGGGCGATCTCGGCGTCGACATCGTGCTCGAATCGACCGGCATGTTCACCGATGCCGAGAAGGCCGGCGCGCACATCGCCGCGGGCGCGAAGAAGGTCATCATCAGCGCCCCGGCGAAGGGCGAGGACATCACGATCGTGCTCGGCGTGAACGACGACCGGTACGACCCCGCTCGTCACCACATCATCAGCAACGCCAGCTGCACCACGAACTGTCTGGCTCCGGCCGCGAAGGTCGTGCACGACCTCGTCGGAATCGAGCGCGGGCTGATGAACACGATCCATTCGTACACCAACGACCAGCGGATCCTCGATGTCGCCCATAAGGACCCGCGGCGGGCTCGAGCCGCCGGCCAGAACATCATCCCGACCAGCACCGGGGCCGCGAAGGCGCTGGCCCTCGTGATCCCCGATCTCAAAGGCAGGTTCGACGGATTCAGCCTGCGAGTCCCGACGCCGACGGTCAGCGTGGTCGACTTTACGGCGACCGTGAAGCGCGAGACATCGGTCGAGGAGCTCAACACGGCATTCCGCAGTGCGGCCGCGGGCGCACTCGCCGGCATCCTGGGCGTGTCCGATGAGCCACTGGTCTCGTCCGACTTCCGCGGCGACACGCGCTCATCGATCATCGACTCGGCCAGCACCATGGTTCTCGGCGGGAACTTCGTGAAGGTCATCGCTTGGTACGACAACGAGTGGGGCTACAGCTGTCGTTGCGCCGATCTCATCGAGATGGTCGCGTCGAGGCTCGCCGCCGCCGCCGCCGCGTGATCGGACGCCCCCGCTGCGCCTCGGTCGGCGCCGCTCCATCGCACGACTCCACACGCCGACGGGCAGGGACATCATGGACAAACTGACGATTCGCGACGTCGATGTCGCCGGGAAACGCGTCTTCGTGCGCGTCGATTTCAATGTGCCGCTCGAGGACGGCAAGGTCACCGATGACTCGCGGATCCGGGCCGCACTGCCGACGATCCGGCACCTCCTGTCGCATGGCGCGAAGGTCATTCTGGCGAGCCACCTCGGACGGCCGAATGGCAAGGTCCATGACGGGCTCCGCCTTCGGCCCGCGGCCGAGCGGCTCACCCAACTCATCGGTAAGAACGTCTCGGTCACGGGCGACGCCCTCGGCATCGGCACGGTCGATGCGATCAAGCGGCTTCGTCCCGGCGAACTGATCCTGCTTGAGAACCTCCGCTTCCACGCCGAGGAGGAGAAGAACGATCCGGTCTTCGCCACCCAGCTCGCGGCCTACGCGGACATCTATGTGAACGACGCATTCGGCACGGCCCATCGGGCCCATGCCTCGACCGTGGGGATCGCGACCCTCCTCCCTGCGTACGCCGGCTTCCTCATGGAAGCCGAGATCAAGGCCCTGTCCAACCTGCTCGAGGCGCCCGCGCGACCATTCGCCGCGATCGTCGGCGGGGCCAAGATCTCGAGCAAGCTCAATGTCCTCGACAGCCTCATGTCCAAGGTCGACATGCTGGTCCTCGGGGGCGGCATGGCCAACACCTTCCTCCTCGCCCAGGGCAAGTCGATTGGCAAAAGCCTGGCCGAGCACGACATGGTCGACGAGGCCACGCGCGTGCTCGCTTCGGCCCAG
>JAYTWS010000070.1:0-2578 GCA_043743315.1 Chloroflexota bacterium | reverse complement strand
TCGATGATGTCGACGCCGGCCGCGGCCATGGTCATCGCAAGGCGCAACCCGTCGTCGGCGATCCCCCCCCGGTCGGGCGGATCGCCCCGGCGCCCACCGAGCAGGCCGTCGCCGGAAAACGAGTCAGGCGTCGCGTTGATGATCCCCATCACGAACGTGCGCGAGCCCCAGGCGAACTCGCGGCCGCCGATGCGGGTCACGCCGCGGCCCGCGGCCGGCCCGGCGGCGGGCCCGGCAACCGGATCGGCGGGATCGGCGGCTCGGGTCACTGGCTCGGGTCCTCGGGATCTCGGTCGGGCCGATCGTCAACGAGCCGGCCGCGCGCGTCACCGACAAGGTACAGCGAGCCGGCCACGACGACCGGTCCGGATGCTTCCCGGAGCGCCACGTCGAGCGCTCGACCGGCCGGCCCGATCGCCTGGATCACGAGGTCCGGCGCGATGGAACGCCACCGAGCGGCCAGGTCGCCCGCGGACATCGCGCGGGGGAGGTCGACGGACGTGCAGATGACCCGCGCGTCACGCAGCGCGGTCGACGCCAGCAATGCCCGGATGATCCCGTCCGCGTCCTTGTCGGCCATCGAGGCCATCACGAGTGTGGTTGGCGGGATCAGGGCGGCATCACCGCCCGTGAGGTGCGGGCGAAGATCGTCGAGCGCGATGGCAAGCGCGGCGGCGCCGGCCGGGTTGTGGGCCCCATCGAGCACCACGTCATGATCCCCGGCACGGAGCACCTCGAGCCGGCCGGGCCAGCTCGCCGTCTCGTAGCCGCGGCGCCGGGCATCGGGCGAAACCACGGCAATGCCCGCCTCGGCGAGTGCATCGAGGGTGGCGTCGGCCACCGCGACGTTGCTGGCCTGGTGACGCCCGAGCAACGCCACGTGGGTCCGCCCGAGGGCCGGCAGGTCGACATCGATCCCGTCCCGCCCGGAGCCAAGCAGCCGGGCGGGTGCCACTTCCCGGAGTGGCGCGCCCATCCGTCGTGCCCGCCGCCGGATGACGTCGAGGGCGGGCTGGTCCGCACCGGTCACCGCGAGGTCACCGCGCTCGATGATGGCGGCCTTCTCGCGCGCGATCAGGGGGATGGTCGCGCCGAGGCGGTCCATGTGATCAAGGGCCACGTTCGTGATGACCGCGACGCCCCCATCCCAGGCATGGGTCGCGTCGAGCCGGCCCCCGAGGCCGACCTCGACGAGTGCGACCTCGACACGCGAATCGGCGAACCAGCGAAAGATCATTGCGGTCAGCAGCTCGAATTCGGTCGGCTCTCCGTGGCGCCGGGCCACGCGATCAGCGAGCGGCATCACGTCATCGACGAGCCGCGTGAACGTGACCGGGTCGATGGGCTGCCCGTCGATCAGGAGCCGTTCCCGATACGAGATCAGGTGCGGCTTGGGGGTCTCGCCGATCCGGACGCCACCTGCCCGCAGGGCACTGCCTGCCAGTGCGATGACGCTGCCCTTGCCGTTGGTACCGGCGACGAGGGCGCCGCGAAAGGCGAGCTGCGGGTCCCCGAGCGCGTGGAGCAGCGCCCGTGTCCGACCGAGCCCGAGTCGGATGCCGAAGCGGCCACGTGCGCCGAGCCTTTGGACGGCCGTGTGATAGGCGCGTGCCGCGGCTTCGTCACTCATGGGCTTACTTCGATCGTGGTGCCGTTCCGCGATTGCTCGATCCGTGGATCAGGGCCGATCAACTCGCGGACAGGTCTTCCTCGTAGAACACGCACTGGTTGAAGCGCGGCGAAAGGCACACGTCCCCGATGTAGTTCTGCTCCAGATGCACCCCGCCACGGAGCTGGCAGCGCGATGTCGTCGCATCCTGACGGACAAGTCCCTTGAGCAGGTGGGGCGCGTGGATCGGGATGGCCCCGCGCATGCCGGTCATGTAGAAGTGCGGACAGACATTGCGCCGGAGGTTCGGGAGGCCGAAGGCACGCGCCCGCGCCAGATCCGCGCCCATCCCGGGGGTCCCGCGATCGGTGGCGCGCCCCGCCGGCAGGCCAACCGCCGACTCGGCGCGAGGACCCGGGCCCACGGCCCGGCCGGTGCCATTGAGTGCCGCCAGCGTCGGCACGCGGGCAATCGGACCCAATCCGAACGCGGGTCGTCCATCAGGACGCCGCGTCTCCTGGGCGACGCGGCCCGGTCGTCCCGAGCGCAGTTCGCGTCCGTTCACGTGCACCCTCCAGTGCCCGGGCACCTTCTCGACCGGCCCGGATCGCGTCAGGGTACACCGCACCGCGCCGGCAGCGCCGGACGTTCCGCGATCCGTGCGACCATACGCTCCGATGCCGACCAACCGCGGAAGTCGATCGTCCCACGTTCGACCCCGCGCTCCGAGTACCGGCCGCCCCAAGCCGCAGCGGATCCGGGTGCCCGCGCCCGATGCCTATCGGCTGAAGCGGGCCAAAGGACTCGATCGGCGGCGGCGGGGCCTTCCGTTGCCGGCGCGGCTGCTGCTCGTCGTGGCGCTCGCAGGGCTCGGCGGCGCCGTGTTGCTCACGGCCGGAGGCGGGCTCGGCACCCTCGCTGGCGCCCTGTCAACGTCGCTCTCCGGATTCTTCGACAAGATCGTCGCGA
>JAYTWS010000069.1:0-6902 GCA_043743315.1 Chloroflexota bacterium | reverse complement strand
GACCGACATCGCGAGGACCTCGCTGATGTCCCGTCCGTCCAGGCGGTATTCGAGCACCGATGCCTGGAACCGTTTGCCCTCGCACTCGTCGCAGACGCTGGCAACGCCGGCCATCATCGCCAGGTCGGTGTAGATGACGCCGGCTCCGTTGCAGGTGGGGCAGGCGCCCTCGGAGTTGGCACTGAACAGCGCGGGCTTCACGCCGTTGGCCCTCGCGAACGCCGTGCGGATCGGATCCAGCAGCCCCGTGTACGTGGCCGGATTGCTTCGGCGCGAGCCTCGGATTGGCGTCGGGTCCACCGTCACCACGCCGTCCCGCCCCGACACGGAGCCGTGAATGAGCGAGCTCTTGCCCGACCCGGCCACGCCGGTGATCACAACGAGTACGCCGAGCGGGATGTCGACATCGACGTCCTGCAGGTTGTGAACGTTGGCGCCGCGGACCTCGAGCACGCCCGACGGCGTCCGCACGGTCGGCTTCAGGGAGGCGCGGTCATCGAGGTGCCGCCCGGTGATGGTGTCACTGCGTCGCAATTCCTCGACGGTCCCCTCGAAGACCACCTCGCCACCGGCCGTGCCGGCCCCGGGCCCAAGGTCGATCACGTGCTCGGCGATCGCAATCGTCTCCGGCTTGTGCTCGACGACCAGGACGGTGTTGCCCTTGTCCCGTAATCGCAGCAGCAGGCCGTTCATGCGGTCGATGTCGTGGGGATGCAGGCCGATCGTGGGCTCGTCGAAGATGTACGTCACGTCGGTGAGCGACGAGCCGAGGTGGCGAACCATCCTGGTCCGCTGGGACTCGCCGCCCGACAGCGTCCCGGTCGGACGATCGAGGCTGAGATAGCCCAGTCCGATCTCGACGAAGGAGTCGAGCGTCTGCCGCAGCGTCTCGAGCAGCGGCGCGACCGACGGCTCGTCGACGCCGCGGATCCACTCGGCGAGGTCGCTGATCTGCATCGAACAGGCCTCGGCGATGTTGATCCCGTCGATCTTCGAGGACAGGGCGGCCGGATTGAGCCGCGTGGCGCCGCAGTCGGGACACGAAGTGAACGTCACGGCCCGCTCGACGAAGGCCCGGATATGCGGCTGGAGCGTGTCGACGTCCTTGGACAGCATCGACTTCTGGAGCCGCGGGATCAGCCCCTCGTAGGTCAGGTTGATGCCGTCGACCTTGATCTTGGTGGGCTCCTTGTGGAGGAGATCGTGGAGCTCGGTCTTGGTGTAGGCGCGGATCGGCTTGTCGGGATCGAAGTATCCGGAGCCGAGGAAGATGCGGCCGTACCAGCCCTCCATGCTGTAGCCGGGGATCGTGATCGCGCCATCGGCGAGCGACTTCGTGTCGTCGTAGAGCTGGGTCAGGTCGATGTCGGTGACGCTGCCCATGCCCTCGCAGCGCGGGCACATCCCGCCCTGGTAGACGACGTTGCGGACCACGATCCGCTCGCCCTTGCCCTTGTCGACGTTCATCGCCCCGCTCGCGGTCCGCGTCGGCACGTTGAACGAGAACGCCGTCGGGGGTCCGACGTGTGGCTCCCCGAGGCGACTGAACAGGATCCGGAGCATCGCGTTGGCGTCGGTGGCAGTGCCGACCGTCGAGCGCGTGTTCGCGCCCATCCGCTCCTGGTCGACGATGATCGCCGTCGTCAGTCCATCGAGGACGTCGACCTCCGGCCGCGCCAGCGTCGGCATGAAGCCCTGTACGAAGGCGCTGTAGGTCTCGTTGATCATCCGCTGCGACTCTGCGGCGATCGTGTCGAACACCAGCGAACTCTTGCCGGAGCCTGAGACACCGGTGAAGACCGTCAGCCGGCGCTTCGGGATCAGGACGCTGATGTCCTTGAGGTTGTTGACACGAGCGCCCTGAACGCGGATCAGATCGTGCCTGTCGGCAACGTGCGGCGGGGGCGTTGTGGTGTTGGTCATGCGTTCCTTCTAGGCGCGTTGGCCGGATGCATGCCTACTCGTCGACGACGGCGATGCGGATTCGCTTGTTGATCCGGCCCTTGGACTCGTACCCCTGGACACGGATCTGGCCGACTTCGCGAGTGTTGGCGACGTGCGTGCCACCGTCGGCCTGAAGGTCGAGCCCGACGATTTCGATGGTCCGGATCTCCTCGATTCCCGGAGGCAGGAGGTTGACCTTGGTCCGGATCAGGTCCGGGATCGCGAACGCCTCATCCCGTGGCAGGACGTTGACCCGGACCTCGCGGGCAGCGGCGAGCTCGGCATTGACCCGCGCCTCGATCTCATCGACGAGGTCGCCGCTCATCCGATCGAATTCGAAGTCCATGCGGCCCGCGCCGGGTTCCATGTTCCCTCCGGTCACGAGGGCGCCGTAGTCCCGCCACACGACCCCGCACAGGGCATGGAGCGCCGTGTGGGTCCTCATGAGGGCATGGCGCCTCGCCCAGTCGAGGTCCACGCGAACCAGGTCACCGACGGCCGGCGGCTCGAACTCTGGGCCCAGCTCGTGAACGATCTCGCCATCGACCTTCCGGGCGGCCACGACATCCCAGGAACGACCATCGGAGGCCCTGAGGATCAACCCGCGATCCGACGGTTGCCCGCCGCCGCCCGGGTAGAAGACGGTCTGGTCGAGGACCACTGTCGGCGTGGCGGTCAGGTCGAGCGCGACGACGCGCGCGTCGAGCGACCGGGCGTACGCGTCGATGTAGCAGACCTGCAGGTGCATCCGCCGAGCGTAGCGCGAACGGTCGCCCGGGATCAGGTGACCGGCAGATAAGCGGGGATCGCTAGGCTGCAGACAGGTCAATGGTGCTGGTGCGGATGGGCCGGTTGCGGATGGGACCAGTCCGGTCCGGGACAGTTGGGTTACCCCAAAGGTCCGGGGGTCACCAGTACTTTGGCCTCATTGAGGGCACGCGTCGTGATCAGCAGGATGGACTTCCGATCAAGCAATCGGATGACCTGACCTCAAAGCACGGGAGTGCCCAAACCATGAAGCATCGAATGACTCGGGCCTGGAAGCTCGCTCTGACCATTGCTCCGCTTGCGGCGATTGCCCTCGTCGAAGCCGCGATGAAGCGCTGGTAGAGACCGCACACCACACACTCGACCGGCACCCTCCTGCCGGACGAACACCGTAACGAGACCCGGATCCTCCTCCGGGTCTCGTTCGTTTTCCGGGTTCTTCGCATCGTCGGCGGCGGCGGCGATGTCGCGGCCCACCACACGCAGGAGGCTCAACCGAGCCCCGGGCCGGACGCTCAGCTGAGGCAATGGCCGCTCAGCGGACCCGCGTCGGCACCAGATCCAACCGCACGGCGATCATCGCTGCCTCGACACGCCCGGACACGCCCAGCTTCGAGAGGATGTTTCCGACGTGGACGCCGACGGTCTTCTGGCTGATGAACAGCCGCTCACCGATCTCCCGGTTCGTTCGGCCAAGGACGATCTGACCAAGGACCTCGCGCTCCCGATTGGAGAGCCCGAAGGCCGCGTCCGCGGGCACCTCGGGCGGTCCGACGAAATCCGCTGCGATACCGTGCTCGCCGATGCCGAGCGATTGCCGGTCCTCGCGCCGACGGCCACGCATCGAGAGGCCGATGTCGGTCGAATCGGCCGGGTGGCCGGCACCGTTTCGGGATTCCCCGCCGGGCGTCGACTCGGAGATGGCGCCGGGTGTTGCTTCCTCCGATGCCGCCGCGGATCCCGCCGCCTCGTGTGCGCCATCGATCAGCGCTCCGGCCTGCGGCGGCGGGAGGGTGATCAGCGCACGACGCGCCAGCACCTCGAGTTCCCGGAGCAACGGTGCGGCCCCGAGTTCGCGCGCGATCCTGACCGCCTCCAGGAGCGGCGCCCGCCCGGCGGCCCGACCGATCCGAGCGTCCGCTGCGGGTAGCGCCGCCTCAGCCTGCCGCCAGCGCGCGCGGGCGACGAGGTACGGATTGCCGACCCGTTCCCAGGCACGGGCGACCGCGTCCCAGACCGCGGGCAGGTCCCGGCTGTCGAGCCGCGCGGCGAAGGCGCGTGCGGTCGCCAGGTGGGCCTCGGCCTCACCGCGACTCCCCACGTCCGAGGGAATGCCGCTGGATCGCATGGCCGCTTCCGCTTCCTTGAGGACGACACCGGCCCGCTCGCGAGCAGCGGCCACATCGGCGATCGCGCGCCGCTCGTGCGCATCGGCGACGATCACGGCCTGGACCTCCAGGTACGTGGCCGCCATGCGCGCCACGAGGACCCAGTCCTCGGTGGTCCGGACCGCGGACCAGCCAAGTTCGGCGGCACTGGCCGCATCGCCCAGGTCGCCGCGCCACATCGCGAATGACGCGGCAGCGCGACTCGCCGGCACGACCGACTGCGGATCCGGAGCGCTTCGGAGATCGAGCAGCCGCCGGCCCAGGAGCCGCGCGGCGAGCTCCCCGGACGTCGATTCGACCTCGAGCATGGCCGAGGTCACGGCGGCATCGGCAAAGGCATCCGCGGCGGGGCTCCATTCCAGAGCGGTCTTGATCGCGGCACGCGCCTCCGTCCACCGCCCGGTCAGGAACAGGGCCTCCGCCACGTTGCCGCGCAACGTATTGCCGTACACGGTATCGAGGCCGAACTCGCGCGCCCGCTCCAGCGCTTGATCCGTGGCGGCGATGGCCTCTTCGCCGCGATGGAGCAAGGTGAGCGCTGTCGTGAGATTGAGCACCGCGCGGAAATAATCATCTGCCTCGCCGACTTCAAGCGCGATGTCCCGGGCCGACTCGAGCAGCCCGACCGCGCGAGCCGGGTCCGAACTCCAGGCTCGTGCGATCCCGAGGGTGCAGGTCGCATGGCCCTCGGCGGCGCGGCCGGACGGGCCTGCCCGACGTGCCTCGTCGATGGCCTCCGTGGCCGTCGTCTCCGCCTCACCGAACGTGCCGAGGAGCATCAGGGTCTGGGCCAGGGCACCGAGAGCCTGGGTACGCAGGAGGGAGGCACCGGCCGGCGCGATGCTCGCCGCTCGACGATGCTCGGACAGGGCCCGGTCCTGATGGCCGAGCGTCCGCTCCACGCGACCTCGGCGCTCATGGATCGCGGCCAGCACCTCCGCGTCTCCCCGCTCGTTGAACGACGCGGCGGCGGCTTCGAGGTACGCCGCCGACCGGTCAGGGATCCCCGCGGCGGCCGCCACGTCGGCGATCGTGACCAGCAGGTGCGCCGATTCGCGATCCGTTCCGGCGGACGTATCCAGCTCCATCGCAAGCTCGAGCGCCGCGAGGTGATCTGCCTCGGCTCCTCGCTCGGCCGCCTGGTCCGCGACCTCGAGCAGGGCCGCCCGCGCCGTCCCGAGATCGTGTGCGGCCAGGGCGTGGTGGGCGCGGGCGGCGGCGCCGAACTCCCGGGCAAGGGCAAGCGAGCGGTGGATCTCGCGCCGCTTGAATGGGAGGAGGTCCTCCTCGATCGCGGCGGCGATCAGCTCATGCCGGATTTCGAGTGCGCCGTCCTCGGACTGGACCACGAACCCGTGTTCGATTGCCTCGTCCACGCCCGCGCGCAGGTCGGCATCGAGGCCATCGGCTCCGCGTCGCGGCAGGGTCGAGGAGCGACCCGGAAGTGCGTCGGCTGATCGCTCGAGCTCGTCGGCGATCGCCTGGAGCGTGGCCCGCTCGACGGGCTGCCCGATCGGCGCCAGGAGGTGCACGACGCGCTGGCATTCGACCGTCCGAATCGCGAGTCGCGCAGCGACCAGCCCACGAAGCGAGGTCCCTATCGACACGCCGGCGAGGTCGCGCCGCGCCGCGAGGACCTCCTCGGCCAGCAGTGGGTTCCGGCCGGACCGTTCCGTCGCCAAAAGCAGCAGCGCCGCCGTGGGCTTCTGTCCCTCGATGCCCGTGATGAGCTGGGCGAGCTCGTCCCGACCCAGCGGCCCGAGTTCGAGCCGATCGGGTGGATCGGCGGTATCAGCGATCGCAGCGAGATCGGCGAAGACGGATGGGTCGATGCGCCCCCGATCCGTCCCGTAGGTCGCGACGAAGCAGATTCGGTCGGGGCGGCTGACGCGCGCGAGAAACACGGCGAGGGATCGGGTCGCGGCGTCGGCAACATGCATATCCTCGAGCACCAGGAGCACCGGCTGACGATCCGCCGCTCGTCCCAGGACCCCGAGCACGGCTTCGGCAACCCACGCCGCTCGCCGGTCCGGCCCGACATGCAGTGCGATTCCGGTCGTCCGATCCGGGATGAGGTCCGGCAACAGCATCCGCAGGGCGTCGGCCCCGGGTCCAACGACGCGACCCAGCTCGTCCGAATCCAGAGCGCCGAGGTACGACCGAAGCCCGAGGATGACGGGCGCGTACGGATCGAGGGATCGGCCCGCGTAGGCGCGCCAGCGCAGGATCGTGAACGGCTCCGTCAGTCGCCCCATGCGCAGGACGCTTTCGTCGATCAGCCGGCTGACGCCACTCCCGCCTGGGCCCGTGATCAGCAGTCGCTGGCCGTGCCCGCCGGCCGCGGCCTCGAGGGCGACCGCGATCTGGGACAGCATCCGATCCCGTCCCACGAAGCGTTCACTCGAAATGTGGATCGGCATGCTCGCATCGTGCCACACCGACCGAACGCTGATCCGGTGCGCGGGCCGGCCAGCATCGCTAGGCTGGCGCGGTGCCCGATCCACGCTCCGACCCACGCCCTGTTCCCCATCCGCGAAATCACCTGAATGAGCTATCCGGCGAGGAGTGGCTCTATTTCACGAAGTCGCTCTGGTCGACGGCCTATCCATCCGAGCTCGGCCACGGACTGCGGCGCCAGCACGGGGCGAACAAGCCGCCCCGCCTCATGGCGAAATTGATCGAGTTCTTCACGTCGGGCGGCCAGACCGTCCTCGATCCGTTCGCCGGGGTCGGGGGCACGCTCCTGGGGGCGGCGATTGCCCGGACGCCGCGGCGTGCGATCGGAATCGAGCTGTCGCCACG
>JAYTWS010000068.1:0-6828 GCA_043743315.1 Chloroflexota bacterium | reverse complement strand
CTGGACAGCGCCCACATTCGCTTCTTCCAGAGTCGCCGTGTTGACGGCCTCATCCTGTCGTTGTCGAGCGAGACCCACGCCGAGACGCTCGATGCCATCGCCGCCGTCGGCGTACCGGTCGTCGTCGTGGACCGGGAGGTTGAATCGCACCTCGGGGCGAGCGCGGCGGTCAACGATCACGCCGCCGGGATGGAAGCGGCCGTGCGCCACCTGGTTGAGCTCGGGCACCGGAGCATCGCGCTGATCTCCGGGTCGCTCGAACAACTCCCCGGCCGGGAGCGCCCGCTCGGCATGCAGCGGGCGCTCGCTGCAGCTGGTCCCGACGTCGAGAGCATCGTCTTGCCTGGTTCCTTCTCGCGCGCCCATGGCGAGGCCGCGACCCGCCAACTCCTGGCGCGCTCCGAACGCCCGACGGCCATCATCGCCGGCGGCAACCAGTTGCTGATCGGCTGTCTGGCGGTGCTTCAGGAGGCAGGCCTGGTGGTCGGCCGGGACGTCTCGCTGGTCACCTGCGACGACGTGCCCCTGACGGTCCTCTACCAGCCGCCGATCGCGTCAATCTCCCGCGACACGGTTGAACTCGGCCGGGTAGCGGCGGAGCTCCTCCTCGAGCGTCTGGGCGAGGACGGCGGGCCTCCCCGTCGCGTGGTCATCCCGACCGTCTTCAGGCCACGAGCCTCCTGCGCCCCGCCGAACGGCGGCGGCTGACGCACCGGGCCCGCCTCGATCCACCGCGCCGGGGTCGGTCCGGGCCGTGGGGTCGGTCCTGGCCGTGGGGTCGGTCCGGGCCGTGGGGTCAATCAGGGATATCGATGCGCGCCACGGCATACGCGTCGAGGGCCAACTCGAGGCGCCCGTTGAGAATCGAGAAGGCCGTAGCCTGGCCCCGGAAGGCCACCGGATCCATCATCGCGGCACGCACCGACGCTGCATCGAGGATTCGGACCGTTGCCGTGGATGACCCGCCCAGGCCCGTCATGACGACGCGACCGGCCGTCGGTCGGAGGCTGGCAACGAGGGCGTGGCGACCCGTTCGGTCGTCCACGACCAAGGCCTCGACTTCGAGGGGCTGCGAAGATGGTGCTGCCAGTACCGTCCCGCCTCGCCATTCTGCGATGTCAGCGAACGCATGGAACATCGGGTACACATCGCCCGGCCGAGACGGGAAACGGGGGTCGGGTGGCCCGCCGTCACGCTCAACGACGCCACGCCAACCGCTCGTTTCGTAGTACGTGACACTGTCGGCCCCGGACTCCGCGAGGTGCTTGAGCGAGCCAACGGTCCATGCCGCCCCAAGCAGTGAGGCCTGCCGGACATCGACCGCGGCGGGAATATCGTCCGGCGCCGGCGGACCAGCCGGATATGGTCCAAAGCGCGTCGCGATCGTGACGGGGCTCACCGAGATCGGTCGCCCATCTGCGAATGATCGAGCCATCGACACGACTTCGGACTGCCCCACCAGGTTCTCGACGATCGACGCGTCGTCTGCGGCGTGGACCGTCGGGCTCACGGAGAAGCACAGGCCCGTCACGATCGGGTCAGTTGGACGATCGCGGTTGATGTCGCTGAAATTCTGATTCGTGCCGCCGGCAAACGGAACCACGCCGGTGATCGGCTCGAGCTGCTCGCGCACCAGCCGGACAACGCCCGCTTGGGTGAACCCGAGAAGCGAACTGAACCCTTCGCGCAGGTAGTAGACGAGCACGCGCACGACCGGGACCCCGATGTCGTTGAGGGCCGCAACCAATCCCGAGAGCGCCGATCCGCTGGTCTCGTTGGCGTGGATTGCCAGTTCAAGACCGGCGCCCACGGCCCCGGCCTCCGAGGCAGCGCGGGCAAGCAATAGCGGGACGGCGTCGTCATGCATCGCGAGGTCCACACGGAGATGCGCCGGACTCGCGAGCGTGAGCCGAGCCGCCTCGCTCGGAGTCAGTGGTTCGCCGTGCGACGCTGTTCCGAAGCCGATCGCCGGCAACGGCCCGATCGGCGCGCCGATCGAGATCGTCGGCGGGCCCTTCCGACCCCCGGCGGTCGGCGGGCCGTGCCGCCCCTCGGCCGGCGCCGACCCGGAGAAGCCGATGGTCAGGACCTGCCGGATCCGCTTCCCGTCCGATGCGTCGAACGGGAATCCGAGGGCGAGTGGCGTCGCGTAGGACTTGAAGTTGCCGTCTGTCCAGTTCCGATGGTCCTGCAGCTCGAGCATGTCGCCCTCGAGCGCGATCACAACCTCGAGCCCGGGCGCCACCTCGAGGGCGAGCGCGCGGTACGGATCGAACATGCCCGTCAGGGTGGTCCCGACGATGCGCTGGGGGTCGATCACGGTCGGGAGGACGCCGCGCAGCTCCCCGGTCGCCGTCGCCGCACGATAGGCGTGACCGATCGAACGATCCAGGGCATGGTGGACGTTAAATCCGATCTTCGAGTACTTGAATACACCGTGGCACGTTCCGTCAAGCTCGTAGCGGATGGTCCCATCGGGGCCGCCCTCGATGCGGCCGCACCACGTGAAATCGATCTCCTCGTGGGCATGGCGAGCGTCGAAGGTCACCAGGAACCGGTCTGGCCCTTGGTCGATCTGCATGTTTGCGAGGACGCCCGGGATCGTGTTCCACGGCGCATCGCGGAGGGCCATGTAGACGCGCTGGATGAGTTCGATATCGCCAAGCCGGACGTGACGCAGGTCGGCACCGTCGAGCAACGCCGTCGTGGGCCCCGCCCGCAGCTCGATGGGAGCAGCGAGTGCCTCGCCTCGTCCCGTCAGGAGGCGCTCATCAGTGGCCATGGTCGTCTCCTGACTGAACGATCTGGTTCACCACATCACCAGGCCCCCGGTGAAGTTGATTGCCTGGCCGGTCATGTAGGCCGAGGTCTCGGAAAGCAGAAACCAGATCACGCCCGCACACTCGTCGGCCGACGAGCTTCGGCCAAGCGGGATGGTCTTCAATCGGGCCTCGGACAGTTCCTGGACCGTCATGCCGCGTGCCGGCGCCACCTGGGCGAGGACCTTCTCCTGCATGGGAGTGTCGACAATCCCGGGGCAGATCGCGTTGACCCGGACGTTCTGTTTGGCGAGGGCATAAGCGAAGGACCGAGTCACACCAAGGGCAGCCGTCTTGGTCATCGAGTACGGTGCCACCTCGACCGTGGAAGCGAGCTTGGCCGAGCTGGACGAAAGGTTGACGATCGCACCGCCGGACGGCATCGACTGTCCGATCCCCTGGCACAGAAAGAACATCGAATCGACGTTAACCGCCCAGATCTTCTTCCACTCCTCGTACCCGACCTCGAAGATCGGGCGCATGAAGAGGATCCCAGCCGCGTTGACGAGGTAGTGGGCGCCCTGGCCGGCGGCCACCACCCGGGCCCGATCCTCCGGCTGCGAGAGATCCGCGATCAACGACGTCGCTCCTCGCTGGACCAGCGGTCCGAGTCCGGCCTCGTTGATGTCGACGGCAAGAACGCGAGCACCCTCGGATAGGAGGCGCCTCGCGACCGCCTGGCCGATGCCGCTTGCCGCCCCGGTGACCACGGCCAGCCGGCCCATTGCCTCGCCCATGCGACGTGCTCCTTTCGACCGGCCGGCACCAGCGAGCCGGTCGCGCTTTCCGATACCGAGGTCCCGACGTATCCGAGGTTCGCACGTTCCGAGGTTCGCACGTTCCGAGGTCCGCCCGTATGCTGCTTGGGACCGTCGCTGGAAACGGTTGCATCATCGCGGATGGCGCGTGTCCCGACAAGCTGGTTTCGGAGGGCTCGGCAATGGACGGACGATTCGTCGGGCAGGTCGTGGTCGTGACGGGCGGGGCCCGCGGGATCGGCGACGCCATCGTGCGGCGGGTGGTGGCCGAAGGGGGCCGGGCGGTTGTCCCGGACCTCGTCGATCCCGAAGAACCCGTTCCATCGACGCGCTACATGCGCTGCGACATCACAGATCGGGACGCCGTGGCGGCGGCCCACGCCTCGATCGAGGCGACCGAAGGTCGGCTGGATGTCCTGGTCAACAACGCTGGCATCCAGCGGGTAGCCCTGACCGATGAATTCGATCCGGATACCTGGCAGCAGGTCATTGACGTCCACCTGTTCGGTGCCTTCAACTGGAGCCGCCTGGCGCTTCGGAGCATGAAACGGCAGGGTTCCGGGGCGATCGTCACGGTGGCGTCGGTCGCCGGACTGATGGGGATCGCTGGGCGCGGCCCGTACTCGGCGGCCAAGGCCGCCCTGATGAGCCTGACCCGCACCATGGCGGTGGAAGTAGCCGAGCTCGGTATCCGGGTCAATGCCGTGGCACCGGGGATGGCCCTGACCGCCATCGTGGAGCAGGGCATCAGGGACGGCTCCATCGACCTGGATTCGATGATGACCGAGATCCCCATGCGCCGCCTGGCGACGGTCGATGACATCGCGAAGGCGGTCTGCTTCCTGGCTTCGGATGACGCGTCGTACGTGACCGGTCAAACGCTCGTCGTGGATGGCGGGTGGACGATCCTCGGCATGCACCGGAAGCCAGATTGGCTCTCGCCCCAGGGAGGCTAGCCTCTGCGGCCCACCCGCGAGCCAACGCGGCTGGCCCGCTTTCGAGTCGCTTCGACCATCACCCGATGACGCCCCGGAAGAGGGGCATCCCGCGAACGCCGACGGGAACGCGCCAGAGGCGACCGGTCATCGGGGCCGTCGCCGGGACCTCGGTCAGGTCGCCGAAGTCGGTGATGATCAGGTCGGTCCCCACAAAGACGCAGTTGAGCGGCACGCCGCCGGTCTGGAGAAAGTCGATCGGTGAGCCGTCGGCTGCGATCACGTCCACGCCACCGGACATGAACGTGGCGACCCAGAGGTTCCCGCGCTCATCGATCTTGAGGCCATCCGGGACATGGCCTTCGGGGAGTTGGCGGATCTTCACCGACGGCGTGCCGGGGCGCTTCCGGTAGACGGCCCGATCGTAGGATTCGACCCACACGATGCTCCCGTCCGGCTCGGCCACGATCCCGTTCGGGTAGGCGTTCGGAACCTCCTCCAGAAGGACGCCGGTCCCGTCCGGGTTCAGGGCAAAGACCCTTCCCGTCCCTCGGTCATTCGGCAGGTAATCTGCGGGATCGGTGAAGTAGAGCCGTCCATCCGGCCCGAAGGTCAAGTCGTTCGGGGCCTGGAGGGTGATCCCATCAACTTCGGTGGCGATGATCTCGACCCGGCCATCCGGCCATGCCTTCTGGATCGATGGGACAGACATCACGTCGGCTCGCCATGGTCCGACCGTTCCGCCGTTCTGGGTGATATAGAGGGCATCCGACCCGAGCATGCAGGCATTCGGGCCGCCGCCGCACGGGGCGTAGTCATGCAAGCCGCGCTCGGGCGACCAGGCCACGATCTTCGAGGTATAGGTCTCGACCATCACGATCCTGCCGTCAGGAAGGATGTCGGGCCCCTCCGGGTGGCCGAGGCCCTCGACGAGCGTCTCGATGGGGTACTGCACGCTGACCTCCCTGTCGTCGCCCGGGCCGCCCTGGTCCGGCTCAGGTCCCGGGACGCTTCTGAAACAGCTCGATGTAATAGCCGTCCGGATCGGCGATGTAGGCACTCCGCGCACCGGTGTTCGGGCCGGCCGTGATGTCGACGACATTCGCAGACCTGGCGTCGAAACCGAGCCCGGCGAGCCGGTCGTGAACGGCCTCCACGTCGTCCACGAACAGGCAGAGATGGCCCGCCCCTGGGTCGCACGGTCGGGAGGCCGCAGGCAGTCGTTCGATCCCCCGGTACTCCAGAAGCTCCACGAACCCGCCACCCGGGATCTTCAGGTACACCGCTCGGATGGCATCGAAGGACAGCCCGAGAACCTCCTTGAGGTATGGGGCGTCCAGCATTCGGTCGAACTCGATCTCAAGTCCCAGCCCGTCGCGATAGAAGATCAGCGAGCGGTCCATCTCGTCGACGGTGATCCCGCCGTGGAAGAAGCCGGTGACGTTTCCCACAGTCCCTCGTGTGCTGAAGGTTGCCTGGTGATGCTCGGGGGGCCGCACCCGCCGAAACGACGCGCGGTCAGGCTGTCGCGACGGGCTCAATGCTCGCTTCCTGCGCATCCGTCCTGACGTGCTCAAGAACGCCGGAGGAGGCGCTAAGGTAGGCCGCTCCGAGGATCTCGACCGTCCGGGCGCCGAGCTCTGCCGGCGAGTTGTTGGCGAACGCCCGTCCCATGCCGGCCTCGACCAGGGCATCGATGGGGCCCTGGCAGTTGTAGAGGCCGTCGTCGGCCTCGAGCGGCACGCGGACGTCGTCGGTCGGGTTTCGGTACCGCCACAGCACGTTGTCCCGGAGATCGAGGTGGAACATCCCTCGCGAGCCGACGATCCGGACCTCGACCGCATGTCGGTTGTTCGCCCCGCCGAGATGGCTACTGGCGCCGCTCATCGTCCCGATGGCGCCGTTGGTGTAGCGGATGGTCACCGCGTCATGGAGTTCGACCTTGGCGCCCAGCGGTGCCGACATGAGGGCGAACACATCCTGCCCCCGGAGGTCGGTGATCCACAGCGCGACGCCGAGGAGATGGGTCAGCTGTGCTTGGCCGTAGCCGCCACCGGAGGTTTCCGGCCGAGACCAGGTGTCGGGCTGCGGGATGTATTCGGGCGCGGATTGCGGATAGGCACCCGTTTCGGAGAGGAGCTCGCGTGTGACCGAGTCCATGTGGAGCGCGACGTGCTCGATCTCGCCGATGCCACCGTCCTCGTGCATCATCCGGTGGGCCTGGATCACCATCGGCCGGTAGTTCCAGCCGTACGACAGGATCAGGGCTTTCCCGGTTCGCCTCGCCGTGGCGTCCAGGTCCCAGGCGTCCGCCGG
>JAYTWS010000067.1:0-9094 GCA_043743315.1 Chloroflexota bacterium | reverse complement strand
CGACTCGATCCTGATCGACGAGGCGCGGACGCCGCTGATCATCTCAGGGCCGGTCGAGGACCGCTCGGAGCTTTACACCGCCGTCGATGCGCTGATGCCGAAGCTTGAGCCTGGCGATTTCGAGCACGACGAAAAGCAGCGGCAGGTCTCGCTGACGGAGGCGGGCAACGAGCATATGGAGAGCTGGTTGACGGAGGCGGGCCTCCTGAAAGAGGGCTCACTCTACGACATCGAGAACGTGACGATCGTCCACCACGTGAACCAGGCTCTGAAGGCCCATAAAATGTTCGCGCGGGACAAGGATTACATCGTCAAAGGTGGTCAGGTCGTCATCATCGACGAATTCACCGGCCGCATGATGCAAGGACGGCGCTACTCGGAGGGCCTGCATCAGGCGCTCGAGGCGAAGGAAAAAGTCGACATCCAGCCTGAGAATCAAACGCTGGCCTCGATCACCTTCCAGAACTTTTTCCGGCTCTACGAGAAGCTTGCCGGCATGACCGGAACGGCTTCGACCGAAGCGTCCGAGTTCATGGACATTTACGGGCTCGACGTGCTGGACATCCCCACCAACGTGCCGGTTGCCCGGCGCGACCTCGACGATGAAGTCTACCGGACCGCCGAGGAGAAATGGGAAGCTATCATCCGCGATATCGAATCGGCACAGGAACGCAAGCAGCCGGTGCTCGTCGGAACCGTGTCGATCGAAAAAAGCGAGCAGTTGTCCGAGTTGCTGAAGAAGCGCAGCATTACCCATCAGGTGCTGAACGCCCGTTTCCATGAGCAGGAATCGCAAATCATCGCCCAAGCCGGAATTCCCGGCACGATCACGATCGCCACGAACATGGCCGGCCGCGGGACCGACATTCTGCTCGGCGGCAACCCGGCCGGCCTGGCCTCGGACATGCTCCACCAGCGTGGCCTGAATCCGGCCGAGGTCGACAAGGCGACCTATGACGCAGCCTTCGCCGAGGCAAAGGCGATCACCGATGCGGATCACGAGCAGGTCGTGGCCGCTGGCGGCCTGCACATCATCGGGACCGAGCGGCACGACAGCCGTCGGATCGACAACCAGCTCCGCGGCCGGGCCGGGCGCCAGGGCGACCCAGGCTCGACTCGCTTCTATCTCTCGCTCGACGACGACCTGATGAAGCGGTTCGCGTCGGAGCGCGTGACGTCCATCATGGAGCGCCTCGGCCTCGACGACGACACGTACATCGAATCCGGGATCGTCGGCAAGACCATCGAGAGCGCCCAGTCGCGAGTCGAGGGCTTCAACTTCGACATCCGCAAGCGCGTCGTCGAGTTCGACGACGTGATCAACCGCCAGCGCGAGACGATCTACGCCGAGCGGGACAAGGTGCTCCGCAACGAGGACCTGACCGACACGGTCCGGGCCTTCCTCGAGGAAGAGGTCGACGCGCTGGTCCCCAGCCACCTTGGTCCAGCGATCGAATCGTGGGGCATGGAAGGCCTGATCGAGGCCCTCAAGCGAATGGGCGTCGGGGCCGAGGACGTGACCGAGGACGAACTCTGGGATCTTCGCGCATCCGAGGCGGTTCAGCAGCGCCTGCTCGAAGTCGTCCATGACAAGCTCGACGCCAAGGAGTCCGAGGTCGGCGAGGAATGGTCCATGGTCGAGCGATTCGTGCTCCTTCGAACCATCGATTCCCTGTGGGTGGAGCACCTGACCGAGATCGACGACATGCGGCGGGGCATCGGTCTTCGCGGGTACGCCCAGGAGGACCCCCTCAATGCGTTCCGGAAGGAGGCGTTCCGACTCTACGAGGAGCTCGGCGGGTTCATCCGTCACCAGGTGGCGAGCACGATCTTCCGGGTCACCATCAACCGCCAGCCCGCCCCACCGCCGGCCGGCGCCTTCCCAATGTCGGGGCCGGGTCAGGCCGCGCGGAGCGTCGGAGCGGGGTCGGGGGTCGCGAGTCAGATCTCGGCCGCGGCGCGGGCGTCCACCAACGGTGGGATCACCGCCGGGACCTCGACGGCCGGTGCGGGCATGGCCGGTGCGCGACCCGCGATCGGCGGGTCGACCCCACAGGCGCGGCCCGGTCACACCCCGACCGGCGAGAAAATCGGGCGGAACGACCCCTGCTGGTGTGGGTCGGGGCTCAAGTACAAGAAGTGTCACGGTCGCTGAACCGGCCGAACGGTTGAGCGCGGCGCCGAGCCGCATGACCGACGCCGGTCGTCTCCTCCTCAGCGGACTCGTGGGCATCGCAGTGCTCACCGGCTGGACCGCGTTCCGGATCCAGCAACAGGGAAGCATCGATGAACAGCGTCCGGCTGACGCAATCGTCGTTCTCGGGGCTGCCCAGTACGACGGGCGCCCATCACCGGTGCTCGAGGCGCGAATCAGCCATGCGGTCGATCTGTATGCGGCCGGCGTCGCGCCGCTTCTCATCGTGACCGGCGGCAAGGCCGTCGGAGACCGAACCACCGAGGCGTCCGCCGCCCAGGCGTGGGCCATCGACCATGGCGTACCGCCGGCGGCAATCCTGGCGGAGGATCACGGCCGGACCACACTCGAATCGATCGAGGCCGTCGGCGACCTCCTCCGCGCGCGCCACCTCACGAGCGCCGTGTTCGTAAGCGACCGGACGCACATGTTCCGGGTCCTTCGGATCGCGACCGACCTGGGCGTCACGGCCTGGGGTTCACCGACGATGAGAAGCCCGGTCGACGCGGAATCGGGGGCCCACGCCGAGGCGTTCGTCCATGAGCTTGGGGCCCTGGCGATCTATTTCGTCGGTGGCGGACACCTCGTCGTCGAGGAATCCCGGCCCAATCCGTAACCGAACTGCGCGAATCGCCGATCTGGGCGCACAGAATTTACGAAAATCGCCACTTTCCCTCTTGGCGAGCCGAGCGTGCCCACCTATACTCGGCTCAACTTCCGTGCATCGGGACCCGAACGTCCCAACCGGCACCCCCCGCGCCCGCCCGCCGTGCCCAATGGTGTGTTGAGAGAGGGATCTGTGAAGCAGGCTGAGGAAGCGAGTTTCGTTGACCTGATCGCCTGTGAGCGAGATTGTCGTTCCTGCAGTTACGCCGCCGCCCTCGATTGCGATGGCAACTGCGGCGTCTGCCCCCACAACGGCTACTGCCCGTGTGTGAACCCCGTCGTCGCACGGAGCAAGTCGGCCATCCGGCTCATCGAGCTCCGTCCGATCCTGCTCCAGGACCTCCGGGTCCGCAACTGATGGACGGCGCGTTCATCAGGGACCTCGCGGAGCGGATTCGGTCGACGTCGGGGCGTCTTTGACCTCGGGGCCAAAGACCAGCGTCTGACCGCTCTGGACGCGCAGGCGTCCGATCCGGCCTTCTGGGATGACCAGCGAGCGGCCCAGGCGGTCCTGAGAGAGGCCGAGGGTCTGCGCGGCGAGATCGCGCTATGGCGGAGCCTCGGGAAGCGCGCCGACGATCTCCTCGAACTGCTCGGCCTGCTCGGAGACAGCCCGGACGCGGAAACCGAAGCCGACGTCGATCGCGAAGCTGCGGACCTGGAGAAGGTTTTTCAGCGCGAGCGAACCCTGCTCCTGTTCTCGGGTGAGTACGACGCGAAGAACGCCGTCCTGACGATCTCGGCAGGTGCCGGCGGGACCGAGGCGACCGACTGGGCCGAGATGCTCCTGCGCATGTATCTCCGCTGGGCCGAGCGACATCGCTTCAAGACGGCAATCGTGGACTCCACGGAAGGGGAGCAGGCGGGCATCAAGAGCGCGACCGTCGCGATCGACGGGCGGTTCGCCTTCGGTTGGTTGCGGGCCGAGCGCGGCGTGCATCGGCTGGTCAGGATCAGCCCGTATGACGCTCAGAAACGCCGCCAGACGACGTTCGCCCTGATCGAGATCATGCCCGAGGCCGATGACGACGTGGAAATCGAGCTCAACTGGGACGAGATCCGGGTGGACACATTCCGTTCCTCGGGCGCCGGCGGCCAGCATGTCCAGAAGACCGAGTCGGCCATTCGCCTGACGCACCTGCCGACGGGCATCGTCGTGACCTGCCAGAACGAGCGATCGGCGACCCAGAACCGGGAGCTGGCGACAAGGGTCCTGAAGTCGCGCCTGCTCGAGCTCGAGATCGAGAAGCGCGAGGATGAGCTGCGCAAGCTGCGCGGCGAGCACGTGACCGCGGGCTGGGGCAACCAGATTCGGAGCTACGTCCTGCATCCGTACCAGATGGTCAAGGACCTGCGGACCGGCTACGAGACGTCCAACACGAGCGGCGTGCTCGATGGCGACCTCGATACGTTCATGCAGGCCGAGCTGGAGCGGGTGGCGACCGGCCGACCCCCATCGGCTTCCGGAGACGACGAACCAGCGTGACCCGACGAGCCGCTCCCGAGGCAGACGAGGTCGGGCGTGCCGCACCCGATGGGATCATTGTTCGCCCAGCCACCCGCGACGACCTTGCCGCATGCGAGGACGTCTGGCGGGCCAGCCAGAATGACTACCTCGTGCCACTCGGCCAGCACGAGATCCCGCCCGACAATGCGCAACTCCGGCTGCTCCACGCGCACCTGCTGGCGACGGACCCTGGGCTCTTCTGGGTCGCGACCCGCCGCGACCCCAACAACGCGAACGCTGCTTCGTCCGTCGTGGCGTTTGTCGCCGCGGCTCGCCGAGGCCCGGCCTGGTTCCTGTCGATGCTGTACGTCCGCCCCGATGAGCAGCATCGCGGCCTCGGGCGGCTCCTGCTCGAGCGCATCCTTCCGGCGGATGGTGCGATCCGCGCGGTCGCCACGGACCCGGCGCAGCCCATCTCGAACGGGCTCTATGCGTCGGTCGGTATGGTCGCCCGCGTTCCGGTCTTCAACCTGATCGGCCGACCGACCCGGCTCGATCGACTCGCGGCGCTCCCGTCCGGCGTGGTCATTGCGCGCTTCGGGGACGGCGACGGGGGCCCCGATCCGGCTGTCTCGGCCGAGATCAACGACCTTGACCAAGAGGTCCTCGGGTTCGAGCATCCCGCGGACCACGCTTTCCATCGTCGCGGCGGCAGGATCTGCTCGACCTACCGGGACGCGGCAGGGCGCCTTGCCGGGTACGGCTACACCTCCGCCGTTGGTCGGATCGGGCCTGTCGCCGTGCGGCCGAACCTGCCGCTGGGCGCGGTCGTGGCCGATCTCCTGACCGCCGTCCCGCCACGTGGTGCCTCGTCGATCTGGGTCACGGGTCAGGCGGGCCCAACGATCGAGATGCTGGTCCTGGCGGGCCTCCGGATCGAGGGGTTCCCGGTTCTTTTGGGCTGGAATCGCGCATTCGCCGCGTTCGATCGCTACGTCCCGACCTCGCCCGGCTTGCTCTGACGTCGCCTGCCGCGGCACGCAGGAAGGAGCGAGGCGCCGCCGGGCAGCCAGGTCGCGGCAGGCCGGTCGCGGCAGGCACGCGCGCCCGGGGCGAGGCAGCCGCGCGGACGGGGCGAGGCGCCGCCGGGCGATCGGCCGGGCCATCAACCGGGCGCTCTGGCCGGTTCCGAGAGCTGACCGCCCGGTGCTCCGACCGTCGGTTGCCCCTCCTCGCGGGGCGGTGGTAGCCTCACGGTCGACGTGGCTCCCTCCGACGTGCCCCGGGCCCGGAGTCTCGCGAGGACGCGACGATCCGTCGATGATCGCCGCCCCAGACCGCGGAGCCGATCTTGACGATGACCACACCAGGCACGCAGCGCACCTCCGCCAGTGACGACCGCTTTGACGCCGATGCGGACCCGGAACGAACGGCGGTCCTCGTGCTCAACGACGTCACCAAGCGTTATCCGAACGGCCGTGAGGCGCTGCGCGACGTGGACCTCGTGATCCCGGAGGGGGATTTTGTCTTCCTCGTCGGTCCGAGCGGGGCCGGCAAGTCCACGCTGATGAAGTTGATCATCCGGGACGAGCTGGCGACCCAGGGCGAGGTCTTTCTCGATGGCGACGACCTGGCCCGCCTCCCGCGCCGGAAGGTCGCCCGCGTGCGCCGCAAGATCGGGGCCGTCTTCCAGGACTTCAAGCTCCTGCCCAATAAGACGGTCCGAGAGAACATCGCCTTTGCCCTCGAGGTCACGGGCACCCCTCGGCGTCGCATCGACCCCGCCGTGGATCGCGCACTCGGGCTCGTCGGCCTGATGCCACAAGCCGATCAGTTCCCGCGACAGCTGTCGGGCGGTGAGCAGCAGCGCACCGCCATCGCGCGGGCCCTCGTCCACGATCCTCGCCTCGTGATCGCCGACGAGCCCACCGGCAACCTCGATCCGCTGATCAGCTGGGAGATCATCCAGCTCCTTCTCCGGATCAACCAGCTCGGCGTCACGGTGCTCATGGCGACGCACAACGCCGAGGTGGTCACGGCGCTCCGCAAGCGCGTCGTGGCGCTCGAGGAGGGTCGCATCATCCGTGATGAGGTCGGTGGCCGCTACCACCGACAGGGCTGAGCGGATGATCCGATTCCTCGCTTTCAGCCTGTCGCGGGCCTGGCAGGGCTTCTGGCGAAACGGCGCGATGAGCCTCGCGGCGACCGCGACGATGACCCTGATGCTGCTCCTCTTGTCGGGCTTCTTCATCGTCCAGAACGGCCTCCTCGCCGGCCTGCAGTTCGTTGAGCAGAAGGTCGAAGTGGTGGCTGACCTGCGGGCGGCGGCGGCCGATGCGGAGGTCGAGCAGCTGCGCCTGCGAATCGAATCCCTGCCCGAAGTGCGCGACGTCACGTTCGTCTCGCGTGAGGCCGCGCTCCAGCGCTTCCGGGACGCGCGAGCCGCCCAGGGCGAAGAGGACCTGACGTCCTACCTCGACGCGAACCCGCTCCATGCGAGCCTCGAGGTCAAGCTCCGCGACCCGTCCGCCTTCGCGGCTGTCACCGACGCCCTGCGTGCGGATCCCCTGGTCGAACGGGTCAAGAACATCACCGACCTCGTGACGCGGGTGCTCACCGTGACGGAGTTCCTGCGCACGGCCGGTATCGTCATCCTCGCCGTCATCGGCGCGATCGTCCTGTTCGTCATCATCAACACGATCCGCCTTGCGGTCGTCGCCCGGGCCGAGGAAATCGAGGTCATGCGCCTGGTCGGCGCCTCCGACGCCTTCATCCGCTGGCCGTTCGTGTTCGAGGGCGCCCTTGTGGGCCTCATCGGCGCGGCGATCACGTTGGCGGTCATCGCGGCCGCGGCCGATTCGCTGAGCACCTTCATGTTCGAATTCTTCCGGGTCCTGCCGATTCGGGTCGGCGCCATCGCCCGTGATGTCGCGGTCCTCGTCGTTGGGTCCGGGGTGGGTCTCGGCGTGCTCGGGGCGTTCGTGTCCGTGAGGACCTACCTCATCCGGTGAAGGCCCGGCCAAGGGTCCGTGTGATTTCGATCACGATCGATCCGATCGAATGATGCCAAGCGTAGGATCGTCGACGGCCATGTAGGCTTTCCGACCACGTGGGGCCATCCGCCGACGGCGAACACCACGCACCAGCACCCTGAGGACCCTCGAACCGATGCTCCCCGACGCGCCACCCCCAGCCGACGACCTCCAGTCGACCACCGAGATGCCTCCGACCGCCGATGCCGACCCGGGACCCGTGGACCCGACTGCGATGGTCGCCCCGGTCGCCGGGGCGACCGGGAGACGTGGCCGGGGTGGTCCCGGAGGGATCCTGCTGGGCATCGCGATTGTTCTGGTCGTCGTCCTGAGTGGTGGGGCGTTGTTCGCCTCGGGCTTCGTCCTCGGCCAGCGACAGGCAGCCCAGCCGGGCACGGCGGCGACCGACGAGGCCGCATTCCAGCCGTTCTGGGATGTGTATTCGGCCATCCGGGACCGATACGCACTCGGGCCGGTGGACCAGAAGACCCTCGTCGAAGGCGCGATCAAGGGCATGGTCGAGGCGGTCGGCGATCCATATTCCACCTATCTCACGTCCGCGGAGTTCCGCAACACGCTCCAGGACATCTCCGGCGAATTCGAGGGCATCGGCGCCGAGATCGGAACGGTCGATGCCAAGGGCGCGACCGTCGACTGCACCATCTTTGGGCCCGATTGTCGCCTGGTGATCGTGGCCCCAATCGATGGCAGCCCGGCGCTCAAAGCGGGCCTCAAGCCGGGCGATGTCGTCGCCAAGGTCGATGGCTCGACGCTCGACGGATTGACCCCGAACGAGGCGCGGGATCGGATCCGCGGCAAGAAGGGCACCGATGTCGTCCTGACCATCGAGCGCTCGGGCGTCTCGGCCTTCGACGTGACCATCACGCGCGACGTCGTCCGACAACGAGAGGTCATCACCGAGGAATACGCGAACGGCACGATCGCCTACGTGCGGTTGACCGGGTTCTCCGATAACAGCGCAACGGCCTTCGAGGTCGCGGTCAAGGCCGCCATCGACAAGGGCCAGACGCGGATCATCCTGGACCTGCGTGGCAATCCCGGCGGGTTCGTCACGGCCGCCCGGACCGTTGCCAGCACGTTCATCTTGGACGGGCCGGTGTTCTGGGAAGAGGACGCCCAGGGGGCGATCAGCCCCACCGAATCGCTCGGCAAGGGCTTGGCCACGGATCCGAAGATCCAGGTCGCCGTGCTCATCGACAAGGGCAGCGCCTCGGCCAGCGAGATCGTCGCCGGCGCCCTCCAGGACACCGGTCGCGGCACGCTCATCGGCGAGACGTCGTACGGAAAGGGCACGGTCCAGACATGGATCGAGCTCAACAACGACTCGGGCGGCGTGAAGCTGACCGTCGCGAAGTGGCTCACCCCGAACAAGCGCTGGATCCACAAGATCGGCCTGACCCCGGACATCGAGGTCGCCGTTCCAGCGGACAACCCGGCCGGGAAGGATCCGGTGCTCGATCGGGCCATCGAGTTCCTGTCCGGGACCGGCGCATTGCACATCGTCCTGCCGCGCGCGGCATGACGATGGTTGCCATCGCCCGCTGCATCCGGTACGGTACCCACGAACGAAAGGGGGTGATGTGCAGTGTCGTATCTCAGTAGCTGCACCACCTCGCCGGAGCAGTCCGTCTAACCGGCCTCTCCGTGCGGGTGGCAGCCGCAATGAACGCCGGTCCGCAAGGACCGGCGTTCGCGCGTCCGAGGATGGCCACGGTTTCTGGCCATCGCCCTGCC
>JAYTWS010000066.1:0-47042 GCA_043743315.1 Chloroflexota bacterium | reverse complement strand
CCACCCTTTCGGAAGAGGCGGTCCGGATGTGCCGCACCGATCACCGCTAGCCCGTACTTCGGCTCCGAATCCTTGATCGTGTGGCCGCCCGCCAGCGTTCCGCCGGCTTCCCGAACCTTGTCCGAGGCACCCTCGAAGATCGCCGCGAGCGTATCCCGGGGAAGGTCCTCCGGAAAGGCGGCGATGGACAGGGCGAAGAGCACGCGCCCGCCCATCGCGAACACATCGGACAGGGCATTCGCCGCCGCGATCTCGCCGAACAGGCGTGGGTCGTCGACGAGCGGTGGGAAGAAATCGAGGGTGCCGATGATTGCGAGATCCGGCGACACCAGGTACGCCGCGGCATCATCGGGCGGATCGAGGCCGGCGATCAATTCGGGCGGTGCCGTCTGGGCACCGAGCCCACGCAGCGCGTCCGCCAGGAGGTCGGCCCCGAGTTTGGCGGCGCAACCGCCGCAGTCGGTGAGGTCGGTCAGGCGCATGGCGCGCGGGCCGTCCGGCGCCCCGCTCTCGGTGGTCATGGCCGGATGATAGGCCGAGCCCGCCCGCGACCTTCGCCGCGACTTTCGTACCGGCCGACGCGCGGGGTCGCGCAGGGCCGGTCGCGTTGACGCCCTCAGGCCGCAATGGTTGACTGGGGACCCTAGCCGAGTTGCTGAACCCGTGTCCGATCGCCTGCTCGTCGTCTCCAATCGCCTGCCGCTGACCACCCGCCGTGCCGGAGCCGAGTGGCAGGCGGACCTGAGCAGCGGCGGTCTTGTCGCCGCTCTCACGCCGGTCATGGAACGGGCACGGGGGCTGTGGATCGGCTGGCCCGGCGACGCCCCCTCAGGCGACACGACAGGGCGCGACGCGCTCCTTCGGTCCTGGGAGAAGGAGCACCGCTTCGTGTCGGTCGACCTTCCTCCCAGGATCACGCGCGCCTTCTACGAGGGCTACAGCAACAACACGATCTGGCCGCTGCTCCACGGGTTTCCCACGCTCGTCAGCTTCGATCGCGCGACCTGGCACGCCTACCTCGATGCCAACGAGCGCTTCGCTGCTGCGGTCATCGAGCGCACGAAGCCCGGTGATCTCGTCTGGATCCACGACTACCAGCTGATGCTCGTCCCGGGGCTGCTCCGAGCCGCTCGGCCCGACATCCGGATCGGCTTCTTCCTGCACGTCCCGTTCCCGTCGGCGGAGGTCTTCCGCATCCTGCCGCAGCGCGAAGAGGTCCTCCGTGGCCTGCTCGGCTCGGACCTCATCGGCTTCCAGACCCACGAGCACCTCGGTGCGTTCCGGCGGACGCTCCTCCAGGTCCTCGGAACCGAGAGCCGCATGGACCGGGTCGAAGTTGACGGGCGGGTCGTCGCCCTCGAGGCGCACCCGATCGGGATCGTGACCGACGAATGGGAGCGCCTGGTCACCGACGATCGTGGGGTCGCCAGACGCGTCGCGGACCTGCGGGAACGGCATGCCGGCCGACAGCTGATCCTCGCGGTTGATCGACTCGACTACACGAAGGGCATTCCGGAGCGACTTCGCGCGTTCCGCCATTTCCTCGTTACGCGACCCGAATGGCGCGGTCGGGTGACGATGATCCAGGTGGCCGTCCCATCCCGCGAGCGGATTCCGCGCTACGTTGAGCTTCGGCGCGAGGTCAGCGAGCTGGTCGGCGAGCTTAACGGCGAGCTCGGCACGGCCACCTGGAACCCGGTCATCTACCTCCGGCGGTCCGTGACCCGTTCCGAATTGGCCGCGCTCTACGCTGCCGCCAACATCGCCTGGGTCGCCTCGCTGCGGGACGGGATGAACCTCGTCGCCAAGGAATTCGTGGCCTGCCAGCAGGACCGGGCCGGCGTCCTCCTGCTGAGCGAGTTCGCCGGCGCGGCGGGTGAGATGGGCGAGGCCATCCGGGTGAACCCATACGACGAGCAGGGCTCGGCCGATGCCCTCGAGCGGGCCCTGAAGATGCCAGAGGACGAGCGCCACGAACGGCAGGATGCGCTGCTGGCCCGCGTTCGGCGCAGCAATGCGATCGCCTGGGCAAAGGGCTTCGTCGCGTCGCTTCGGACGGCGGCAGCCGATCGGGATATCGCCGGTGGACCGGTCGGCGAACCAAAGCTGGTGGCACTCCGTCGCGCGTTCCGGTCGGCGAAGCGCCGGGTCTGTTATCTCGACTACGACGGGACCCTCGTCCCCCTCGCGTCCCGTCCGGCCGACGCGGTGCCGGGGCCAGCGGTGAGCGAGATCGTCGGATCCCTCGCGAAGAAGCGCGGAACGACGGTGGTGATCGTCTCGGGACGCCCGGCAGTGGACCTCGAGCGCTGGTTCGGGCATCTCCCGAGCGTCTGGCTGGCTGCGGAACACGGGGCGCTCCTCCGCGAGCCGGGCAGCACAGAGTGGCAGTCGCTGCGCCTCGGAGCCACGACGGATTGGAAGGATCGCGTTCGGCCCGTCCTCGAGGACTTCGCCGCGCGTGCACCAGGGAGCACGGTCGAGGAAAAGGATTACGCCCTGGCCTGGCATTTCCGGCTCGTCGAACCCGAGTTCGGGACCTGGCTGGCGAACGAACTCGGCGTCACGCTCGAACAACAGCTCGCAGGAACCGAGCTCGCCGTCCTGCGTGGCAGCAAGGTCATCGAGATCCGCTACGCGTGGGCCAACAAGGGCGAGGTCGTGTCCCATGTTCGGTCCATCGGCGAGACCCCCGACTTCGAGCTGGCCTTCGGGGACGATCGGACCGACGAGGACATGTTCGATCGGCTGCCGCCGGAGGCATGGACCGTGCATGTCGGCGGAGGCCAGACCCGCGCCCGATTCGCAGTACCAGGCCCGCCGGCGGCCCTCTCGCTCATCGCCGCACTCGCGGGAGCATCCTCCGCGGCCGAGCGCGCTGCCGACTGACGCACAGGCCGGCCCCGATCGGAGCCCGCCGAGCGGGAATTCGCGAGCCGCTACGATGCGCTGGGAGTGGGTTCGGGCCGGTGCCCGGTCCGGTCTTCAAAACCGGTGGCGCGGCGCTTGGCGTCGCGCGGTGGGTTCGACTCCCACGCGCTCCCGCCACGATCCACAGGAGGCCCCTTGGCCGCGAAGTCCGTCGCCACCGCCTCCAGCCCGCGCCGGAACCCGCCGAGTGTCGAGCGAGTCCTCGTGGCCGCTCGGCCGCTGGCCGGCATGCGGGACCCGGATGCCATCCTGGTGGTGGCGCGGGCCGTCATCGATGACGAGCGAACCCGGATCCGGCAAGGGGCGTCGGTCCGTACGGCCGAGGCGCTCGGCGCGCAGCTCGTGGCCGCGCTCGAGGCCTTCGATGGGCCGCCAGGCGCTGCAGCCGGCATGCACGCCAAGACGCACGTGATCAACGCGACCGGCGTCATCGTCCACACGAATCTTGGCCGCGCTGGGTGGCCCGACGCTGCGATCGAGGCCGCGCGCCTGGCGGCTCAGGGCCCAACGCTCCTGGAGCTGGATCGCGCCACGGGCCGGCGCGGACGGCGCGATCGTGCGGGCGAGGACCATCTCATCGCACTCACCGGCGCCGAGGACGCGATGGTCGTCACCAACAACGCAGCGGCGATCGCGCTCGCCGTGGGCCTGGCAGGTCGCGGTGGTGGCGTGGCCGTTTCACGAGGCGAGCTGATCGAGATCGGCGGAGGCGTGCGAATCCCCGAGATCCTGCACCGGGCCGGCGTCCGCCTCGTCGAGGTAGGTACGACGAATCGGACGCGAGTCGCGGACTTCCAAGCGGTTCTCGACGATCCCAAGTCCAGGATCCGCGCCGTCCTGCGGGTCCATCCCTCGAATTTCGTCCAGACCGGGTTCGTCGAAGCACCCGACCCGGCCGACCTGGCCGAGTTGGCGCATCGTCACGGTGCGATCGTCATCGACGATCTCGGGAGCGGCGCCCTGCTCCCGACCGAGCGAGTCGGCCTCGCCCATGAGCCGATGCCGGGCGAGCGGCTGGCAGCGGGTGCCGACATCGTCACGTTCTCTGGCGACAAGCTTGTCGGCGGGCCGCAGGCCGGCTTGATCGTGGGCCGAGCCGATCTCGTCGCCCGGCTGCGTCGCGATCCGCTCGCTCGGGCGATGCGGCCCGACAAGACGATCCTCGCCGGCGTCGCGGCGACCCTCGCGCTGTATCGCGGCGGCCGGGCGCAGGCGGACATCCCCATCTGGCGGATGCTCGGAATGACCGTGGCCGAGCTTCGGGCGCGCGCTGAGGCCCTCGTTTCACACCTGCCGGCGCGCGCAGCGGGGCCTGCGGACCTCGAGGCAACGGTGGGTGGCGGTTCGGTGCCGGGTCAATCGATCCCGTCGTCCGGCGTGACGCTAGCTCCCGCCGCGGGCCGAACGGCCGCGGCCCTCCTCGCGGCCCTCCGCGCCGGGGACCCCTGCGTGATCGCCCGGATCGAGCATGATCGGGTCGTCCTGGATCTCCGGACCGTCGATCCGGCGACGGATCACGAACTCGCCAATGCGATCGCCCGCGCCCTCGGCGGCTGATCGTCGATGACCGTCGTCATCGGCACCGCCGGGCACATCGATCATGGCAAGACGACGCTCCTCCGTGCGCTGACCGGTATCGATGCCGACCGGCTGCCCGAGGAGCAGCGCCGTGGCATGACGATCGACATCGGATATGCCCACCTCGATGTTGGCGATGGAACGTCGCTCGACTTCGTCGACGTGCCAGGACACGACGCGCTGATCGGCAACATGCTCGTCGGGGCGGGCGAAATCGACGCGGTGATGCTGGTCGTCGCAGCCGACGATGGACCGCGGGCCCAGACGATCGAGCACCTCGAGCTCATCGACGCGCTCGGACTGCGCGCCGGCATCGTGGTCGTGACGAAATCCGACGTCGTCGATCCGGAGCGGGCGTCCGAGGTCGTCGCCGAGACCGCGCAGTTGGTGGCCCGAACGAGCCTCGCCGGCGCCTCGGTCCTTGCGGTCTCGTCCGTGACCGGCGCTGGCCTCGATGACCTGCGCGCCGCACTCCTGGCCATTCGCGACCGCGTGGCCGTGGAGCAGGCCGTCGGAGTCGGTGGGCCCGGCCGGCTGGCGGTGGATCGTGCGTTCGTGGTCCGCGGCCGGGGCCTCGTCGTGACCGGGTCACTGCGCGGCGGCGAGCTCCGGGTCGGCGATGGACTGCGGCTCGAACCGGGCGGCAGGCAGGTCCGCATTCGAGGCGCCCACATCCATCACGGGCCAACGGAATCGGCGCCACCCGGCCGCGTGGCGATCAACCTTGCGGGGGCGGAACTCGGCGACGTCCGGCGCGGCGTGGTGGCGACCTGGGGCCCCGGAGTCGAGGCCACGTCCCGCGCCCTCATCGCACTGCGACCACCGGCGCGCATCGATGGCCGCACGGGAAGGGGCAGGCGTCCCGCGTGGCCACCACTTGACGACGCCCGGGTCCGGATCCATCTCGGGACGGCCCAGGTCGATGGCGTGCTCGGGCGGCGTGGCCGTGACGCCCAGGACCTGCCGGATGGGCGCGTGACCGCGATCGTCCGGCTCGCCGAGCCCATCGCGACCTTCGTCGGCGACCGGGGCATTGCCCGCCGGCCGTCGCCGGGCGATGTCGTGGCCGGGTTCGAGATTCTCGATGCGGACCCCGCCCGCGGGACCGCTCGTCGGCGTGCCACACCGGAACGGATGGCCGCGCTGGCCGCAGCCGTTGGCGTTGGCGATGCCGATGCCGCCGCAGATGCGCTGGTCGGCCTGCACGGCATGCTCGGCGCCGATCGGATCGAGCGGGTCACCGCGGCATTGGCGCTGGCCGGAAGGGTCGAACGGCAGGGCCCCCACGGACTGGTCCTGGCGCCGGATGTCGAGACCGAGCTGGAGAACGCGGCCCTCACGATCGTGGGCGACTTCCACGCGCTGCAATCGGTGGAGCCGGGCGTCCCGACCGCAGCGCTCCGTCAGCGTCTGCGCGCGACGCTACGTCGCCTCGTCACAGTCCGTCGCGACGAATCCACAGGCGTGGATCGGGCCATCGACGGAGTCCTGGATGGTCTCGTTCAGCGAGGCACGCTCGCGCGGGATCGCGATCGATGGCGGGATCCGAACCGTGCACCAACGATGCCAGCCGCTCTGGCCTCGGCGATGGATCGCCTCGAGGCCGCGCTCGACGTCGCGGCTCCCCCGACGCTGGCCTCGGCGGCACAGGCTGCAGGCTGCCCTCCCGAGGGTGTTCGAGCGCTCGAGGCGGCCGGACGAATCGTCCGGGTCGAAGCGGACATGGCCTGGGCCACACCGGCATTCCACCGGCTCGCGGGGATTGCCCTTTCGATCGCGCGACGCGAGCCGCTGACGCCGTCCGCCCTGCGCGACGCGACGAGCACGAGCCGCCGCTACGTGATGCCACTCATCGAGGACCTCAACCGGCGGGGGATCCTCGTCCGGACGCCGGCCGGCCACGTGCCGGGACCTCGAGCGCCGCGCGAACCGGAGGTCGCGAAATGATGCAGGCTGTACCGATGCTCGATGACGTCACCGGAATCGTCCTCGCGGGCGGTCGATCCTCACGCTTCGGCTCGGACAAACTGGCCTTCGAGATCGACGGGAGGCCGATGCTGGACCACGCGGTCGACGTCCTGGCGAGCGTGGCCCCGCGGATCATCCTGGTCCTGGCGCCCGAGTCAGCCGGATCCGGCGCTGGACCTCGGCGGCCGCCGGGCGGCAGTCGCTCGATCCAGGTCGTGCATGACGCCACGCCGTTCGACGGCCCGCTGGCCGCGCTCTCAAACGCCCTCGACGCCGTCGAGACGCCGGTCGCCCTGGTCGTGGCCGGTGATATGCCCAGGATGGTGGCAGCGGTCCTCAAGCGACTTGCCTCGACCGTGGGATCCGGTCGCGCCGCCGTGAACCTGGAGGTGCCCCGACGGGTCCAGCCGTTGCCGATGGCCATCGACGTCGAGCTCGCTCGGGCCGCGGTGGCGTCGTTGCTCGGACGAGGGGAGCGGTCACTTCACGCCCTGCTCACCGAGCTCGGAGCGTCGGCCATCCCGACGCCGGTCTGGCTGAGCCTGGACCCAGCCGGCACCACGATCCTGGACGTGAACCGACCCGGCGACCTGCGCGGATAGCGATCCGCGGGCTCAGCCCGCCTCGAGCGCGGCCCCTTCGAAAACGAAGACGCCACCGACCATCGTGGCAACCACGGACGTGTCGCCGATCGGGCCGGCGTCCGCGGCGTCGATGTCGCGGTCCGCGATCGCGAGATCCGCGAGCCGGCCGACACCGAGCCAGCCAGCGTCGTCCTGCCGGTTCACGAAGGCGGATCCGACCGTCGCGGCCCGGAGCGCCTGGTCGAGTGTCAGCCGCTCGTCCGGCAGGAACGGTTCCGTGTCGCGACGCTCTGGCCACACCCGGCGAACCGCGACCTCGATCTGCGGAAATGGGTTCGCGGTGCTGACCGTCCAGTCCGAACCGAACGCCAGCCGCGCGCCGGCTCGAAGCAGCGAGCCGAACGGGTACTGCCAGCCGGCGCGTTCCGGGCCGAGGAACGGGATGGTGAGCTCGTCCATCTGCGCCTCGTGGACGGCCCACAGCGGCTGGGCGTTGGCGATCGCGCCGAGTGCGGCGAACCGCGGCACGTCATCCGGATGGATCAGCTGGATGTGCGCAATGTGATGGCGTGCATCGCGTGCGCCATTGGCCGAGCGGGCCGCCTCGATGGCATCAAGGGCCTCGCGCACGGCCCGGTCACCGATAGCGTGGTAGTGGAGCTGGAATCCACGGGCATCGAGGTCGACCGACAGGCGCCGAAGCTCGTCCGGGTCGAAGTTGGCCATTCCGTTCCGGCCGGTCGGGCGCCCGTCGGCATCGAGATACGGTTCCAGGAGCGCCCCGGTGCGGTTCTCGAGGACGCCATCAAGGAAGAACTTGATCGAGCTCGCGGCGAGACGGGAGGCGTCGGCTGCACCCGGCGCTGACGACGCTGCTGACGCCACCGCCGCCGTCCGGACCGCATCCCGGGTGGCCTCGAGCCCGTCGAGACCGCCGAAGGCCTCGCGCTCGGCGATGCCCATCGAAAGCACGACACGCGCGGTGAGGTCTCCGGACTGCGCGACGGCCCGATAGGCGGCGACCCCGCCGGGATCCACGTGGGCGTCCTGCCATCCAGTGATCCCCAGAGCGTGCAATTCGGCCTGCGCGTCACGGATCGCCTGCTCCAGCGTGGCGGGCGCGTGGTCCGGAATCAGCCGCCGAACCAGGTCGATCGCCGCTTCCTGGAGCGTGCCGACCGGGGTCCCGTCCGGATCGCGCTCGATCCGGCCCAGGGCCGGATCGGGGGTCGTTGCCGTGACCCCGGCCAGCTCGAGGGCACGTGAGTTCACCCACGCACCATGGCCATCGCGGTTCGTCAGGAGCACCGGTCGATCGGGAACGACGTCGTCGAGCAGCTCGCGACGTGGGATTCCGCCCGGGAACGTCTCCATCGACCAGCCGTCACCCACGATCCATTCGAGATCCGGATGGGAGGCCGCATACCTCGCCACGGCCGCGACATGGTCGGCCGCAGTGCTGAAGCGATCGAGATCGCATTCGACGTGCCGAAGCCCGCCCGAGATCGGATGGACGTGCGCATCGGTGAACCCCGGGAGGACCGTCCGTCCGCGAAGGTCGATCACCCG
Organism: Chloroflexota bacterium; assembly: GCA_043743315.1. Classification (GTDB taxonomy): domain Bacteria; phylum Chloroflexota; class Limnocylindria; order Limnocylindrales; family CSP1-4; genus UBA5189. Next base: position 38,412 of record JAYTWS010000066.1, on the reverse strand, counting down.
CGTTCGCGGGCCACCAAGGCCGAGCACGGCCGTATCGCGCCCGATCGCCACGACCCGGTCCCCGGCCACCGCGAGTGCGGTCGGCGCGTCGGCGCGAGTGCCGGTCGCCAGCCCATCCCCATCGCGCGGCTCCATGGTCCGGATGCGGCCACCAAAGAGGATCAGGTCCGTCGGCTGTTCATCCATCGGCGCACTGTACCCGCGGCCGACGGTGGCGGGCGGTAGGATCGCGCCATGCGCACCACGGTCAACCTGCTCCATCCCGGGTACATCCGCGACGAAGGCCGCGTCGGTGGGTCGGTCACCCTCGTGCGGGATGCCGACGCGATCATCGTGGCCGACCCGGGCATGGTGGCCTCACGCAACCTGATCCTCGATCCGATGGCCGCCCTCGGCGTCGCCCCCGAGGCCGTGACCCATGTCTTCCTGAGCCACCATCACCCGGATCACACGGTCAACATCGCGCTGTTCCCGAACGCCGAGGTGGTCGACTTCTGGGCCCGCTACCGGGACGACCTGTGGCTCGACCATGATGGCGATGGGTACGCGCTGTCGCCCCGGACACGGCTGTGGCTCACGCCGGGGCACACCGACGAGGACGCGTCGCTGATCATCGAGGCGGACGACGCCGTCTACGCCCTGACCCACCTGTGGTGGAAGGCCGATCGGACGCCGGCGGTCGATCCGCTGGGTGTCGATCAGGCAGCCATCGAGCGTGGCCGTGCGCGGATCCTCGGAGCGGCGGACATCGTCATCCCTGGGCACGGCGAGGCATTCCGCACCGGTCGCGGCTGATCGGCGTCCGCGGCTCCCGCGGCCGGCGACGGGCGGTGACGACCCACGGATCGATCCGTGACGGCGCCGGGAATCAGAACGGCCCCGCCGTCGGGCGAGGCCGTTGCCGGCTGAGGAGGTGACCGCTCAGTCGCCCTTGACCTTGCGGTACAGGGTCACGCCGGCCCCGAATCCGAACGCGGACACGATCGCCTGCGAGAGTGCGGGTCCGACGACCGGGACGATGCCGAGGACGGCGCTGATGATGAAGCCGATGATCCCGAAGACGACCGCGAAGGCCAGGCCCCAGCCGACGATCAGCAGCAGCTTGCCCTGGGTCAGCGCCCACGACCCATTGACGGCTTCCATCGCCGCCGCGCCGTCGGCCGCAAGCCAGCCGCTCATGGACAAACGGGCACCGATGTAGATGGCCGCCACGACCGCGACGATCATGACGAGGGCGCCCAGCGCCCCGAGGAGGGCGGCAATGATGCCGCCGACAATGATGATCCCGAGGGTGATGCCGCCGGTGATGATCCCGGCTCCGAGCATGCCCACCCAGCGCTCGCCGACCCGGGTGAATGCCGCTTTGACTTTCGGCGCATCGCCAACACTCGCCATCGTGGCCCAGACCTGGCCATACAGGTTCAGGATCAGACCGCCGACGATTCCGGCGATCACGGCACCGAGAATACTGCCAACGATCGCGCCCCCGACGAGCGTGGAGTCCCCGGTCGATCCGCCGAGGACCAGGCTGGTCACGATCGGCACGATGGCGGCGATCACGATGACATTGACGATGGCGCCGATCACGATGATCGGGATGATGAAGTTGGGTTGGAGCACCGTCCGGAATCCGACCATGAGCGCATCCGTAAGGGTCAACTGTGACGAGGACTTACCACCAAAGAGCGCCATGCTTCCCTCCAAGTTTCGCTGTGATTGCGTGGGCGTCGCGATCATGCGCGCCGCGCGAGCGCCGGGTCAATGTCGGAATCGGCCCTGGGTGACGGTCGAAGGCGTCCTAGCCGACAGCCGGGGAAGCGGGAATCGGGGCTGCGTCTGTTCGCGGCGTGTCCCGGAGCCAGCGCCAGTTGACCCAGGCGCCGGCGAGCAGCAGTGCCGCGACGACGAGGACCGTGGCGTGGAACGCATCCGTCGAGGCGAGGCGAGCGGCTTGTTCGATCGCCGCGCCGACCGACGGATGCGGGGCGTTGAGCGGCTGGATCGACGTTCGGAGCGCCGCCGACCGGGGATCCAGGCCCGGCACCGCCGCCGCGAGCGAGGCATAGAAGCGCTCCGTGATCAGGATGAAGATGACGGCCGAAGCGAGGGGCTGACCGACCCTTGACAGGGCGTTGTTGATGGCCGACGCCAGGCCGGCTCGCTCGACCGCCACGGAGCTCATCAGGGTCGAGGTCAGGGGTGCCACCACGAACGCGATCCCGATCCCGAACGCCAGGACCGCCGGCAGCGGATCGATGAGTGCGGCGAGCGGCGGGACAAGGGAGGCGGGGTCGCCTGGCCGGGCGAGCCAGGGCGTCGAATCGCTCGGGACCCGAAGCCACCACAGCGTGCCGGCAGCCATCAGTAACGGCCCACCCACCAGGAAACGCCGCGCGCCGTAGCGGCCTGCGAGCACGCCCGCCCAGGCGGAGATCAAGGCCAGGGCGAGGCCCGTCGGCAGACTGACCAGGGCCGCGGCCAGCGGCGTATAGCCGAGCACGCCCTGGAGGAACAGGCTTTGCATGTAGAGCAGGACGTAGAGCGCGGCGTAGATCAGGACCGTCGAGACGTTGATCGCGGCGAACGTGGGATTCCGGAACATCTCGGGTGGAACCAACGGGTCACGCCGCCGGATCATGAGGATGGGGAACGCGGCCAAGGCGATGAACCCGACGCCGAGCATCACGAAGGGACCGGCCTCGGACCAGGCGACCTGCTGTCCGCGAATGGCCCCGAACGCCAGGCCGCCCACGGCGATCGCAGCGACGATGGCGCCGATCGAGTCGAATCGTCCCTGGGTCGTGGTGGCACGAAGCTCCGGCACGTACCGGAGGGTCAGGATCATGCCAAGCACGACGAGCGGGGCGTTCATCAGGAAGATGCTCGGCCAGCCATAGAGCTCGACGAGCGCGCCACCCACCGGTGGCCCGAAGATGGCCACGACCGATGTCGACGCCGCCCAGATCCCGAAGGCACGTCCGCGTTCGGCGCCCACGAAGGTCGCCGTGATGATCGCCAGCGAGCCCGGCACGAGCATGGCGCCGGCCACCCCCTGGAGCAGCCGCGCCGCGGCGAGGACGTCGAGCGATGGTGCCAGCGCACAGAGAATCGAGGCGATACCGAAGCCGACGAGCCCGATGAGGAAGATCCGCCGCCGTCCATAGCGATCACCCAGAGCCCCCGCCAGCAGGAGGAAGGCGGCCAGCGTCGCCATGTACCCAGCCACGATGTAGACCTGGCCCTCGAGGACACCGATCGCCACAGCAGGCAGGGTCGCGCCGATCCGCGGCAGGGCGATGTTCACGATCGTGCCGTCGAGGAAGACGATCGCCGACCCGATGATGGCGGCCGCCAGGGCGCCGCGAGATGAGGACGTCATGCGCCGGAGTGTAGGGTGCCCCGTTGCTGATCGCGACATTGAGGCTAGACTCCGAGGCATGTCCGGACCCGTCGCCCTGATCGGTGCGGGCGAGTTCCTGCCCGGAATGGCCACGCTGGATCGCCTCCTGCTTGACGGCATCTCTCGCCCTCGTCCGCGCGTCGCGATCCTGCCGACGGCCAGCGCGCCCGACGGTGACGCGGTCTTTCGGGGATGGGCGGAGATGGGTCGGTCCCACTTTGCCGCTCTGGGAGCCGAAGTCGAGTGCGTCCTCGTCCGGACGGTCGAAGAGGGATTCGATGCTGCCGCGCTCCAGGCGATCGGCGAGGCAGATCTCGTCTACCTATCGGGCGGCAAGCCCGACCACCTGCGCTCGGTCCTCTCGGGCAGTCCGCTCGGGGGATCGATCAGAGCGGCCCACGCGCGAGGCGCGGTCATCGCGGGTTGCTCGGCGGGTGCCATGGCGGTCGCCGAGGTCCAGGCCGACTTCCGTCGGCGCAAACCGCCCTGGCCGATGCGGTGGTCCGCGGGCGCGTCGCTGGTGCCGGGTGTCGCGGTCCTGCCGCATTACGACGCGTGGCCCGAGGCGATTCTGGCGCTCATGGTGCTCCAGGCACCGCGTCACATCGTGGTCCTTGGGATCGACGAGGACACGGCGGTCGTCACGCGCGATGGCAATTGCCAGGTCCACGGGCGCGGCCGGGTCACCGTGTGGCGTGGGCGACGTCGCGAGCGCTACCGGCGCGGAGAAACGTTTCGGCTCTGATCCGGCACGGGCCCGCCGCTCCGGGCGTTCGAGGTCAGTCGGGGCGGACCTTGCGGAAGCAGTCGGAGCAGTAGACCGGACGGTCCATCCGCGGGCGGAACGGGACCTGGGCCTGGTTGCCGCAGTCGGAGCAGAGCACCGCGAAGAACTCGCGTCCGCCGCCGCTTTCGTAGCCGCGCGGGCCGCCCAGGTCGTGGGCGTCGTAGCCGCCGCCGTCGCGAGCCGCTCGACGGCTGGCTCGGCAGGACACGCAGCGCTTGGGCTCGGACGAGAACCCCTTCTCCGAGTAGTACTTCTGATCGTCGGCCGAGTGAATGAATTCCTGACTGCAGTCGACGCAGGTGAGTGTCCGGTCAGCGTAGGTCACGGGAGCCTCCGAGCGCGATGGTCAGCGTGGTGCGACGCCCCAGGGATCGGCAGGACCCGGAATGGCGTCGAGCCGGGGCCGCGCGACCCTTGGTGCCGATGTGGAGTCCCTTGGGCGGGGCGCACCGGTGATTTCGTTGAACCCAACGATACATCGGATCGGCGCGGTGGCCCGAATCCGGGCCTCGCGCGGTCGGTTCAGCCTTTCTGCGAACTGCCGGGGAGTCGTGACAGCCTACCTGTCACAATGACGGGCGATGGTTCGGGTGGCGGACGAGGAGCAATGGGGGCGCCTCGTTGGCCAGGACCCGTGGGGCCGTCGGACGCTGCCGTCGAGGTGGTTCCGTCGGCCCGGACGGGTTCGGGTGCCCCGCGAGCCGTCGCGCAGGAAGATGGCACGGGGAGGCCACGGACCGGATGCTTCGACTGCTCCACACGGCTGACGTCCACCTCGGGGCGCGACACGCCGATCTCGGGGAAGCCGCCACCGCCCAGCGCGAACGGCAATTCGCCGCATTCCGTGCCAGCGTGGATCTCGCGATCGCCGAGAAGGTCGATCTCTTCCTCATCGCCGGCGACCTGTTCGATTCGAACGTGCAACCGCGCCGATCGGTTGACCGCGTCGCGGCCGAACTGAAACGCCTCGTCGACGAGCGGATCCGGAGCGTCCTGATCCCGGGCACGCATGATGTCTACGACCGGGCGTCCATCTACCGCTCCTACGACCTCCCGGCCCTCGCCGGAGCCAGCGGATCGGACTTCGTCACCCTGCTCACTCCCGAGCAGGCGTCGGTCCGGATCGAGGCGCTCGACGTCACCATCCACGCGCAGGTATTCGCCACGAAGCGGGCTCCCCGGTCACCCCTGGACGGGCTCGACGTGAGCGGGGATCCGTCCACCTGGCAGATCGGCATGGTCCACGGATCCGTGGCCATCCCGAAGCAGACCGAGCACGACGAGGTCGTGATCACGACTGAAGAAATTGCGGCCAGCAAACTCGACTACCTCGCGCTGGGCCATTGGCACTCGTCGAGCAAGGGCAAGGCAGGCAACACGGTCCATGCCTACTCCGGTGCACCGGAGCCCGTCGCCTTGGACCAGGATCGCGCCGGCAACGTCCTGTTGGTCAGTCTCGACCTGCACGACGGCGTGCGCGACGTCCAGGTCAAGGAGCGCCGGGTCGGCCGGACCGGATTCCAGAAGTTCGATGTCGACGCCGCCACGCTGGCCTCGCAGGCCGGCCTGATCGAAGACCTGCAGATGCTGGCCAACCCGGACATCGTCATGGATGTCCGGCTCATCGGCGTCCGCCCGGATGCGCTCGATATCCATGAGGAGGAGATCGAGGCAGCGCTGGCCGACTCGTTCCTCAAGGTCCGGGTTCGCGATCGATCCGTCCCGCCGCTGTCGGAGGGACCGATGCCGCCCGAGGACACGATCCTCGGCGCATTCGTCCGGGATATCGAGGCCAGCATCGCGGAATTCGAGGCCGCCGACAACGCCGATGCCGCCGTCGAGGCGCGCGACATCCTTCGGCTCGGACGACTGCTCCTCGCGGGCGAGGAGGTGACCCTGTGAGGATCACCCGGCTCAAGATCGAGAACCTCCGACGTCATCGAGCCCTCGACCTCACCCTCGATCGTGGATTGACCGTCGTCCGCGGTCCAAACGAGTCCGGCAAGACCACGCTGCAACGTGCGCTGGAGCTCGCCCTGACCCGGCGGGTCACCTCGGCCTCCGCCGAGATGGAGGCGATGCAGACATGGGGAGCCGGCGAGGACGCCCGACCCGCCATCCGCCTCGAATTCGAGCAGGACGAGGAAGACGGCATGCACCCGGGCAGCGTCGACAAGGCGTTTCGGGGCGGCAAGGGCACGGTGCGCCTGGAGTACGACGGGAACGTCGTCACCGACCCGGCGACGGCCGACCAGATCCTCGCCGAGCTGACCGGCGTGCCTACCGAGGCCTTCTTTCGCTCGACCGCATCGGTTCGGCATCACGAGATGGACGATGTCGCCCGGGACGAGAGTGCGCTTCGGGACCGACTCCAGGCGTCGATCTCGGGCGCCGACCGCGGCACCGGTCGATCCAAACGGCAGCTCGAGAAGGCGCTCCACGACCTGAACACGAAGGGCGACAAGAACCCGGGCCGACTCAAGGTCGCGGCCGCCGACGTCAGCCGGGGCGCCGCCGCGTTCGCCGAGGGAGAGGCTGCGCTCGGGCGCCTCGAGCAGGACCGCGACCGGCTGACACAGGCGCGTGAACGGCGGGTCGAGGCCGACACGGCCCTGACCGAGCGAAAATCCATGCTGGAGAAGGCCCATCAGGCCGAGCGCCTGGTCGCGGATCGGGCCACCGCCCAGGAACGGTTCGAGCGGTTGAGCACCGCCGTGTCCGTCACGGAGCAGATGGCCGTCCTCCACGACTCGCATCCGGCGCGCGATCCGCTGCCGGTCCTACGGACCACCGTCGGACGGATGCGTGAGCTCGATGCCCGGGTCCGCGAGCTGCGCGCACTCCTGTCGGGGGATACCGACGTCCAGTTCGAGCTGCGGGCGCCGGAGCCGCGCACCTGGCTGCCAACGGCGCGGGTCGCCCTGGTTCTGATCCTTGCGGGCGTGGCGAGCGCCGCGGTCACCGTCCTCAACGTGCTCGCGATCCCCGGCGGCCTCATCGGCCCGCTGGTGCTCGTGGTGGCCGGCCTCGGTCTTTCGTTCATCGGCAGGCGCCAGCGGATGGAGGCTACCGACATCGGGCGCGAACGCCAGCTCCGCGACGACGAGATCGACCGTCGCCTGCGAGGCCGCTCGCAACTCGAGCAGGAACTGACGGATCGGGACCTCGAGCTCGCCAACCAATTGTCGGGTCTGGAACTCGCGGACATGGCCGCGGTCGAGGAACTCCTTGTCGCCGAGGAAGCCCACGTGGCGGCCATCGACCGCCTCGCGGCGCAGCTGGAAGGGCTCGTCGGCCGTGAGCCCATCGAGACCCTGCCACCGCTCCGGGACGCCTCCGCGCTCGAGATCGAGCAGAAGACCCGTGCCCTCGAACATCTCGGCCCGATCGCCAAGGAGCCTCGGGCCCGTGAGCGCCTTGAGGTCGAGGTCAAGGACGCCGAGCGCCTGATCGACCAGGCCCGGAATGACGAGGCCGATGCCCGTGCCCGCGTCGAGGCCAATCCAGTCGATGCCGAGGCCGTGGCCGCCGAGGCGGAGCGCCTGGAGCAGGACCGGGAGCGGCTGGCCACGCTGGAGCGGCGCGCCCGGATCTATGCCGGGACGCTCAGCGCCATCGAGGCCGCCGAGCGAGCGACCATGCAGCGCGCCACCCGGTATCTCGAGAAGCACATGGTCGGTGACATCGAGCAGGTGACGGCCGGTCGATATCGACGGGTCCGGGTCGATGACACCAACCTCGGGATCGAGGTGTTCGCGCCGGAGCGCAACGACTGGGTGCCCGTCGAATCGCTCTCGCAGGGCACCCTGGATCTCGTCTATCTCGCGGCTCGCATCGGTCTGGTGCGCCTGGTCACGGGCGATCGCCGGCCGCCGCTCATTCTGGACGACCCGTTCGTGACCCTCGACGACGTCCGGGCGACGCGGGCGCTGGAGCTGCTCAAGCGGATCAGCACCGACTTCCAGGTCATCTACCTGACGACCTCGGATCGCTACGACGCGACCGCCGATGCGGTGCAGGTGCTCGAGGCCCCCACGGCCGTGGATGTCGAACCTGCCGTCGTCGACTGACGCTGCCGACACCTCGCCATGCCGGATCTGGATCTGTCCCCGACGCTCGTACCCGCGCTCCTCGCGCTGGCCTCGGCCGTGCTCTGGGGCATCTCGGACTTCGGCGGTGGGGTGCTCGGCCGGCGCGCCCCGATCTTTGGCGTCCTGCTCGCGACGCAGGGTGTCGGCTTCCTGATCGCGATCAGCGGCATGCTCGCGAGCTCCGAGCGACCGCCTGTCGGCTCGGACCTCGGACTGTCCGTGCTCGCGGGTGGGCTGGCTGCGATCGGCGTCGGGAGCCTCTATCGCGGACTCGCGGTCGGGAGGATGGGCGTCGTCGCGCCGATCACCGCGGTCCTGACAGCCACGACTCCGGCGATCATCGGGATCGCCTGGCAGGGGTTCCCCGGCCCGATCGTGTTCCTTGGGTTCGCGGCGGCGATCGTGGCGGTGATCATCGTGTCGATCGTGCCGGACGAGACCAGCGACCGACCGGCCGGCATCGGGTACGCGCTCGTCGGTGGGTTGACGCTCGGCCTCCTCGGCGTGGTCCTGAGTCGGATCGATCTCCAGCTCGCCTTCACGCCTCTGGCCCTGGTTCGCGCCATCGAACTGATCCTCTTCGCGGGCATCGTCGGGCTCCGCCGGTTGCCGTGGCGGATGCCACGATCCAGCCTCCCCCTCGTCGTGCTCGTCGGGATCGTGGACGTCGCCGGGAATCTCGCGTTCCTCACGGCGGCCCGGACCGGGGACCTTTCGATCGCGGCCGTCCTCTCGTCGCTCTACCCCGTGGTCACGGTGCTTCTCGCCGCCACCACCCTGCGTGAGCGAATCACGAGATCCCACGCCGCCGGCGTCGTGCTGGCGTTCGTGGCCATCGCCCTGATCACCGCGAACGCCGCGTGACGGCGGCCTCCGGCGCGCCGGTTCGCACGCCCGTCGCTCCGATATGGACCAGCAGGAGGGAGATCCGATGACCCAGGCGACCGCGGGCCCGATCGAGGTGGTCTGGCATGTCGAGGCAACGTACGCGCCCGATGGTGCCGAGTCGCGCGCGCCGTTCCGGGCCGAGCACATCGCACGCCTGCAGCGCATGAAAGCCGCAGGGACGCTCATCGAGGCCGGGGCCTTCACCGACGTGTCGGCGACCGTGATGATCGTCCGTGCGGTCACCGAAGAGGAGGTCCTCGCGCTCGCCCGCGACGATGTCTACATGCGCAACGGCGTCTGGGTGGAGATCCGGATCCGACCGTTCGGGCGGGTGCGCGACGAGATCTAGGCTCCTTCGTCCTCGATCCGCAGGGCGGCGAGCTCGCGTCCGAGCGGATCCGGCGCACGATCGCGAAGCCCTCCGCAGCCAGCCCGGGATCGCTCACGACTCGAAGCATCGCCTGCTGTCGGCGGACGGCGGCCTCGGGAACCACCCGGTCGGTCCGGCCCGCATTCCGCGCCAGCACCAGGTCGGGCGGCAGGTCGAGCACGATCGCTACAGTCACGGCGCCGCGGGCCCGGGCGCGCTTGAGCAGCGCGGACCGCGCCGCCGGCGCGAGGCTCGTGGCATCGACGACGGTGGTCTTCCCGGCCGCCAGCCGAGCCTCGAGTGCCCGGTGCAGTGCCGCGAACGCGGGCCCGGTCACCGACTGGTCAGACTCGCCCTTCCCGATCCGCGCCCGAAACGCATCGGAGGACAGGACGGCCCCATCAGGGAACAGCCGCGCGGCGAGGGTCGACTTGCCGCTCCCCGCCGGACCGATGAGCACCACGACCGAACCTCGTGGCAGGGTCAGGCTGGCCGTCGGCGTGCCTCCCATCCGCCAGCTTCGGTTCTCCGGACCTCGTATGCCGGCTGGTCATGGACCGACGGGCCGCGAACGACACGGCCATCGGCCAGCCGGAAGCGCGACCCGTGCCACGGACATTCGATGATGCCGGCGTTGAGCGACCCATCCGACAGCGGGCCCCCGGCATGGGCGCACTGGTCGTGGACCGCGAGGACGGCGTCACCCTGGCGGACCAAAGCCACGGCATTGATCCCGAGCTTGCCCTTGACCGGACGGCCCTCCGGGATGTCTCCTTCGCCGTCGAGCTCCGCCGGATCCAGGGCGATCCATTTGGCCCCGCTGCCGCGGAACGCATGGCGGCTGACCATGTTGCCGAGGCTGTAGACCACGGCCCCGCCGACGTAGGCGCCGGCCGTCAGGATCCCGAACGCGATGATCGAGACCCAGATCGGGGCCGCCCGATCAGCATGTTCCGCCTGCCCGATTCGGAGGACCAGCGAAGTAACGTAGACCAGGAGCGCGATCACCATCAGCGTGCTGTGAACCGTGGCGCGCTCCCGGGCGCTGCCGTCCGTGTCCGAGTAGTCCGCGGCGCCGGTGACCGCGGACCCGAGCATCGAGAGGATCCCGACGATCAGCGCGACATCGGCCGCCGCGCGCTGGTCAAGGACATCGAGGACGATGACGAGGAACAGGATCCCGATCGGGGCATCGGTCAGGACCGCGTGCAGGGGATGCCCGAGCCAGCGTCCATTGAGCAGGTCGCGGATGGGCAGCATGGGCCGGAACAAGGCCTGCAGCCAGCGATGATTGAAGTCTCCGAGTGGCCGCGCCCAGCGCCCTTGGCGCGCAATGAGCGAATCGATCCAGCGGTGCATGACCACCTCCCGAGGGTGAATCTACGACGGCTCAGCCGATCACTCCGATTCCGGTAGCCTGACCGAATGCCGACATCGTCCTCTCGCTCCTGGATCCCGCTGGTCGCGGTGTTCTGGGTCACGTCCATGGTCGAGGGACTCGGGGTCAGCCAGGTCTTCGCCCTTCTACCATCACAGCTGTCGGCGATCGGGGTGCCCGATGCCGATCGACTCTCCTTCATCGGGTTGTTCAGCGCCTTGCTGTTCGTCCTCGGTATGCCGCTCGTCCCGCTCTGGGGCGTGTGGGCGGACAAGTACAGCCGCAAGGCCGTCATCGTCCGGAGCGCGCTCGTCGAGGCCGTGGTGTTCCTGGGCATGGCGCTCGCCACCGAGCCGTGGCACGTGGCGGTCAGCATCCTGCTCATCGGATTTCAGCTCGGCAACACCGGGGTCATGCTGGGCGGCATTCGTGACGCGGCGCCCAAGGCCCGGATCGGGACCGTCATCGCGATCTTCGGCGCATCCGGACCGATCGGCTTCGCCGTTGGCCCGACGCTCGCCGGGATCTTGATCGACGGCCTCGGGTGGTCCCTCAGCGGCGTGTTCGCGGTGTCCGCCGCGCTCTCGGTCGGAACGGCGCTCCTCGTCGCGTTCGGATCGCGCGAGGTTCGGCCCGAGGTCGTCCCGGAGGGGCGCGTCCTGACCCTGGCCTTCGGTGCGGTGCGGGGTGTCCTGTCCGACGGCGCCGTCCGCGGCATCTTCCTGATCTTCGGGACCGCGTTCCTGGCCAACCAGATGTCGCGGCCGTACGTGCCGGTGGTCGTCGAGAGCATCACGGGCCGCGGCCCGGGCCTGGCCAGCGGCATTGCGCTCGTTGCGGGCACAGCGGCGCTGGCAGGTGCGCTCCTCGCCCCGTTGGTCGGCGCGCTCGGCGATCGACTGGGCTATCGACAGATCCTCGTCTGGGCCCTGTTCGTGGGGGGACTGGCGCTCGTTGCCATGCCATTGGCCCCGCAGGTCGGGGGCATCGGATTGCTTGCGCTCGTGGCGGTCGTCTTCGCCGCCTGTGTGTCGTCAACGTCGGCGATGGTCTTCAGCCTGCTCGCGACCGAGGTGTCGCCGGAGCGCCGAAGCCAGACGCTTAACCTCGTGTACCTGCCTCTGTATGCCGCCGGAATCGTGGGCCCTGTGCTTGGGGCGGTCGTGGTCCAGGCGGGGCTGCCGGCACCGTTCTTCCTCGGCGCGGCGACGCTGCTCATCGGCGGGGTCGCGGTGGCGCGGCGCCGGGACCGTTCGCCGCGCCATGCCTCGCCGGCTGCCGGGTTGGCCGCACAGGTGGCGATCGTCGAGGCCGAAGAGGCCGGCTGACGGTCAGGCGGGGAGGTCGCGCTCGGCCGGGCCGGTGTAGATCGCGTTCGGGCGGATGAGCCGGTTGTCGGTGGCCTGCTCGATGATGTGGGCGGTCCAGCCGGCATGGCGCGCGAGCGCGAACGTCGCCGGGAAGAGATCCGGCGTGAGGCCCACCCCTTGGAGGACCGCCGCCGCGTAATACTCGACGTTCGTCTTGAGCGGTCGATCCGGATGCTTCTCGGCAAGGACCCGGAGGGCGACATCCTCGACCTTGATCGCGAGGTCGAGCCAGTCGGGCTTGTGGTCCATGGCCTCGACGACCTTGCGCAGGGCGGCGGCTCGGGGGTCGTAAGCGCGGTAGACACGATGCCCGAAACCCATGAGGCGCTCGCCTCGATCGATGGCGTCCCGGACCCACTGCTCCGCGCGCTCGGGCGAACCGACCTTGTGGAGCTGCTCGACGACCTCGGATGGGGCTCCGCCATGCAGCGGCCCCTTCATGGCGCCGATGGCGCCGCCGACGGCGGACGCGATGTCGCTCCGGGTGGAGGTGATGACGCGGGCCGCGAAGGTCGATGCGTTGAGCCCGTGCTCGGCCCCGACGACGAAGTACGCATCGAGGGCGCGGGCGGTGCTGGCGTCGGCGCGCGATCCGGTGAGCTGGTAGAGGTAGCCGGGCACCAGATCGAGGTCGGGATCTGGCGCGATCGGCTCAAGACCCTGACGCAGCCGGGAGAACGCCGCGAGGGCAGACGGCGAGAACGACGTGAGCGCCCGCGCCTGCTCTGCGCTCGGCGGCCACTCGAGGACCTGGGTGGCACCCCAGACCGACACAGCGGTTCGAAGGGCGTCCATCGGCTTCGCCCACGTCGGCAGGGCCCGAAGCGCAGTCATGACCGCGGCGGGCACCGCCGAGGTCGCCAGGTGGTGGCTCGGCTCCCAGTCGCCGGTCCATAGCAGGTTGGCAACGGCGGGATACGTGCCATGCTCGACGAGGTCCCCGATCCGGTAGCCGCGGTAGGTCAGCCGACCCGCAGCGCCGTCCACATAGCCGAGCGCCGACTCGGCGGCTGGGACGCCCTCGAGCCCGGGGGAGTACGGGTAGGTCGGGGCCTCGGCCGGCGCCGTCGATGGTCGATCGGTCATAGGGGGATGGTAGTCGCGACGCCGAATTCGCGGAGAGCCGAAGGTCCCGAATGCGTGCCGAATGCACGACGTTTGCCGCGGTCGCTCGTCGCTAGGGCCCCAGGCTCAGCCGGATGGCGCCACGAGACCGTGCGCGGTCGTGGCTCGGTCGACGTCCTCGAGCAGGGCGCCGCCACCGACATCGGCCGTACGGGCCGCCGCGTCGACCGTGACGGCCCGAAGCTCCTTGAGGTCGATCATCAGCGACCCCTCGCCGACAGAGTGGCCGGCCACGCTGTGCCCACCGCCGCGAACGGAGATTGGGAGGTCGGTCTGGCCGGCCCAGCGGACCGCGGCCGCGACGACGAGCGTGCCCAGCGGCCGGACGATGACGGCCGGGTACCGCTCGATCATGGCGTTGAACGTTCGGCTCCGCTGTTCGTAGATGTCCGAGCCCGGCCGGATGACGGCGCCACGGACCATGCCCTCGAGCAAATCGATGTCACGCAGTTCGTTGCTCAATGCTTCCTCCATGGTGCGAACGATAATCGCTGGCGCACTCCCTCATGGCGCGTCGAGGAACGCCTCCACATCGGCGACGAACTCGGAGGGATGCGTGTGGTGCGCCGCGTGCGCCGCGCCTCCGATGCGGACGATCGAGCCGTGCGCGAGCCGTCGATCGAGTGCCGCCGTATTACGGGCGAATGCGGCGGAGCTGGCCGATCCCAGGATCTGGAGGACCGGAATGGTCACTGCACCGAGGGCATCGAGCCCTGCCGCGTGATCGTTCGATGCCGCGAGCTCCCGGAGGATCGTCGGTGCCGCCGCCACCCGCAGGGGCCACACGGGGTCCGCCTGTAATCGGGCCATGCCCGCATCGTCCATCCCCACGACGGTTCGCATGAACCGCTCAAGGAGACCCTCGAGGTCGCCGTCTGCGAGATCGGCGGCGAGCGCGGGCAGGAGCCAGGGCGGCTCGTACGCCGAAGCAAGGTCCCGTGAAGCCGGCGGGGCACCCTCATAGCAGACCACGCGGCGGATCGAGGTTGTCCGGAGCGCCGCCCCGAGCGCGCAGCGCCCACCGAAGGAGTGCCCCACTACGTCGACCGGCCCGCCGGTCTCCGCGGCGATCGCGTCCGCCACCGCGGCGACATCCTCGAACTCGCGCTCGACGGTGTACGAGTTCGGTGCATCGCCCGAATCACCCCGGCCGCGCCGATCGATGGCGTGGAGGCGGTATCGCGTTCCGAGCAGCGGCGCGACGACCCGGAACGTCAGGTGATCCGCAGTCGTTCCATGGACCAGGACCACCGGCGGGGCAAGGGCTCCGGGTCCGGGCCCCGTTTCGGGCGTTGGCCCGGCTCCGGGCCCCGTTTCGGGCGTTGGCCCGGCTCCGGCATCGGCCCTGCCCGGGGGCCCCGACGAGAAGACCGCGATGGGCGTCCCGTCCCGGGACCGAACGAACCGATCCGGGACCGCCATGGCCTTACGGCGTCCAGGCCACCGAGCGGCCCGACTCGCCCATATCCGGGGCGGCCGCCTCGCGGCGCACGACCGCCTCGGACGGAAGTCCCGCGGCCGCGCTTTCGTCGAGCAGCCAAGCAGCGCCAGCGCGACGCATCAACTGGGCCGGCCACCGGCGCGTATCGAGCACGGGGCCGAAGAGCTCGCCCAGAATCGGCGCCTTGGCCGCACCGTGGACGACCGCCAACGGCCACCGAGCGGCCGTGATCACGTTCGGGTTGAGGGTCACGCGGGCGACCCTCGGCGCGATATGGGTCGGCGCAGCCACGGCCTGGACCCAGCTCGGGTCGGCCCAGGTGGGTGAATCGGGAAAGACCGAGAAGAGATGCCCGTCAGAGCCGATGCCGACGAGGACGACATCCATCCGTGGGAATCCAGCGTCATCGACCTCGAGGCCGGCGTCCCGCATCGTCCCCTCGTACCGTGCAGCCACGACCTCGGGTGGGTCGCCCGACCGCATCGCCTCGGCAATCGGCATCACGTGGACCTGATCGAGGGGGACGGGCACATCGCGCAGCAGGAGATCCCAGCAGGCGAGGGCATTCGAGAGGACGTCGTCTGGCGGAACCCAGCGATCGTCGCTCCACCAAAGGTGAACGCGATCCCAGGGGATCATCTCCCGGAGCGGCGAATCCGCGAGATGGCGGTAGATCAGGCCCGGGGTCGAGCCGCCGGTCGTGACCCAGTGGGCGACACCCCGCTCGGTGACGGCATCGATGATCGCGTTGGCGATCCGTCCCGCCGCCGCGTGCGACACGTCCCCCGCTGCCGGGAAGACCGTAATCTCGGGGTCGTCCATCACGCCGGGACCAGGGCGGCGGCGGCGAACAGTGCTGCGACGGCCACCGGATCCACGCCGACGGATTCGACGGTCTCGGCGAGCAGCTCGACCTCCGTTCGTCGTGGCGCCATGAACCTGCGAACCGGCATGGCCCGGCCGTCGAGCGTCGCACTCACGATGACGGCCTCGGCCTCCGCGGACACCACGACCGCGAGATCGACGCCGCGGCGGCGCGCGGCCAGCTCCACGGTCAGCGTGGTGCCGGGCGGCATCGGCGAAGCCATGGGCCTGATCGAGACCCGCACGCGCCGCCGACCGGCCCTGAGCTCGCCGACCAGGGGCGGCCCGAGGCCCTCGCCATCGTCGAGGCCCTCGCCATCTTCGGTGTCGGGATCCGTATTCGGCACAACCGGGTGGAGCGGGTCCACGACGACCATCCCGAGCCGCGAGGCCAGCCAGCCGAGGTGGTAGAGCGGCTTGATCAGGTTCGTGCTGTTGGCATCGGTCTCCGCATGCGCGGCATAACGGACGGTGATGTCGGTGATTCCCGCCAGGAACGGCCGCAGCTCCGGGCGATCGAAGCTCGAGGCGATCGCCTCACGCCAGCGCGACTGGCGAATCATCGCGAAATCCGACACGGCCAGCGGATGACCGCTGGCCTGGTGACTCGCCACGACGTGCGCCAGCGCTCGCAGTCGCTCGAGGCCGTCACCGGACCAGTGGGAGCCATCGACCACCAGGCGATCGGCCATGTCCACCATGTCGCGGGCCTGGCGCGTGCCGAGGGGCGGATCCCCTGGCCACCAGACGGTCACCGGCAGATCGTGGACCAATAGCGGCGCGACGATCGCGGCGACGTGGCGTCCGGTCTCGCCGCCGGCGACGAGATCGATGAACTCAGCGCAGGTCTCCGCCGCGTCCGGTCTGGGCAGCACGCAATGGGCCTGGATGTGCGCATCGAGCCACGACGGACCGTCCGGATCGGCGCTCGAGACGATCAGGGTCCGCGATGGGTGCCGGCCGGTCAGCATCCGGATCACCGCCGCGGCCCGTGCCCCGATCTCCGGCTGCCGGGCGATCACCACCAGGTTGAGCACGCTCGTCCGGGCGGCGATCCGGCGCTCCGGGGCGCCGTCGTCTCCCGCCGTGGTCAGCGGCGTCGAGGACCAGGCCTTGGCGAGCTCCGCCTCGATGCCGGCCAGGGAATCGGTCCGCGAGGACCACCGAAGGATGGGTTGCCCGACCACAGGCGCGTCCTGGATCCCGATCTCTTCCACGGTCGTGATCAGATCCGGCGCCAGCGGCGGCCGTCTCGCTCGATCAGGGCATCGGCGGCATCCGGGCCCCACGTCCCGGCGGTGTAGTTCGGCATCTCGGGCGCGGGGCCATCCACCCAGGTCTCGACGATCGGCGTCGCGATGGCCCAGGCCGCCTCGACCTCGTCGGCCCGCGTGAACAACGAGGCGTCGCCGAGCATGGCATCGAGGATCAGGGTCTCGTAGGCGTCGGGGCTGTCCACCGAGAACGCGGACCCGTAGGTGAAGTCCATCGTCACGGTCCGGATGTCGAGGCCCAGACCCGGCACCTTCGAGCCGAACCGGAGCAGGATCCCCTCATCGGGCTGGATCCGGATCGCCAGCAGGTTGGGCTCCGGATCCACGGCTGCGTCCTGGAACAGCCGATGTGGGACCTGCTTGAACTGGATGGCGATCTCAGTCGCGCGCTTGGGCAACCGCTTGCCGGTTCGGAGATAGAACGGGACGTCGGACCAGCGCCAGTCGTCGACCTGGAAGCGGGCCGCCAGAAACGTCTCGGTCTCCGATTCGGGGTCGACTTCAAGCTCCTGCCGATAGCCCTTGACGGCCTCGGCGGCAACCCAGCCCGGACCGTACTGGCCGCGAACCACATTGGCCGCGACGTCGGCTGGCGTCGGGGGCTGGATGGCCCGGAGGACTTTCAGTTTCTCGTCCCGGAGGGCATCGGCCTCGAAGGTTGCCGGGGGCTCCATCGCCACGAGCGTGAGGAGCTGGAGCAGGTGGTTCTGGACGACGTCGCGGGTCGCGCCGGTCTCCTCGTAGAACGAGCCGCGCTCCTCGACCCCGATCGATTCGGCCATCGTGATCTGCACGTGATCGACGTACCGGCGGTTCCAGAGCGGCTCGAAGATCCCGTTGCCGAACCGGAAGACCATCAGGTTCCGGACCGTTTCCTTGCCGAGGTAGTGGTCGATCCGATAGACCTGCGACTCGCGGAAGACCCGGCCGACCTCGCGGTTGAGCTTCTTCGCGGAATCGAGGTCTCGCCCGAACGGCTTCTCGATGACGATCCGGCGCCAGCCGCCACCGTGGACCTCGTGATCGAGCCCGCACCGGCCGAGCTGGGCCACGATGACCGGGAATGCCGAGGACTGGGTCGCGAGATAGAACAGGCGGTGGCCCAGCATGCCGTGCTCGGCGTCCATCGCATCGAGGCGTTCGGCCAGTCGATCGAACGCGGCGTCATCGCCGAAGTCGCCCTGGTGGTAGGAGATCCGGCTCAGGAACTGCGCTCCGACCTCGGCATCGAGCTGGACACGGCTGTGCTGCTCGAGGGACTTGCCGATCTCGGCCCGGAATGTCTCGTCGTCATACGGCCGCCGGCCGACCGCCACGAGCTGCCAGTCCTGGGGCAGCAGGTTGGTCCGCCAGAGCTGGGCAAGCGCCGGGAAGACCTTGCGATGCGACAGGTCACCGGTGGCCCCGAACAGGACCATGACGTGCGGATCCGGGACGCGCTCCAGGCGAAGGCCCTCGCGGAGTGGATTCGCGACGACCTTCGGCGCGCGGCGCCGCTTGCCGCCGCGCTCGAGGCGCTCCTCGCGGATCGTGCGGGGTCCCGATGGTGCGGGGCTCGCGGCGCTTGCCACGTCAGCTGTTCTTGACCGCGTGTCCGCCGAACTCGTTGCGCAGCGCCGCGAGGACCTTGGCTCCGTAGCTGTCGTCCTGGCGCGAACGGAACCGCGTCTGCAGCGCGATCGTGATGACGGGCGCCGGGACGTCCCGATCAATCGCCTCCTGGACGGTCCAGCGGCCCTCGCCGGAATCGGCGACCCAGCCCTTGAGGTGCTCGAGGTCCTGGCCCTGGCCCTTGTAGGCGAGCCCTAGCAGCTCGAGCAGCCAGCTCCGGACGACGCTGCCATGCATCCAGTTGTCGGCGATGGCCGCCAGGTCGAGGTCGTACTCCGAGGCGTGGAGGATCTCGAATCCCTCCGCGTATGACTGCATCATTCCGTACTCGATCCCGTTGTGAATCATCTTCACGTAGTGGCCGGCGCCGGGCGGGCCGGCATGGATGTAGCCGCCCTCGGGCGCGAGGCTCAGGAAGACGGGCTCCAGGGGCGTCGCCGCGGCCACCTCGCCGCCGACCATCAGACAGAAGCCGACCTTCAGGCCCCAGATCCCGCCGGATACGCCGGCATCGACGTACTGGACGCCCTGCTTCGCGAGGTCCGCGTGGCGCCGGACGTCGTCATGGAAGTTCGTGTTGCCGCCGTCGACGATCGTGTCGCCCGGTTCGAGGTGCGCCGTCAGCTCCGCGATCTGGGCCTCCGTGGCGTCGCCCGCCGGGACCATGATCCAGACCGTTCGAGGCTTCTCGAGCTTGCCCACGAGTTCGGCGATCGAGAACGACGGTTCGGCACCCTCGGTCGCGAGCTCCTGGGTCTTCTCGGGGCTGCGGTTGTAGGCCACGATCTGGTGGCCGTCCTGCATTAGCCGGCGGCACATGTTGGCCCCCATCCGGCCAAGTCCGATGAACCCGATGCGCATGTCGCGACGCCTCCGATGCAGGTGGCGGCGCGACTGATGTGCAGCCGCCGACCTTGCACCAAGTCTACGCGCGGACCGTTCCTGCGCCGAAGCGGCGTGACCTGAGGCTACGAGGTACTCCCTGGGCAGCTCCCCGCGCGCCCTGGTTCCCGCCCGGCGCCTTGGTTCCCGCCCGGCGCCCTGGTTCCCGCCCGGCGCGCCAGCCTGCGCGGCGCCCTGGTTCCCGCCCGGCGCGCCAGCCTGCGCGGCGCGCCAGCCTGCGCGGCGCGCCAGCCTGCGCGGCGCCTTGGTTCCCGCCCGGCGCGCCAGCCTGCTCGGCGCGCCAGCCTGCTCGGCACTCTTGCGTCCTTCATACGCGCCACGTATGAAACCCGCATCGTCATACCTGCCACGTAAGAAGTTGACGCATGGAGCCCGAAGAACGGCCAGTTCATACGCCGGGCCTAGGAACGGAGCTTGCCAAGCGACCTGCAGACAGCTTCGCGGCGGTGATTCGTCGATCTCATACGCCCCACGTACGAGATCGACACGGTGCCCACCGCGCGAGGGCTCATCACGTCGACTTCTTACGCCGGACGAATGACGGGCCTGCCGTGGCAGCGTGGGGGTCCACCGGGCCTGGCGTGGCAGCGTGGGGGTCCGGTGCGCCTGCCGTGGCAGCGTGGGGGTCCACCGGGCCTGGCGTGGCAGCGCGCCGCCCCGCCGCCCGGACTCCGCGACCGGCCCTTAGGCGTTGAGCGCCTTGGCGAAGGCTCGCTCCAGCATGGCGAGGTCGGCATCACGGTCGATGCCCAGCCGCAAGCGAAGGATTGGAAGGTCGTGAGATGAGATGGCACCGGCATCGCCCTGAGCCTGGGCATCGATGAGGCCGCCGAACGTATACGGCCAGCCGGGAATTTCGCGATCGAGCGGATGAGCCGAGATCAACTGAACGAACCAGCCCGTGGCCGCTCCTCCCTTGTGCAACTGGCCGGTCGAGTGGAGGAAGCGTGGCCCGTAGCCGGAGGTCGTGGCCATGCCGGTTCGGTCGCGGACCAGGGCGCGGATCCGCTCGAAGGTCGCATCGGCCGCGTCGTTCGGGGCAATGAACGCCTGGATCGCCATGTAATGGCCCGCGCGCGCATCGCTCCTGAGTCCGGCTCGGATCGCTTCGATGAGGGCATCCTGCCCGACTGACTCGATGTCGAGCGGGCGCATCGGATCCTCGACCGAGTCGGCACCCGCGCGCCCGGCGGCACCCGCGCGTCCGGCGGCGCCCGCGCGTCCGGCGGCACCCGCGCGCCCGGCGGCGCCCGCGAGCCCGGCGGCGGTCCCCTTGGCTGCGAGCAGCTGACGGGTCAGCTCCTTGGCCTCCTCGACGTTCGGCTGATCGAATGGGTCGATGCCCAGGACGGCGCCCGCGATCGCCGTAGCCACCTCCCAGCGGATGAATTCGGCGCCGAGGTCCATCGGGTCATCGAGGACCAGTCGGATCACGGGATGCCCGGCGGCAGCGAGTGCATCGAGCAGTCCGTGCGATGGATCCGCCGAGTCGGTCAGGGCCATCGACACGAACACCCGATCCGTGCCGTACGCGTCAGTGGCACCAAGTGGTTCCCGATCGACGGGAACGATCCCGATGCCGTGCTTGCCGGTCGACTCGGCGATCAGCTGCTCGGCCCACGCCCCGAAGCTGGCGAGCGCCGGATCCATCATGAACGTCAACTTGTCCCGGCCCTGTCGTACGAGCTCGCCGAGGGCAATCCCCAGCAGGAGTGCCGGATTGCGCTGCGGCTCCGGTTCTCGACTTGCGGCGACCATCATCGAGGCGGACGCCAGCAGCGAATCGAGGTCCAGCCCGATCAAGGAAGCAGGCACGAGGCCGACGTAGGACAACGCGGCGTAGCGGCCCCCGATGTCGGGCGGATTGAGGAATACCTCGCGAAGGTCGTCGTGGTGCGGGATCGCTCCGACGCTCGTTCCCGGATCGGTGATGGCCACGATGAACTCGCCCGGTTGCTGCGATGAGCCGGCCACCGCCAGCGCGTCGGCGATTCGCGCCCAGGCATCGGCCAGGAAAGCCAGCGGTTCGGTCGTGGTGCCCGACTTCGATGCCACGATCCACAGGGTTGAGAGCGGGTCGAGGTCGTCGACGACGGCGGCAACGGCTGCTGGATCGGTGGAATCGAGGACCCGGAGATCGAGGTACCCGTCGGCGGTGCCGAAGGTCCGATGCAGGACCTCCGGGGCC
This sequence comes from Chloroflexota bacterium, assembly GCA_043743315.1. Lineage (GTDB taxonomy): Bacteria > Chloroflexota > Limnocylindria > Limnocylindrales > CSP1-4 > UBA5189. The sequence continues at coordinate 16,722 of JAYTWS010000066.1, read as the reverse complement.
AGGCTCGAACCGCCCATCCCCATCACGACTGCCGTCCGGAAGCCCGCCACCCGAATGCCATCGCCGAAGCCCTCGAGGGCTGCGATCTGATCGGTGAAATGGGCCGGGGCGTCGAGCCACCCGAGGCGATCTGCGATGGAGCGCTGCACGTCGGGGTCGTCTGACCAGAGGGTCACGTCGCGGTCCATGAGGCGCTCGGCCCAGCTGTTTCGTCGCGCGTGATCAGCCACAGCCATCACGGCCGCCTCGTCGGTCGACGACAGGCGAAGGTCGAATTCGGCGCTCATGACTCCACCTCTGTCGCAGCTTCCGGGGCATCGCGGGACCGCACTTCAAGTCTACCCGCGTGCGCCGATCGGCCCCCCAAGCGCCGATCGGCCCCGCGGGCGCCGATCGACCGGATCCGGAGGCGTCCAGCCGACGTATGCTGCCGGTCCGCGCGCACAGATACTCGAGGGAGTGGAGATGGTTACAGCAGTTTCAGGCACGCCCGGCGGCCCGGGTGGTTCGGGCTATCCGGTGCACCTGGTGATCGATCGAAACCAGACAATCAATCGCCTGTGGGGCATCCCGTTCTTCGGCTTGCTGGTGCGCTGGATTCTGCTCATTCCGCACTGGCTGATCCTGGCGGTCCTTGGGACCGTCGGTGTCCTGTTCCTGAATTTCCTTTGGATTCCGGTGCTATTCCTCGGCAGGATGCCGGCGATGCTGTTCGATCTGTACGTGACGACGTACCGATGGGGCGTGCGCGTCGCCGCGTACGCGGTCCTCATGACCGATGCGTATCCGCCGTTTTCGCTCAACGCGCCCTACGGCGTCGACCTGCTTGTCGAGCGTCGGTCGAGCATCAACCGGCTATGGGGCATACCCTGGACCGGCTTTGTCGTTCGCGCGATCGCCCTGATTCCGCAGTTCATCGTCCTGTTCTTCCTCGGGATCGCGGTCTACGTTCTGCTGTTCGTCATGTGGATCCCGGTCCTCGTCAACGGGCGATTTCCCCAGGTCGGCTACGACCTGTTCGGCGGCTATCTCCGGATGACGTCGCGCACGTCGCTGTGGGCCCTGTTCATGCCGATGCCGTACCCGCCGTTCGGACCGAGCGAATAGCTGCGGCCGGCGCAGGGCGCCGGATCTCCTGAGGCAAAAGGGCCGCCAAATCCGTCCTCGCGACGAGTAGACTCGGCCGAGCAACCCGGCCTGCAAGATCTTCGAGGGAGGACCATGGCTGAGCAAGCGACCGTCATCGAAGCGCGCTCGATCGACTACGTCCCGGAATCCGAGCGACATGGCAAAGTCTGGCAGCAGGGGCCATTCTGGTTCCTCGGGAACTTCCAGTTCTTCACGATCTCAATCGGCTTCCTCGGACCGGTGTTCGGCCTGGGGATCGTGGACACGATCGTGGCCGGCACGCTCGGGATCCTCTTCGGCACGCTCTTCATGGCGTTCCACGCCACGCAGGGGCCGCATCTGGGCCTGCCCCAGATGATCCAGTCGAGAGCCCAGCTCGGCTACAGCGGCGTCATCATCGCTCTCTTCGGATCGTTGGTCACGTTCATGCTCTTCAATGTCGTCGACGTGATGCTGATCGACGGCGGGATCAATGGGCTGTTCGGTCTCGATCCGATCGTTGTCGGGATCGTCGTGACCGTGATCGCGACCGCCCTGGCCATTTATGGTCACGACCTCCTGCACAGGGTCTTCCGCGTGCTCTTCTTCGTCTCGTTCCCGTTCTACGTGATCCTGACGATCGCGATCGTGACCGGGAATGCGGGCGGGACGCCGGCGGCGGGAGGCGAGTTCACACTGGCCGGCTTCGCCTCGATGTTCGTGGCCGCCGCGGCGTACAACATCACCTACGCGCCCTATGTGTCTGACTACTCGCGGTACCTGCCGAAGGGCACGCCAACGCGACCGATCGTGCTCTCGGTGTTCCTGGGCGCGGCGGGATCAGCCGTCTGGCTCATCGCCCTCGGGGCATGGCTTGCCACGAACCTTGGTGCGACGGATGCGCTCGTTGCGCTGAGCGACGGCGGCAACGCCGTCTTCGGGGGCCTCGGCTCGCTCCTCGCGATCCTGTCCGTGTGCGCCCTCGTGGCGACGATGGGCATCAACGGGTACAGCGCCATGCTCTCCACCGTGACGGCGATCGACTCGGTCGTGGCGATCAAGCCCACCCGGCAGATTCGTGTCATCACGATCGTCGTTCTGGCGGTCGTCTGGACGATTGTCGCCTTCCAGCTGCCTGGCGACGCGATCACGGCGCTGTTCAACAGCCTGATCGTGATGCTCTACCTGATCATCCCCTGGACAGCGATCAACCTTGTCGACTACTTCTTCGTCCGGAAGGGCCGCTACGCGATCACCGACCTCGCGACCCCGAAGGGGATCTACGGCGCCTGGGGCCGTCGAGGGCTGATCTCGTACGCGATCGGGCTCGCCTCGATGTACCCGTTCGTCGTGATCCCGGGCTACTTCTCGGGACCGCTCGTTGGTTCGGTCGGAGGCGTCGACATCTCGGCGATCGTCGGGCTGGTTGTGTCCGCCGGCGCCTACTTCGCTCTCACACGCTCGCTCGATCTGGCCGCGGAAGAGGTGGCCATCGCGGAGAGTGAGCGGCGGCTGGCCGCCGAGCGCCCATGACCGATCGGACATCCGAGGTCCTGGAGGCGGCGGCCCGACTGGTCGCCGCCTTCGGCGCTCACGACGTGGGGGCGTACTTCGACGCGTTCGCGCCCGAGGCCACGTTCCTCTTCTACACGACCGCGGCGCTCCTGCCGTCCCGGGCCGCGTATGAGGCCGAGTGGCGGTCATGGGAGGAGGCGGGTTTCCGCGTCCTCGGCTGTCGATCCAGCAATGGTCGGGTCCAGATCATCGAGGACGGGATCGCCGTGTTCACGCACGATGTGGCGACGCGGAACCGCGACGCCGACGGCGAGCACGACCTGCAGGAGCGGGAGACGATCGTCTTCCGGCGCACGCTCAGCGGTCGATGGCTCGGCGTCCACGAACACCTCTCGGCCGCGCCATGACCGATCCGATCGGTGCGCCGGACGGCAGGGTTCGGCCCCGCTACGTTGGCCCAGATACGTTCGCCCGGCTGCCGCGCCTCGCGGATGTCGGCTCGTCGGCCGTGGCCATCCTCGGCGTCCCGTTCGACTCCGGGGTCTCGTATCGACCGGGCGCGCGGTTCGGCCCGTCGGCGATCCGCGCCGGGTCCAAGCTCCTGCGGCCGTACCACCCCGGGCTCCAGGTCGAGCCGTGGACCGTCCAGCAGGTGGCAGACGCCGGCGACGTGTCCTGCAATCCGTTCGACATTCTCGAGGCGATCGGCCAGATCGAAGCGGTAGCGCACGAGACGCTGCGGTCCGCCCAGGTGATCGTCGCCCTCGGCGGCGACCACACCATCGCCCTCCCGCTGCTGCGGGCAGCCCATGCGCGTCACGGTCCGGTTGCGCTCGTCCACTTCGACGCTCATCTGGATACCTGGGACACGTACTTCGGCGCCCCGTATACGCACGGCACGCCGTTCCGGCGAGCGTTCGAGGAGGGACTCCTCGCGGTGGATCGTTCCTCGCATGTCGGCATCCGCGGCCCGCTATATGCGGCGTCGGACCTCGCCGATGACGCCGGGATGGGCTTCGCCATTATCTCGACCACGGAAGTGGCCCGGGGTGGTGTCGACGTGGCGATCGAGCGTATCCGGACCCGCGCGGGTGACGCTCCCGTTTACCTGAGCGTGGATATCGATGTTCTCGACCCGGCGCATGCGCCGGGAACCGGGACGCCCGAGCCGGGCGGACTCACGTCACGGGAACTGCAGGCCATCCTGCGTGGCCTCGCGGGCCTCCCGATCGTCGGCGCCGACGTCGTAGAGGTGGCGCCGGCCTACGACCATGCCGAGCTGACCGCCCTCGCGGCGGCCAACGTCGCCTACGAGTTCCTGGGACTCCTGGCACTCACGCGTCCAGCGCGGTGACCCGCGCGCCGACCGGTGCCGTCATGGCCGTTGCCGAGGCGGTGCGGTCGGGCCGGAGCCGCGCTCGTTCGGTCGTTGAACTGGCACTGACGCGAATCGAGCGGGACAATCCGACGCTCGGTGCGGTGGTCGCACTTCGGGCAGACGAAGCGCTGCGGGAGGCCGATGCCCTGGATGACCTGATCGCCGCTGGCGGCCGCGACCCCGGCGCGCTCGCAGGGGTACCGGTCCTGGTCAAGGATTCCGAGAACGTCGCCGGGATGCGAACCACGCACGGCTCCGTGTTGTTCGCGGACGCCTCCTTCGCGGTCGAGGACGGCACGATTCCGGCCCGCCTGCGAGCCGCCGGCGCGATCGTCGTGGGCAAGTCGAACATGCCGGAGTTTGCGACCGAGGGCTACACGGATAACCTCCTGTTCGGTCCCACGCGGAACCCCTGGGGCCTCGCCTGGTCGCCGGGCGGATCGAGCGGCGGGTCCGCGGCGGCCGTCGCGGCAGGACTTGTGCCCGTCGCAACCGCGACCGACGGCGGTGGGTCGATCCGCATTCCCGCGGCATTCTGTGGACTGGTGGGGATCAAGCCGACGACCGGGCGGATCGGCCGCTGGCCGCCCCACGACTGGATCGACTTCTCGACGCCGGGTCCGTTTGCGACGACGGTCGCCGACCTCAGGCGGCTCCTGGATGTCGAGTCGGGGCCAGTGGCGGGCGATCCCGCGACGGCTCCGTTCGGAGTCCGTTCTGCCGACGGCCGCCCGCTGGATCGTCTGTTCGCCGCTCACCGAACCAGTGACCTCGGACCGTTGCCGCCGCGGCTCGCCTCGCAGTTCGAGGCCGCGGTCCGGGCGTTCGCCGACATCGTGGGTCTTGAAGCCGAGTGGCGCGAGCCCGGGAGCTTCTTCACTACCGGTGACCCGGACCTCGACTGGTTCGTGATTGCCACGGCCGAGCACGTAGCGTCGCTTGGCCGGGGGTGGGTCGAGGCCGGGCGCGATCGGATGCATCCGGCAGCCAGGGCGTTCCTCTCCGATGGCCTCGCGGTCGGGATCGATGCATACCTGGCCGTGCGCCGTCGCCGGTTCGAGCACATCCGCCAGCTGGATCTGCTCCTCGGCGAGGCCGGTCTCCTCCTCACCCCGACCGTCGCCCTCGAGGGCTGGACGCCCGATGGTCGCCCCGGTGGCGGTGCCGCGGGGTCGATGCTTCCGCCGTCGGCCTATTCGACCGCTCTCCAGAACGTCACGGGGCATCCCGCGGTGACGCTGCCGGCCGGACTATCCGATAACGGGATCCCGTTCGGGCTCCAGGTCACCGGGCCGCGCTCCGGGGACGAACTGCTGCTCAGGGTCGCCGAGCGCTGGGAAGCGGCGCATCCGTGGCCCATCGTGGCGCCGGGTTACGAGCCGTTCGTGCCGCCCGCGGTCTGAGACTCCCGGCACAGACGCGGCGCTTGGTCGCCGACGTAATCAGTCCGGGGCTATGCCTTCGGCCTCGATGGCGAGGACCTTGCTCAGGCGTCGAACGTGCCGTGATTCGCCCGAGAAGGTCGCGCCGAGGAAGGCGATGGCCGCTTCGAGGGCCGGCGCCGATCCGATGACGCGAGCCCCGAGGGTGAGGACGTTCATGTCGTCATGCTCCACGCCCTGGTGTGCGGAATAGGTGTCATGGCACACGGCCGCGCGGACGCCGCGGATCTTGTTGGCGGCGATGGACGCCCCGACCCCGGATCCGCAGACCAAAATCCCTCGCTCGACCTCGCCATCACGAACGGCGTGGCCGAGCCGCGCGGCGAAGTCGGGATAGTCGTCCGTGGGATCTGATCCGTCGCCACCGAGGTCGATCAGCTCATGCCCCAGACCAGCCGCGCCAATCCGGCCGAGCAGCTCGTCCTTGAGCGCGGCGCCGGCATGATCGGCCGCGAACCCGATCCGCATCACCCGGCCACGTGATCGGCGGATCGAGCGAGGCCGGGCGGCTGGTGTCCCGGATCGACCGTCGGGACCCGCCCGGGCCGCTCGCCGGCGGCGACGCGACGCGCGACGTCCATGATGCGCTCGGTGGTGAAACCGAAGCGTTCGAAGATCGTGGGTGCCGGTGCGGACGCCCCGAAATGATCGATGCTGACGATCGCCCCGGCGTCACCGGCGTACCGCTCCCAGCCGAGGGAAACGCCCATCTCCACTGTGACCCGCGCCGTTACGGCACGCGGCAGCACGGCGTCCCGATACGCCGAATCCTGGACATCGAACCGCTCCCAGCACGGGAGCGAGACCACCCGCGCCGGCGTCCCCTCCGCCTCGAGGGCCTCGGCCGCGCCCATCGCCAGCTGCAACTCGGATCCGGTGGCGATGAGGATGATCGCGGGGGCACCGCCGTCTGCTTCGGACGAGGCGCGTCGGAGGATATATCCACCGCTCCGCAGTCCCTCACGCGCCAGTTCGGCCGTGCCGGGCAGCGTCGGCAGCTTCTGACGCGTCAGGGCCAGGGCCACCGGTCCGTCGCGCCGCTCGATCGCGAGCGCCCACGCCGCGGCGGCCTCATTCGCATCGCCGGGGCGGACGAACCACAGGTTCGGGATGGCCCGCAGGGCGGCGTAATGCTCGACCGGTTGGTGCGTCGGTCCGTCCTCGCCCAGGCCGACCGAATCATGGGTCCAGACGTAGATCACGTGCAGGCCGGCGAGTGCCGCCAGGCGAACCGAGCCGCGCATGTAGTCGGAAAAGGTCAGGAACGTGGCCGCGTACGGGATGAAACCACCGTGATAGGCGATCCCGTTGGCGACGGCACCCATGGCATGCTCGCGCACCCCGAAGCGCAGGTTGCGCCCAGCGGCCTCGACCTCGAAGTCACCGGCGCCCTTGATGTCGGTCAGGTTCGATTCGGACAGGTCCGCCGCGCCGCCGAAGAGTTCCGGCACCGGCTCGGCAAGCGAAGCGATCGCCTGCTGGCTCGCCTGCCGGGTGGCGAAGTCCTCGCCGAGTGCATACGTCCGAAGACCCGCGTCCCAGTCGTCCCGCAGCTCGCCGGCAAACCTGCGCCGCAACTCGGCCGCTTCCGTCGGGAACCCGTCCGCGTAGCGCGACATCCGTCCTTTCCACTCGGCGACAAGGGCGTCGCCCGCGGGGATGGCTGCCCGGAAGACGTCGAGTGCTTCGTCCGGCACCAGGAACTGGGCATCGGGATCCCAGCCGTACGCCTCCTTGGTGAGGCGAACCTCGTCGGGGCCGAGCGGGGCACCGTGCGCTTTCTGGCTGTCCTGCTTGTTCGGGCTGCCGAAGCCGATGTGCGTCCGGACCGCGATGATCGACGGCCTCGCGTCCCGGTGCGCCCCGGCGATTGCGGCGGCAATCGCCCCAACGTCGTTGCCATCCTCGACCCGGGCGGTCTGCCAACGATAGGCCTCGAACCGGGCGAGGACATCCTCAGACCAGGCCATGTCGGTCGGCCCGTCGAGCTGGATGTGGTTGTCGTCGTACAGGACCACGAGCTTGCGCAGCATCAGGTGCCCGGCAAGGCTCGCGGCCTCGGACGCGATGCCCTCCTGGAGGTCCCCATCGCTGGCCAGCGCGTATGTCCAGTGGTCGATGACGTCGTGCCCGGGGCGATTGAACTCGTGGGCGAGGCGGCGCTCCGCGATCGCCATCCCGATCGCATTCGTGAATCCCTGGCCGAGCGGCCCGGTCGTTGCCTCGACGCCCGGTGTCAGGCCGTACTCGGGGTGCCCCGGCGTTCGCGAGCCCCACTGGCGGAACGACTTGAGGTCGTCGAGCGTGACGTCATAGCCGGTGAGGTGGAGGAGCGAGTAGAGGAGCATCGATGCATGCCCGGCCGACAGCACGAAGCGATCGCGGTCCGGCCAACGCGGGTTCGTCGGGGCGTGTCGCAGGAATCGGGTCCACAGCGTGTACGCCATCGGGGCCATGCCCATCGGTGCGCCGGGGTGGCCCGAGTTCGCCTGCTGGACCCCGTCGATCGACAGCGTGCGAATGGTGTTGATCGCGAGGCGCTCGAGGTCGGGGGTCAGGTCAGGCACACGCTGATCCTACCAACGCAACGACCTCCCCGATACCATGCCCACATGCCCGCTGAACCGAAGCCTCGCGTTCTCGTGCTCGGCGACCTCGTCCTCGACGTCGTGCTGGCACCGGCGCGACCCATCGAGACCGGCACCGATGTGCCCGGCACGGTCGGGATCCGACAGGGGGGCTCCGCCGCGAACACCGCGCGCTGGCTCGCCCGCCTCGGCATGGACGTCCAGCTGGTGTGCGCCGTCGGACGAGATGGGGCGGGTCGAAGCCTCGTGTCCCAGCTGGAAGCGGACGGCGTCCGTGTTCGGGCGGCTCGAATTGCCGGCCAACGCACGGGTCGGGTCGGCGTCCTGGTGGCGCCCAATGGCGAGCGATCGTTCGTGGCGGATCGACGAGCGGCGCTCGCCGTGCGGCCGGACCACCTCAAGGACGAGTGGTTCGCCCGCCTGGACCTGGTGCACGTTCCCGCCTACTCGCTGATGGGCGAGCCCATCGGGGCCGCCGCACGGGCTGCGGTGGCGACAGCCCGCGCAACCTCGGGTGCGCAGATCTCGCTCGACCTGTCGTCGATCGGGCCGCTGCTTGCGGAGGGTCGCCGTGCCGCCCGAGAGCTCGTCGCGTCGGTTACCCCGGACGTCCTGTTCGCGACCGAGACCGAGGTCGAGGCCTTTCTCGGGCGCCACGCCGGCGACGGGATTCTGGAGCACGCAGCGATCGCCGTGATCAAGCGCGGATCGCGCGGCGCGCGGGTACTGGCGCGCGGGACGGCCGCCGAGCCGCTGCGCTTCGACGTCGCGACGCCGCAGGTTGCCGCAGCCGACACGACCGGAGCCGGTGATGCGTTCAGCGCGGGCTTCATCGCCGGCTGGCTGACGGCCCTCGCGGCGGGTCGGCAGGTTCCTGATGCGCTCCATCGCGCGACCCTCGCCGGTCACCGGGCGGCAGCCCGTCATCTGACGACATCGAAGCAGGAGCTCCCCCCCGGATGACCGCGTCCCTGCATGACCGCCTCACGATCAAGTCGGAGATCGACCAGGCCCTCGCGACCGGGCGGCCCGTCGTCGCCCTTGAATCGACGCTCATCAGCCACGGCCTGCCCTACCCCCAGAACGTGGAGGTGGCCCGGGCGTCCGAAGCGGCCGTCCGCGAGGCCGGCGCCGTCCCGGCGACCATCGCGATCCGGGACGGCCGGATCCTCGTTGGACTCGACGATGCGGCACTCGAGGAACTGGCAACCGCGCCGTTGGGGAGCGTCCTGAAGGCGGCTCGCCCGAGCCTCTCGGCGGCGCTGACGCGGAAAGGCTGGTCCGCGACCACCGTCTCGGCCACGATGATCGCAGCTCACGCAGCCGGCATCCGGGTCTTCGCCACGGGCGGGATCGGCGGGGTGCATCGTGGAGCCCTTGGTGGCCCCGATGCCACCCACCCGCCGACGTTCGACATCTCATCCGATCTCGAGGAGCTCGCGAAGACGCCGATGATCGTCGTGTGCGCCGGCCCGAAAGCGATCCTCGATGTTCCCGCCACACTCGAGGTCCTCGAAACGCGCGGGGTCCCGGTCGTGGCCGTTGGACAGGTGGATCTCCCGGGATTCACGGCGCGTTCCGCCGGCATTCGCGCGCCGTGGAACGTCCCGGATGTCGCTGGGGCCGCGGCCCTCGCGGAGGCCCACCTGGCCCTCGGCCTGGGCAGCGGGATCGTCATCTGCGTGCCGGTGCCCGCCGACGTTGCGCTGCCCGATGACGTTGCTCGTGCCGTCGCGGAACGAGCCGCCCGTGAGGCAGATGAGGCCGCGATCCACGGCCCCGCGCTCACGCCGTGGCTCCTGGCCCGGATCGCCGAGATCACCAATGGCGCGTCGATCCGTGCCAATACGGCCCTGATCATCAACGACGCCCGGGTGGCCGGCGAGATCGCGCTCTGGCTGGCGCACCTGCCGCGATGATCGAGGCCCTGCTCGGCAACCTCGTGGTCATCGCAGGATTGATGACCGGTCTCTGGCTGGTGTCCCTGGTCGTTCGCGACGCCTCGATCGTCGACATCTTCTGGGGCATGGCCTTTGTCGCGATCGTCTGGGCGCAGTACGCCCGCGTCTGGGTGCTTCAGGGCCCTGCCTGTCTTCCGGAGCAGTGCGAGGGTGGTGCGTATCCGCCGACGACGGCCCTGATCATCCCGATCCTGGTCACGATCTGGGGTCTGCGCCTATCCCTCTACCTCGCGGGGCGGAACCTGGGCAAGGGTGAAGATCAGCGCTATGTCCGGATGCGCAAGCGGATCGGCCCGCGGTTCCCGCTCACCAGCCTGGTTGTCGTCTTCCTGCTCCAGGCCCTCCTCGCCTGGGTCGTTTCGCTACCGGCACAGGTTGCGACCACGATGATCCCGACCGACGCACCACTGGCGGTGGCCGGTTTCGGCCTGTGGGCGCTGGGTCTCGTCTTCGAGACCGTCGGAGATCTCCAGCTTGCGGCCTTCAAGCGGAACCCGGACAACAAGGGTGAGGTCATGGATCGAGGCCTGTGGCGGTACACGCGGCATCCCAACTACTTCGGCGATTTCTGCGTGTGGTGGGGCATCTTCCTGATCGCCGCCTCGATCGGCGCCTGGTGGACCGTGGTCGGGCCGATCGTGATGTCGATCCTGCTCATCCGGGTGTCGGGCGCAGGGTTGCTGGAGCGGACCATCGGCGAACGGCGGCCCGGCTACGCCGACTACGCGCGACGGACCAGCGGCTTCTTTCCACGACCGCCCCGCCCATGAACGACGCGATCCCGCCGTTCGCGATCGAGGTGGACGCGGTTCGTCGTGTCTACGCGGCCAAACCCGCGCCCGTCGTGGCCCTCGAGGGCATTGACCTGCGGGTGGAACCCGGCGAGTTCTTCGGCCTGCTCGGTCCGAACGGAGCCGGCAAAACCACGCTGATCAAGATCCTCACCACCCTGCTGCTGCCCTCGTCGGGCCAGGCGCGCGTCTTCGGCTTCGATGTCGAGCACGACACCACGAAAATCCGCCGGATCATGAACATAGTCGCGGGCGGCGAGCAGTCCGGGTACGGGATTCTCACGGTCCGCGAGCAACTCTGGATGTTCACCCAGTTCTACGGCCTGACCGGCGGCGACGGCTGGCGGCGGGTCGACGAGCTCATCGAAGCGGTCGGGCTCGCGGAGCAGCGGCTCCAACGGGTCAGCACGCTCTCGACCGGGCAGCGCCAGAAGATGAACCTCGCGCGGGGGCTCCTCAACGATCCATGGATCCTGTTCCTCGACGAGCCGACGCTCGGGCTGGATGTGTCCGCCGCCCGCTCCCTGCGCGCGCTCATCGTCGACTGGAAGCAGGCCGTGCCGGGCCGGACGATCCTCATCACGACGCATTACATGGCCGAGGCGGACGAACTGTGCGATCGGATCGCCATCGTCGATCGCGGTCGGATCCTCGCGATCGGATCGCCCGCGGAACTCAAGCGCCGCGTCCAGCGCGAATCGATCTTTCGGCTGGAGTTGGACCACCTCGATGGCGGCGCTGCGTCGATCGCGATCCTGCCCGGCGTCGTATCGGCCAGCGAGGCCGCCGCGTCCCTCGACGCTGCGGCCCGACAGACCGTGGTCATGAACCTGGTCCTCGAAGATGACGGCGCCCTCGGCCAGGTGGTCGGCGCGCTGGCCCGAACCGGATCGCAGATCCTGGGCCTGCGGAAGTCGGAGCCGACGCTCGAGGACGTCTTCGTCGAGCTCGTCGGCCGCGGCTTCGCGGAATCCGATGTGGACTCGGGCGAGGTCCCGGCCTGATGGTCGCGCCGATCGATTTCGTGGGCCGCTCCGGGGCGGGCCCGCGCCAGGACGCGAACTGGACTCGACGCCAGGAGCTCATGACCGATCTTCGGTCCGTGCGGGGACGTGCCTACCCGCGAATCATCGGGCTCATGCGTGAGCCATCGTGGGTGCTGTTCGAGATCCTTCTGCCGTTCCTCTCGACGTCTGCATTCGTGTTCGTCTACCGGGCCATCGGCGCGCCGCAGGCCTACGTCGGGTTCGTGGTCCTGGGCGGCGCACTGACCGCGTTCTGGCTGAACGTCATCTGGATGATGGCAAACCAGCTGTGGTGGGAGAAGAGCCAGGGCAACCTGGAGTTGTACTTCGCCGCGCCGATGCACTTCATGTCGATCCTGTTCGGGATGGCGCTGGGTGGCATGTTCATGAGCTCCACCCGGGCGCTCGCGGTGCTGCTCATCGCGGGCACGCTCTTCGGTGTCACCTTTCGCGTCGATCAGTGGGCGCTTCTGTTCAGCGTGTTCATGTTGACCCTGGGTGCGCTGTATGGGCTCGGCATGGTCCTGGCGAGCCTGTTCCTGGTCTGGGGCCGTGAGGCGTGGCATCTCGGCCAGATGCTGACCGAGCCGGTCTACTTCGTGTCCGGGCTGAACTTCCCCGTCGCGCGGCTCGGGTTCCTCGGCGCCCTGTCCGTCGCGTTCATCCCACTTGCCACCGGCCTCGACGCCATGCGCCAGCTCGTGTTCGCGGATGCCCCGTTTCCCGTCGGGACGCCGGCCCCGCTCGTCGAGGTCGCGATCCTTGGGGTGATGACCGTCGTGTCAATCGTTGGCGCGCGCTGGATGCTGCTCAAGATGGAGCGGCGAGCACGCCGTGACGGGCGGCTATCGGTCCGCTGGCAGTGAATCGGGGGCCTCGGCCATGACCGCCGCGGCGGCCCCCGTTCCGGGGCCGGATCCGGGGACGGGCGGCACCGCCGCGCTCTTCGATTTCAGGAAGGCTGATGGCCGCGGCCTCGAGGACCGCCTCCGGACGTTCGCGGTGGCAGTGCGTCTCGGTTGGCAACTCGAGGCCAACTGGACCGACCCATTCCTGTTCTTCATCTACTCGGTCGCCAAGCCGGTGAGTTCGGCGCTGATCCTCGTGGTCATGCTCGAGGTCATCGGTGGGGAGGCGGGCCGTGCCTTCCGCCCGTTCGTGGTCGTCGGAAGTGCTCTCTGGGCGTTCGTGGTGAGCGGCATCGCCGGCCTCGCCTGGTCGATCCTCGAGGACCGTGAGCGCTACCGCGTTCTGAAGTACGTGTACGTCAGCCCGAGCGATTTCCTGACCGTCCTGATCGGGCGTGGCGTCGCGCGCCTGGGGGTCGGCCTGGCCGGCGCCGTGATCACGCTCGCGGTCGGCGTCACGGCGCTTGGCGTGCCCTTTGAGCCCGCGACCGTGGACTGGCTGCTCCTTGCAGCCGTCTTCGTCCTCGGCCTCGGCTCGATCATCGGTATCGGCCTCCTGATGGCCGGCATCGTCATCCAGACGCGCCAGGAGTCGTGGAGCTACCCAGAGGCGTTCGCAGGCGCGATCTTTCTCGTGGCGGGCGCCGTGTTTCCACTCGGCGTTCTGCCGGCACCCGTCCAGGTCATCGGCCTGCTCACCCCCTTGAGCTGGTGGATCGCCGGGGTTCGCCGGGCGTTGTTCGTGGATGGCCCGGGTTCGATCGGCGGCGACGGGACCCTGTTCGCCAGCCTCTTCGGGCACGCCCAACCGACGCCAACCGAGATCGTTCTTGGTTTGCTCGTCACGGGGGCCCTCGTTACACTCGGCGCAGTAGCCGTCTTCCGGATCAGCGACCGACGCGCGAAGCAGGCGGGCCTGTACGATCGAACGACTGGCTCCTAGGGGCCGCCCACATGCCACTGGCAGCAGGGAGAATCCATGCGCATCTATGACGGGAGCCCTCGCCAAGATTTCGAGGAGGTCCTCCGGTCCATCGGTGCCTACCTCGACCAGCGCGGGATGAAGGACGTCATCGTGATGGAGGCGCCCGACGGGTTCATCGTCCAGGGCCTCGCCCGTGTCGGGTCCTCGGCGAGTACATGGTCGGAGACGATCGGCCAGATGACCAAGGAAACGATGACCTTCCTGGACGAGGACATCGGCAAGTTCATGGATGAATCCATCGCTCGTCGTGGAACCGGGCCGAAGGCGCAGCTGCCGCCACCCGGTCGTTATGAGCATGCCTTCCGGGTCATCGGTCACTACATCGACGAGCAAAAGCCCAAGGACATGTTCTTCTTCGAACAGGACGGGGCGTTCGTCCTGCGGCTCCATGTCGTCACCCAGAACGCGGATCATCACGAGCTCGCGGAGTTCACCCGCGAAGACGTCGAGGCGCTCATCGCCCGCGGACCGACATTCCGGCTGCCGCCTCGACCCACCGGCGCGCAGGGCGCTGCCAACTGACCGACCATCGCCGTACCAGGAGGGGGAACGGAATGCGTGCTCTCAAGACCGTCGCCGTCGCGCTGGGGATCACCCTCGGCGCCATGGTGGTCATCCCGCTGATCGTTCTGGCGGGCCTGTTCGTGTGGCTCAAGCTGACTGAAGAGACGGACGAGGATTCGCTCGAGCTCGATCAGGACCGCGCCTGATCGACCAGATACCCGGACCACAGGGCTCCGAGGCGGCTGACACAACTCGTCCTGTCGCAGCCCTCAGGCCCTGAGCGGGTCTGTCCATCGCACGCCGGCGAACCTGCCGAAGTCCCGGTCGCTCGAGGCAATTGTTGCGCCGTGCTCGACCGCCAGGGCGGCGAGGTGCGCGTCTGGCACGAGGTTGCCGGCCGTGCCGAGCGGTTCGAGGAGCTCCCTGAGGGCGATGTGATGCGTCTCGGTCGGGTGGAGGACCACGACCGGCGGCTGGGCCAGCCATCCGGTCACGAGGTCGAAGGCCTGCGGCGTCGTGAGCGGTCGCTCGAAGACCGCCGGTCGGGTGCTCAGGCGGATGAACGCGGTGAGGACCGACCATGAGAAGGCGAACGATTCGGAGCCAGAGAGTCGACGCTCCAGCCAGTCACGCGCGCCGGCGTGTCGAGGCGACGTCGAGTCGACCGCGTACAGGAGCAGGTTGACGTCGGTCAGGATCACTTCCGGATCTCGAGCTTGCGGATGATCTCCTCGTCGTCGAGCGCCGCGTCCAGCTGCATGGCCCTATCGAGGTCGATATTGGGACGGACGCCCATCGGGTAGGCCGGCAATTGGTAGGGGGTTGCTCGTGGCTCGCCCGAGAGGCCCGCTCGTAGCGTCGAGTTGACGGCTTCCTTGAACGAGATCCTGCGCTCGCGGGTCAGGCGCCGCAACCGAGCGGCGACGTCCTCATCCAGGGTAACCGTGGTTCTCATCGACGCATCATAGCAGCATCAATGTGATGCTATGCGCATCATCACGACGTCGCTTCTCCGGATCGGTCGGCCGCGGGGCTATTCCTAAACCTTGTGAACGTTCGACATGCGATGGAGACTCAATGTGGTGTAGGACGCAGGGTCTGGTTTGGATGGAGGGCTGAGTGCGCGAAATCGTCGAACAGGCGATGCGCGGCGACCGCGAGGCGTTCGGCGCCCTCGTCGGCCTGACCACCGATCGGATGTTCGCGATCGCGACTCGCATCCTGCGCGACACGCACCTGGCCGAGGACGCCATGCAGGCGGCATTCATCACAGCCTGGCGTCAGCTCCCGGCCCTCCGGGACCCGGAGCGATTTGAAGCGTGGCTCCGGAAACTGCTGGTCCATGCCTGCTATGCGGAGGCACGAAGGCGCCGGACCTGGGCCGCGAACGTACGGGTCCTTCCGATCGAGGGGCCTGCCGCATCGGACGAGATCCTGTCGATCGGCGACCGTGACGCCCTCGATCGGGCCTTCCGACGCCTGACCGCTGAGCAGCGAGCGGTGTTCGTCCTCCATCACCATGTCGGGCTGCCGCTGGTCGAGATTGCCGAATCGCTTGGCATTCCCGCCGGGACCGCCCGTTCCCGGCTCCACTACGCGATCAGGACGCTCCGGGAGGCGCTCGATGCCGAAACGGCGCCGTCCGCGTCGGAAGGACGGATGGCATGACCAACGACCGCGACTTCGAGCGGATCACCCAGGCGTGGATGGATCTCATGCCGGACCAGGCGCCGGAGCGGGTGACGATTTCGATCGTCGATGCGATCGAGGCGATCGAGCAGGTGCGCCCACCGCTCTTGGCCTCGATGGCACGCGCCCTCTTGCGCGACCGTGGCCTGAGCGCCGCTGTGGCGGTGGTCACGGTCGTCGTTGTCGGTGGCGCCCTGGTACTCGGACGTTTGGGGCCGTCAGTGGGCGGGCCGACTCCGTCGCCCTCAGCGACTCCGTCGACCTCGCCGAGTGGGGTCGTCGGCCTCCCGCCCGCCGACTCAGCCCTCCGTCAAACGTGGCTGGCCGACAAGCCGGACGGACTCTCATTCGGAGATCCGTCCGGCCCGGCGCGAGTCTTCCTTGTCTTCTCAGCGTCCGGCGTTGATGCGTCGGTGCGGGTCAGCAGCGGCCCTGGCGACCGGTTCGTCTTCTCCGTCGGTCAGCTCGGCGCCGGAGCCGAGATCGTTTTTGGCACCGTCTCGTCGGCAGCTGCGATCAGCCTCGATGGCCGGCAACTCGCCCCATGCGCTCCTGAGGTTCTCGGTCGCTATCGCCCGTCCCTGTCGACCGATGGGTCCCGATTGACGCTGACGACCATCGACGATGTCTGCGCCTACCGGACGGCCGTCCTCGCCAGAACCTGGGTGAGGTCCCTGTCAGCGGGGCCGAGCTTGGGCGGCTCCGGGGTCGTCGACGTCTTTGAACCAAACTTGCTCGTCACACTGCCCGGAGGATCGTTCGAGCCGCACGTCTCGGCCGACGGGATCGAGATCACGCAGGCATCCCCTGAACTGGTGTTCGCGGCCTG
>JAYTWS010000065.1:0-2459 GCA_043743315.1 Chloroflexota bacterium | reverse complement strand
AGACGCCGCGACGCGGTGCCGATCCCACCCTTGAACTCGTGGCAGACCATGCCGGTACCACCGCCGACATTGCCCTCCGCGACCGGACCGGAGCGGGCGTCGGCGAGGGCCGCCGCGACGTGCTCCGGCCGGATATGCATCCCGTCGGTGTCGTTGAGCACCCCATCCCAGGTCTCGCCGACGATCGGCAGGGACCAGAAGAACGCACCGGGCGGCTGGCTTCGAATGCCCTCCGTCACCAGGGCATCGCGGACGACGCCCACGGAATGGGTATTCGTGATCGCGACCACGCCGCCGAGCATCCCTGCCTCGCGGACCCACTCGAGGCCCGTCATCTCGCCGTTGCCGTTCAGGACATGGGACGCGGCAAAGACCGGCTCGCTCCAGACGTCTCCGTCGTGCGGGATCACCACGGTGACCCCGGTCCGGATCGGGCCCGTCCCGACCCGGAGCGGCCCTTCGCCCTCGATGATCGTCGCGTGGCCGACACGTACGCCGGGCACGTCGGTGATCGCGTTCAGCGGACCCGTGGCCATGGTCCCGATCCGGATGCCCAGATCGCGCGCGCGGGCCCCTCCTGCCCGGCTCATGCTCAGAGCGCCTCGGCCAGCATCGCGACCGTCGCGATGCCGAGATAGATCACGATCCCGCCGACCACCAGGAACCAGCGCGCCGAGCGTGGGATCGATGACCCTCCTGCCGCGAAGTAGGCCAGGGGCCCGACCACCGGGAGGACCAGGACCACGGCCATCCAGCCGATCCGCCGCCGGGAGGAGACCTCCTCGCGTCGGATCAGGTCCCACATGGCAATCGCGATCCACGCGGCGTAGAGCGCGAGCGGGAACACGTAGGCGTACAGGCCGAGCACCGTCGTGAGCGTCGACGTGAGCGGAATTCCCATGATCGTCACCTCCCTGGCAGTGCCAGCAGCAGTGCCGCCCGCGGCGGCCTTGATCTCGTCGATGGACCGAATGACGTACGGTCCCGGCACGGCAGCTCCGGGAATCGCCGGTTCCACGGGCGCCTCGGCCCCACCGGGAAGCTGCGCCTGCGGTAGCGGTGCCGGCTCGGCCTCCCAATCACCGCTCGTGTAGTGACCGCCCAGCGCCTGCGCGAAACGGGCGAGCAGGCCGAGCGTCGCCGCCGGATCTCCCCCACCCCCCAGCCGTCGCCCGCACGCCACGAGGGTTTCGATCGCCGGCGGGAGGCTCGTGACATGGACGTTGGCCTCGAAACAGTCGCGGTTGACCGATGGGGCCCCGAGCGCGAGGTCGGCACGGCCGGACCCGCCGACCTCGTTGCCGCGCACGACGTTGCCGCGGGTTGCCCAGAAATTGGCATCGAGGTTCGGCAGGAGCGCGATCCCGAACACCGCGTGCCCCTGAACAAGATTGCCCTCCACGAGGTTGTCGCGGCCGCCGGCGATGAGAATGCCGGTCCCGAAGGCCGGGTACTCGAGGCGCTTCAGCGGCGCATCCGTGGCCGAGTTGTCGTGGACCCAGTTGCCGGCGATCGTGATTCCGGCCTGTGGGGCGAGCAGTTCGGAATCGAGCGTGTTCGGGACGATTCCGGCGTTGTTGTTGCGCCACTCGCTGTTGATGATCCAGAGATCACCGCCGGCATTCGTCCCGGAGTAACCGAGGGCGTTGTGCTCCGACACGACATCGCTGATGACCGCATGGCAGGGCTGGCACTGCCCGATGTAGAAGCCGCTGTCGGGGTTGCCCGACGCATAGTCGTGGTCGAACCGGCCCCAGACACTGTCGAACGCGTAGATCCCGTAGTCGCCATTGCCGTACGCCGTGAGATACGACCCGCGATAGCCGTTCACGCCCGCCCAGTAGAACCCGTTGAGCCCGTAGTGCCGAGCGGTCATGTTCTCGACCGCGACGCCGTCGGCCTCAACCACGTGGATCCCGTTGGACTTCGTGAGGTCGCCGTCGAGGATGACGGTGTTCCGGTCCTCGCCCCGGATCGTCAGGTACGGGGTCGTGACGAGGACGGCCTCGTGGTAGACGCCGGGCGCCACGATGACCACATCGCCCGCCGTCGCGGCGTCGACGCCGGCCTGGATCGTCGGCTGGTCCGCGGGAACGTGGATCGTGCTGCCCGGCTCCGCCGGAACCGGCTCTCGCCCCGGCCCGACGCCGCCGGAACCGCCCGTCGAGGGCAGCTCCGCGTCGCCGACGACCACGATGCCCGTCATCCCGATACCGCCTTTTTGGCCGTGGAGCAGGCACGTGAACGGGAACACCCCGGGGGTCAGGAAGGTGTGCTGGAACTCGTCCCCGTTCTGGAGGGTGCCCGAGTCGAAGCTCGCATCGTCAGCCGTGACCGTGTGCGGGTTGCGGCCCGAGTTCTGCCACTCGACCTCGGCCCCGACCTCGACCCGGATGACATTCGGCGCGAAGAAATCGTCCAGGTTCTTGACGACGCGATAGGTCTCGCCGGCGCTCGCG
>JAYTWS010000064.1:0-21438 GCA_043743315.1 Chloroflexota bacterium | reverse complement strand
AAGATCGGGGCCACGGCCGACCCGACGGCATCGGCCAAGATCGGGGCCACGGCCGACCCGACGGCATCGGCCAAGATCGGGGCCACGGCCGACCTGACGGCATCGGCCAAGATCGGGGCCACGGCCGACCCTTCGGGCAACATCGGGGCCCGGACCGACCCGACCGGCACACCTGCCGGCGCGGGCATGGCAGCGACGGGCACGCCGCTCGCCGCAGACTTGCCAGCGCCATCGGGCGCGCCCGATGGGCTCACGCTCACCCGCCTCGATCTGCGGTCGATGGGTGCGAGCGCAGCAGCCGACCCACGGATCCGTGCGCTCGCGCGTCGCGGCGCGGTCCCGGACCGAGCTGTTCGGGACGGAGCCCGCGACATCCTGGCGACCGTCGAACGGGACGGCTCGGCCGGCGTCATCGACCTGAACCGGCGCCATGGTGGTGGCGCAGCCGACGGGCGCCTCGTCATCCGGGGCGATGAACTCGCCGGGGCGGCGGCCACCCTTGAGCCGACCATTCGAGCGGCGGTTGACGCGGCCATCCTCAACGTCCGACGGTTCGCCGAGACGCAGCGTCCCGAGAGCACGACGACGTCCATCGTTCCGGGCGTCGATATCGAACGTCGATGGGTGCCCGTCGCCCGCGTCGGGGCCTATGTCCCGGGCGGCGGCGCCGCCTATCCATCGAGCCTGATCATGACCGTGGTGCCGGCCCAGGTCGCCGGCGTCGCGTTCATCGTCGTCGCAACCCCTGCGGCATCCGATGGCATCGTGGATCCGGTCCTCCTGGGCACGGCTGGTGTGCTCGGCGTGGACGCCCTCATCGTTGCCGGTGGCGCCCAGGCCATCGGTGCGCTCGCCTTCGGCCTCACCGACCTCGACATCGAACCGGTCGACCTGATCGTCGGGCCTGGCAACGGCTGGGTCACGGCGGCGAAACTGGAGCTCGCCGGGCGCACCGCCATCGATCTACCCGCCGGACCGTCAGAGGGTCTGGTCATCGCCATCCCGCCTGCCGATCCTGATCGGGTGGCCGCCGATCTCCTCACCCAGGCCGAGCACGGCCCTGATTCGCCCGCGCTGCTGATCACCACGGAGTCCGCCTTCGCCGACGACGTCGAGCGAGCCGTGCGGGCCCGAGTCGCCTGGGCGCCGCGAGCCGCCGTCCTGCGCGACGCGCTCGACCGCCACGGCCGGATCATCCTGGTCGCGGACGTCCCGACGGCCGTGGCGGTCGCCAATGCCTATGCTCCGGAGCATCTGTCGATCGACGTGCCCGACCTCGAAATGGCCGTCGGCGCCGTCCGTAACGCGGGCTCGGTCTTCGTGGGCCCATGGGCACCGGAATCGGCCGGCGACTACGCGACCGGCGCGAACCACGTCCTTCCGACGGGCGGCCTGGCGCGTGGCTGCGGGCCCCTCGCCGTTGAGACCTACGGATCGTTCATGCAGGTCCAGCGAATCAGCCGCGAGGGGCTCACTACTCTCCGGCCGACCATCGGCGTGCTGGCCGCGGCGGAAGGCCTGTTCGCGCATCGCGAGGCGGTCGAGATGCGGTTTGCACAAGGGTCCCAAGGGCTGGGGGCGGCGCACCCTCCGACCGAGGCGACGAGCCGGGCGTCCGAGCCCGTGCGCACTCGTGCCACCACGGCACCGACCGGATCCAACCCCCGATGAGCCCGACACCCGTCTCATTCGCGTCTCCGGTGGCACCTGCGGGCTACACGTGGGAGGCCACCGACGAGGAGGTGTCCGCCCGCTACGGCGTCCCGCTCGACCAGGTCGCCCGGTTCGACCTGAACACCTCCCCTGCCCCGCCAGACCTCGCGGTCCGCCTGCTCGCCGCGAACGCCTTCGACCGGCCGATCTCCGAGTACCCGCCGTCCGACTACCGACGCCTGTCCGATGCGGCCGCTGCGCGCTACGGCGTCACCCGCGATCAGGTCCTCGTCGGTGCCGGGGCGGATGAGATTCTCGATCTCATCGCCAAGGCATTCCTGCCCGCCGGCGGCGTTGCCGTGATCCCGACGCCGTCCTACGCGATGTATCGCATCCATACCGAGCAACGCGGCGCCGAGGTCAGGGCTGTCCCGCGTCTCGACGCAAGTGCAGGCTTCGCGATGGACGGACCTGCGGTCCGGGCCGCGGTGCGCGGCGCGAATGTCGTCTGGCTCTGCAGCCCCAACAACCCGACGGGCCTCCCCGAACCCGATGGGGTCATCGAGACCCTGCTGGACCGGATGCTGGCGGACGCGACGGAGGCCTCGATCGAGCCTCCGGTCGTGGTCCTTGACGAGGCCTACGCGGAGTTCACCGGCGCGTCCAAGGTCGGGCTCCTGGCCGTGTACCCACGCCTGATCGTGATCCGCACCGCGAGCAAGGCCTATGCGCTCGCCGGGCTGCGCGTCGGCTTCGGGCTTGCGCGCCCGGAACTGATCGCCTTGCTTTCGCCGTACCGACCGCCCGGGTCGGTGGCGATCCCGTCGGTCCATATCGTGACCGAGGCCCTGCTCGACGACGGCATCCTTGCTGCGAACCTCGCACGGGTCGCGCGCGAACGCGTGCGCCTGAGCGCGCGCTTGAGCGACCTCGGCTGGGTGGTGCGGCCGTCCGTGACCAACTTCGTCCTGGTGGACTTTGGGAGCAGCGCGCGCGCGGCCGCCGTCGCAGAGGCCCTCCTGGCGCACGGTCTCGTCCCACGAACGTTCGGCGTCGGCCACCCACTTGGGCACTGCCTGCGGATCACGATCCGGAGCGCCGCCGAGAACGACCGTCTGCTTGCCGCTGCGGCGACCATCGATCTGGAGGAGACGCCATGACGACGCCACTCGGATCGCTCGAGGTCCTTGAATCGGAGCCGCGCCTGGCCAAAGTCCGCCGCACGACCCGCGAAACGGACATCACCATTCGGGTGGCGCTCGATGGGCAGGGCACGGCTGAGATCTCGACCGGCGTCGGGTTCTACAACCACCTCCTGACGTCGCTCGCGCATCACTCGCTGATCGATATCCGAGTCGAGGCCACCGGCGACCTGGAAATTGACGATCACCATACCGTCGAGGATGTCGCACTCGTCCTCGGCGCGGCGCTCGCCACGGCATTGGGCGATCGTGGCGGAATCCAGCGCTTCGGCGATGCCTCCGTGCCGATGGACGAGGCGATCGCATCGGCCGTGATCGATCTCGGCGGGCGCCCGTACGCCGTCGTCGACCTGCCGTTCCGCGGTGAGCGGATCGGTGCGCTGTCCACGCAGCTGATCGAGCACGCGCTCGAGGCGTTCGCACGCACCGCCGGTGCCACGCTCCACATCAAGGGCATCGGTCGGAATGATCACCACCTCGCCGAGGCCGCGTTCAAGGCCCTTGCGCGTTCGCTCCGAGCATCCTGCGCGCCGGATCCGCGGCGGGACGGGGTGGCCTCGACGAAGGGCTCGCTCGGATGAGCGTCGCTCGGCCCCGACGTGGTCTTCGGGTTGCGGTCGTCGACTACGGCGCCGGCAACCTCGTGAGCATCGAGCAGGCGCTGACCTTCGTGGGCGCCGAGGTTCGCGTGGCCACCGGCCCCGAGGACCTCGTCGATGCCGAAGCGGTCGTGGTTCCTGGCGTCGGCGCTGCCGGACCGGCGATGGACCGCCTCAACCGGGCCGATCTCGTCGACCCGATCCTTCGCTGGATCGCGCTCGGCCGCCCGTATCTCGGGATCTGCCTCGGCCTGCAGCTCCTGTTCGATGCCAGCGATGAGGACGGCGCCAGAACGTTCGGTGTCATTCCGGGCCGATCGGTCCTCCTCGAGAACGCTCCGACGCTCCCTCACATCGGATGGAACCAGGTCGAGCGTCGGCGCGATCACAACCTGTTTGCCGGGATCGACAACGGCGCCGACCTGTACTTCGTCCACTCGTACGCGGGCCGGCCCGAGGGCGCCGGAGCGGACGCCGTGACCCTCGCGGAGACCGAGCACGGGTCACGGTTCGTGTCGGCCGTGGACCGCGGCAATGTCCTCGGCGTCCAGTTCCACCCCGAGCGGAGTGGCGGTACGGGTGTCCGGATCCTCGGCAACTTCACGCGCTGGGCGACGGCGATGGCGGCGGGTGCCGGCGCCGAGCGGAGCCCGGTCGGCGCCGGTGGAACAGCAGGCGGCGACTGAGATGCTTCGACGCCGGGTCATTCCGTGTCTCGATGTCGCGAATGGGCGCGTCGTCAAGGGCACGCGCTTCGTGGATCTCGTCGATGAGGGCGACCCGCCCGAGCTCGCTGCTCGCTATGCGTCCGAGGGTGCCGATGAACTCGTCTTTCTCGACATCACCGCTGCGCCCGAGGGCCGCGGCACGCTCCTCGACATCGTCGAGCGGACAGCCCGCCGGGCCTTCATCCCACTCACCGTCGGCGGGGGTGTTCGCACCGTCGAGGACATGCGCCAGGTGCTGCGGGCCGGTGCCGACAAAGTGGCCCTGAACACGGCTGCGGCATCCGATCCAACCTTGATCGGCGACTGTGCCCGCGCCTTCGGGCGCCAGGCGGTCGTCGTGGCCATCGATGCGCGGCGGCTCCCCGGAACCGGCGACGATCCCGCCTGGGAGGTGCTGGTCCGGGGTGGTCGTGACGTCACCGGCCTGGACGCAGTGGCTTGGGCGGTTCGCGCCGCCGAGCTCGGTGCCGGCGAACTGCTCGTGACGTCGATCGACCAGGATGGAACCCAGTCCGGCTACGACACGGCCCTGCTTCGCGCGATCACCAGCCAGGTGAGGGTGCCTGTCATCGCGTCCGGTGGCGCTGCCGGCCCGGCCGATTTCGTGGCCGCGGTCGTCGATGGCGGCGCCGATGCCGTCCTCGCCGCATCGGTCTTCCATCGCCGCATCCATGCCATCGTCGACGTCAAGCGGGCGATGGCAGCCGCCGGACTCCCGGTCCGCCTCACCACGGGGGTTGCCGCGTGAGCGCGTTGCAGCCAGGTCTCGAGCCACGCTTCGGCCCCGACGGCCTCGTGCCCGTCGTTGTTCAGGATCAGGCGGATGGGCGCGTCCTCATGGTTGCCTACGCCGATACCGAAGCCCTCGCGATGACCGCCTCCTCGGGCGAGATGCACTTTCACTCCCGCGAGCGCGGCCGGCTCTGGCGGAAAGGCGAGTCGAGCGGCAACGTCCTCCACCTCGTGCGCCTGGACCTCGATTGCGATGGCGACGCGCTTCTCGCCACCGTCCGACCGCACGGCCCGACGTGCCATCGAAACACGCGGAGCTGCTTCGACCCCGAGCCGGCGCCGGCGGGGCACGAGCGGGCGCCAGCGAAGCACGAGCGGGCGCCAGCGAAGCACGAGGGGGCGCCAGCGGGGCACGAGGGGGCGCCAGCGGGGCACGAGGGGGCGCCAGCGAAGCACGAGGGGGCGCCAGCGAAGCACGAGGGGGCGCCAGTGGGGCACGAGCCGGCGCCAGCCCAGGACTTCGCGTGGCTAGAGACGCTCTGGCGGACCATCGAGCGTCGCCGCGCCGAACGGCCCGCTGGTTCCTACACGACGTCCCTGCTCGATGGCGGGGTGGACGCCACAGCGCGCAAAGTCACCGAAGAAGCCACCGAGGTCCTCATGGCCGCAAAGGACGACGCGGCCGCCGCGTCATCAGGTCAGGATCGGAGCACCACGACCGAGGCCCTCGCCGGCGAGGCCGCCGATCTCGTGTTCCACACGTTGGTGCTCCTCGCCGAGCGAAACCTGGAGCCGCGCGCTGTCATCGACACGCTGAAGCGCCGCCACGCGGACTGACTCGACGAGGCCTACCGGCCGAGGCGGCCGATCTCGCGTCGGCGCTTGCCGATCCGAACCTCCCACCATCCTCCGTTGATCGGGGCGGGCATCGCGGCCGCCGGGTCGCGAATCGGTTCGCCGTTGATCGTGAGACCGCCGTTCTGGATCATCCGCCGCGCCTCGCCGTTCGACGCGAAGACCCCCGCCGAGCCAAGCGCGGCGGCAATCCCCGCGGACGCGGCTCCCGGTTCCACCGTGAATCCGCCGACACTGCGCCACAGGCGCTCGAGGACCACGGGATCGCGGATCGGCTCCGAATCGAAGAGGACGGCGGAATCGAGCTGGACCTGGCGAGCCGTCTCCGCCCCATGGGTCCGTGCGGTGACATCGACAGCCAGCGCCCGCTGGGCCGCCCGCGCACCGGGCCGCTCGGCCATGTCGGCCTCGAGACCCAGGATCTCATCCGGCGTCATGGTCGTGAACCAGCGCAGGTAGATGCCAACGTCGCGATCGTCTGTGGTGAGCCAGTGCTGGTAGAACGCGAACGGGGTGGTGCGCTCGGGATCGAGCCAGATCGATTCACCCTCGGCCGACTTGCCGTATTTCGCCCCCGACGCCGTCAGGAGGAGCGGATACGCCAGCCCGAAGGCCGGCGCGTTGCCACCAGGGTCCGCTTCAGCGTCCGTTCTGCCGCCCGCCGAGCCCTGCGCGGCCCCCTCGGCCCCGCTCGCCGTGCGCCGGATCAACTCGAGGCCGGCGGTGATGTTGCCCCACTGATCCGCGCCGCCCATCTGCATCTCGACCTCCATCGTCCGACGCAGGTGGGCGAAGTCGGCTGACTGCAGGAGCATGTAGCTGAACTCGGTATACGAGAGGCCCTTGTCCAGCCGGACCTGAACGGAGTCCTTGGCCAGCATGTACGGGATCGTGAAGTGCTTCCCGACATCGCGGAGGAACTCGATCATCGTCATCGATTCGAGCCACTCCAGGTTGTTGACCATGACCGCGCCGCGAGGTCCGGAGAAGTCGAGGAAGTGCTCGAGCTGAGCGTGGATCGCCGCGGCGTTGGCGGCCAGGGTGTCGCGGTCGAGCAGGTTCCGCTCCGAGGAACGCCCGGACGGGTCACCGATCATGCCGGTACCCCCGCCGACGAGCGCAACAGGCCGCCCGCCGTGACGCTGGAAGTGGATGAGCCCGAAGATCGGCACGAGGCTGCCGATGTGCAGGGACGAGCCGGACGGATCGAAGCCGTTATAGCCGGCGATCGCTCGGCCCGACGCGAGGCGCGCCTCCAGGCCTTCGGACGCAGCGTGGAACATGCCCCTCCAGCGCAGCTCGTCGAGCAGACCGGCGAGGCCGGCAGCGAACGACGTCACAGCACGAAGCAACGAGGCGTCACGGGATGCGCCGGAACTGGGGGAAGGTCCTCCACGGACCCTATGGTATCTTCGCGGCCGCTATGCAGACCAGTCTCAACCGGCGTCAGCGCCACCGCCGCACCGGCGCCGCGCGACGTGGTCGTGGTGGAGGCGGCACCGCGACCCGTGCGGCGCTCGCCATCCCGATCCTCCTCTTTGCCAGTTTCCTTGCCCTGGGCGGGGCTGTGTTCATCGGCGCGGTCAGTGCCTACGCCTACTACAGCCGGGACCTGCCGGACCCGGCGAAGGCCTTCGCCGACCTGGGCTTCGACCAGCCATCCATCGTCTACGACCGGACCGGGACGGTCGAGCTCGCCCGCTTCGGTGAACGCAAGCGAGAGCTCGTCACTTTCGATCAGCTCCCCCTCGAGCTGCTCGACGCCACGACCGCGGTCGAGGACAAGGACTTCTGGAGCAATCCCGGGTTCGACCTTGGAGGGTTCCTGTCGGCGTCCATCGACACGCTTCAGGGCCGGCCGCGAGGCGGTTCCACGATCACCCAGCAGCTGGTTCGCGCCCGTCTCCTGCCCGTGGCAGCGTTCGCGGGTTCGACATACGAGCGCAAGATCCGCGAGATCATCCAGTCCATTCGGTTGACCCAGGCCTTCCCCGACGCGAAGGGGAAGGAACAGATCATCACCGCCTACCTGAACCAGAACTTCTACGGGAACCAGAGCTACGGCGTCGCGGCCGCCGCCAAGGGTTACTTCAACAAGTCCCTCCAGGACCTGACGCTCGCCGAGGTCGCCATCCTCGCGGCGATCCCTCAGTCCCCCACCCAGTTCGACCTCGTCAAGAATGCCGAGTCGGTCTGCGCGGTCACGATCGCCGAGGGCGAGGAATGCCCCGCTGCCAGCATTCAGTTGGTCGTTCCCAGCGACGCCGACGTCGTGATCCGCCGGAACAAGGTCCTGGACCTCATGGAGACCCGGAGCGTGCTCTCAAAGGACGCACACACCCTCCAGGAGTTCGAAGCGGCCAAGGCCGACCCGGTCGTCCTGTCCCGCCAGGGATCGACGCCCTGGAAGGCGGCGCACTTCGTCTGGAAGGTCCGCCACCAACTCGGCGTGATCCTGTGCGGCGAGGAGACGGCGGACACCTGCGAACAGGTCGATACGGGCGGTTACAAGATCATCACGACCCTCGACTGGAACATGCAACAGGTCGTCGACAAGTGGCTGATCGCAGCGGCTCGGGCCCCGAACTTCTCGAACACCAACCGGACGCTCCGATCGCTCGGCATTCCCGAGGCGGATTGGGGCTGGATCAACGACCTTCGTGGCCGGAATATCCATAACGCGGCCTCGGCAGTCGTGGACTACCGGACGGGCCAGGTCCTGGCGTATGGCGGCAGCGCCGGCTACTACGCCGCCGGCGAGGTCGCGTTCAAGCCGAAGTTCGACGTGCTGTCGGACGGCTTCCGCCAGCCGGGATCGTCGATCAAGCCGATCAACTACATCACCGGGATCGACGACGGCACCATGACCGCCGCCACGATGTTCATGGACGTGACGACGAATTTCGGCGGGCAGAAGGCATTCGTTCCGACCCAGGCGGACAAGCTCGAGCGTGGCCCGGTCCGTCTCCGCTCGGCTCTCCAGTTCTCGCTGAACATCCCGTCGATCAAGGCCGGCCTGATCAACGGACTCGACCACTTGTTCCAGCGCATGAAGGACTTTGGCCTCACCTTCCCCAAGGGCACCGTGCCGGTGACGTCGATGTCGATCGGCACGCTCGAGGTCCACCCGATCGACCTGCTTTCCGCGTACGGCGCGATCGCGAACGGCGGGATGCTACTACCGCGCAAGATGATCGTCGAGATCCGAGATGCGAGCGGCGAGGCGATCTACCCGACGGCGTCGGATGTGACGACCGGGACCAAGGTCGCGAGCCCGCAGGCGTCGTACATCATCACCGACATCCTCTCGGGCAACACCGTCAAGACCGTGAACCCGTACTGGGCGAAATGGGCGATCCTCGAAAACGGCAAGCGTCGCCCCGCGGCCTACAAGACCGGTACCACATCGGACAACAAGGACGTCCTCGCATACGGCTTCCTGGCGCCGCCCGAGGATCCCGCGGCGCCGGCCCTCGCGGTCGGCGTCTGGATGGGCAACTCGGACCCGACGCCGACTGGCAGCCTGTCGCTCGATTCCTCCGCGCCACTGTGGTCACGGATCCTGACCGAGATCAGCGCGGGAACGCCGGTGGCCGGCTTCAAGGCACCGAGCGGAATCAAGAAGGCGGCGGTCGATGCGTTCAGCGGCCTCCTGCCAGGGCCGTACACCACGAAGATCGTGACCGAACTGTTCATCGACGGCACGGTCCCGACCCGGACCGACGACCTCCACGTCGAGCTGGACATCGACGAGGCCACCGGCAATCTCTGGCAGGACGGCTGCACCGGCCCGATCGTCAAGCAGGGCTTCCTTGACTTCAGCAACGTCGAGCCACGATTCCCTGGCTGGCAGGAGTACACCCAGGACTGGGCCTCACGGGCCGCCGAAGGCGCCGGAGTCGGGCGCAGTCCCGAGAAGACGAGGACCAGCTACTTCTACAGCAACAGCTTCGCGCCATTCGGCAAG
This sequence comes from Chloroflexota bacterium, assembly GCA_043743315.1. GTDB lineage: Bacteria > Chloroflexota > Limnocylindria > Limnocylindrales > CSP1-4 > UBA5189. Next base: position 11,702 of record JAYTWS010000064.1, on the reverse strand, counting down.
AGCTGGGGCGGCGTGTTCGCGCCGACCGCGATCTGCTCGCCGGCGCCGCCGCCGACGTGCGATCCCGGTACCTCGTTCGACCCCCTCGCAACCTTTGACCCACTCGGTTCGCCGCTGCCAACTCCGTGTGTCGAACCCACGCCGGGACCGACCAAGCCCGGCAACGGTGGCGGCAAGCCGACGCCGTCCCCGTCGCCACTTCCATCGATCCCAGTACCGGTGCCGGGCCAGACGCCCGCGCCCCAACCGAGCGCGCGCCGCCCGCGGCGCCTGGCTCGACGCGCCCACGGAACCGAAACCTAAGGCTCAGCTCGCCTCGCGGATCGGCCAGCCACCCACCGGCACGACCGGAAACGCTCAGCCGAGGCTGACGATCGTGGCCCCGTCGCCGCCTTCGCCTCGCCCGCCCGGACGCACGTCGCCGGTCAGCGGGTGGGCCGCGGCGGCGGCCCGAACCGCATCGCGCAGGGCTCCGGTGCCCATCCCGTGCACGACGGTCACCCTCGGCAGGGATGCCAGCGACGCATCCTCGATGTAGCGCTCCAGGGCATCGAGTGCCTCCTCGACACGCGCCCCACGCAGGTCGAGTGAGCTGGGGACCGTCCGCGCGCGAGCCGACGAACGATCGAATCCGGGCGGCGTCGGACCGGCTGAGAGGCCCGCCTGCGCGCGGTCCAGCTCGTCCGCCTTCGCCTCGGGCAGGAGCGCATCGACGAGTTGGTCCACGGGGACCCGCACGCGCATCGAGCCCGATGCGAGGCTGGCGACGCGACCATCCCGTTCGAGGGCCACGATCCGGCCCTCCCAGCCGCCGGTTCGACTTCGCGCGCGATCGCCGACGACCCAGATGCGGTCAGGATCCACGGGCCCTGCGAACTGAGACGGAGTCTCCTCGCCGATATCGGGCAGCCGGGCCACGCCGGCTTCGATCCGTTCGAGAGCGGCGTCGAGCGCCGGGGCGGCCAACTGGCCTCGCTCGAGGGTCTCCCGGAGGGCGTCGACGTCGGTACGGACATCGGCCAGCAGGCGCACGGCCTCCGCTCGAGCAACCCGTGCGCCCTCGGCGCGCTCGTCACGCGCCCGACGCCGTTCCTGGTCGGCGAGTCGCAGGGCCTCGGCCGCTTGCGCATCCGCGGCTCGGGCGTTGGCGAGGGCATCGGTGGTGGCACCCTCGGCCTCCCGGATCTGGGCGAGGGTCGCCTCGAATGAGCGCTGGGCGTCGGTGAGCCTGGATCGCGCATCCTCCACCACCGCTGCCGGCAACCCGAGCCGCTCGGCAATCGCGAAGGCCTGCGATCCACCCGGCAGGCCGATGGTCAGTCGATACGTCGGGCTCAACGTCTTGAGGTCGAATTCCACGGCCGCATTGGTCGCGCCCGGGGTCGTGTGGGCGTACGCCTTGAGTTCCGCGTAGTGCGTCGTGGCCGCCACCAGCGCACCGGCGCGGATGAAGTGGTCGAGCAGCGCCTGCGCCAGTGCGGAGCCCTCGGTCGGATCCGTTCCGGCGCCGAGCTCGTCCAGCAGGACCAGCGTCCCGGGTCCCGCCGCCGCGACGATCCGGATGATCGAACGGAGGTGCCCCGAGAACGTGGACAGGGACTGGGCGATCGATTGCTCGTCGCCGATATCGGCGAACACGTCCTTCAGCACGGGCAAGCGGCTTCCGGGCGCGGCCGGCACGTGAAGACCGGCCTGGTGCATGAGGACGAGGAGTCCGAGTGTCCGTAGCGTCACCGTCTTGCCGCCCGTGTTCGGCCCCGTGACCACGAGCGCGGTGAAGTCGCCCCCGAGGTGCACGTCGATCGGGACGACGCGGCCGGTCAGGCCCGGATGGCGGGCGGACAGCAGGACGATCTCCCGGCCGGTCGCCGTCTCCGCCCGGCTGCCCTGCAGATCGGCGGCCAGCGCCGCCTTCGCCGCCCAGAAATCGAACGTGGCCAGGGCACGCAGCGTCGCGTGGAGCGGTTGGGCGTGAACGGCGACGAGCGCCGACAGCTCGTCGAGGATCCGCCCGACTTCCTCCGCCTCGGCGAGCATCGCCTCGCGCCAGACATTGCCGAGCTCGACGATCACGAGCGGCTCGATGAACAGCGTCTGCCCCGACCCGGACGCGTCGTGGACGATGCCCTTGACCCGGCTCCTCGCATCGGCCCGAACCGGCACGACGTAGCGCCCGTTCCGGAGCGTCACGATGGGTTCCTGGAGGGAGGCGCCGATCTCCGACGTCACGAGAGAATCCAGGCGCCGCCTGAGACGGTCGTAGGCGATCCGAACGGCATTCCGCAGCGGCCCGAGCTTCGGGGAAGCGGTATCGAGCAACTCGCCGGCGGGATCGAACGTGCGCGCGAACGTGGCTCGAAGCGCTGGCAGCGGATGGAGCTCGCCCGCGAGATCGCGCAGCAGTGGGCGGCGATCCTCGGCCAGCACGAGACGCAGCCGGGTTGCCGCCTCGATGGTGTCGCCGAGCTCAAGGAATTGGGGGGGTTCCAGACGACCGCCGCGCGTCGCCCGATCGACCCACGGTCCGATGTCATGCGCCCCGCCGATCCCGACCCCGGGTCGCTCCTCGATCAGCGCCCGTGCCTGGTCGGTCTCGTCGAGCGTGCGCGCGACGATCAGGGGCTCGGAACTCGGCTCCAGGGCTTCGGCGAGGCGCCGGCCGGGCGCGAACGAGGTGTTCGCCGCGAGGCGCTCCCGGATGAGCGGGAACTCGAGCAAGTCCTGCGAGCGCTGGTCCACGTGCCGGTCAGTCGGTGATTGGAGCCCGCGGCCCGGAGACCGAGGGGTTGCCGGCGATCAGGAGTCGCCACGCAACGGCGTCCCATGGCGGCGCCGCGTGACCGACGCCGATCCGAGGGGTCCGGCGGATCGACGCCGGATCAGGGCGCATTCCCGCCACCAGGACAAGCGGGCCATCGGCGTCGAACAGATCCATCCCCGTGAACGAGCGATCGATATCGAACGCGGCACACAGGCGGCCGGGACCCGTCCCGATTCGGTGGCCGGGTTGGTGGTGGCGCGCCGACAGCGTGTCGCCGGTGGCTGCGGATCCGGCCGCGCCCTCGGGCTGGCGCGCGGCACGTCTCGCCACCCACCGGGCCGCCCCGGCTCGCATGACGTCGAGGCCGGCCACGGGTTCAACCGCCCGGATCAGGACCGCAGAGGCCGCCCCGTCGGGACCGGTGACCACGTTGAGACAGTCATGCATGCCGTAGACAAGGTACACGTAGGCGTGGCCGGGTGGCCCGAACATCGGGGCTGTCCGGACGGTGTTGCCGGCACGAGCATGCGAAGCACGATCCTCGGGGCCGCCATACGCCTCGACCTCGACGATCCGGCCCACCCGATCGATCACGCCCGGCATCCGCCGGACAAGAAACGCCCCGAGCAGCGATTCAGCGGCATCGAGGCCGCCGCGCACCAGGTGTTCCCTTGCGAACCGCTCCCAGGAGCGGCCGGTCTCGGCGACCCCGACGCCCCGCGCGATGCGAGCGGTCAGGAGAAGACGGACGTCACGTCCGAGGGAATGATCCCGCCGAAGAACATCAGCAGGAATGGCACGAGATTGTGGCGGGTGACATCGGCCGTGACCGATCCCTGAAGAGCATCGAAGATCTGGCGCACGAACGGGAACTCGTTGGGCTGCGGAACCTGTCCGTAGATCGAGAAGAACGGGTCCGTGATCAGGTAGAACGCCACGAGGATCAAGGCCCCCTGTACCAGCCCAAGGACACCACCGAGGATCTCATCGAGCGCGGGATATCGAGCGAAGAGCGGCGTCGACTTGTAGAAGAACTGCAGTGCGACGGTCGACGCAACCGAGAACGCGACGAATACGGACCCGAACGCCAGCATGTGGTTGTACGGCGAGCTGTACTGCGTCCAATTCGTGGCCAGGAAGTCGCCGAACGGCGCTCGAAGCTGCGCGGCGATCAGCAGCGACAGGAGCAACGACGCGATTCCCAGGAGCCGTCGCAGGACGCCCTGCATGAACCCGAGGACGAAGAGTCCGAAGAAAATGAAGAAGATGAGGAGGTCGACACCCTTGATGCTGGTGATCGAACCGATGATGTCCACAGGCCGTCGTGTCCCCCCAGTTGCCGAGGTCCAGGCTCAGGTGAGCGCGGCACGGCTCGTTCAGCGTAGCAGCGCCATCATCAGCATCGCAAGGCCCGCGACGCGCTCATCGGGCCCCGGATCAGGATCGGAGCCTGCCTCCCGCGCCGGCAATCGCGCCTGAGATCGCCCCGATCGCAGCCTCGACCTCCTCATCGGCGAGGGTCCGCTCGTCAGTTCCGAAGACGATCCGGAACGCCAGGCTCCGCTCGTCCGGACCGAGCGGAGCTCCAGCGTAGACATCGAACAGCTCGACCGATCGAAGCAGTCCACCGGCACTCGCGCGAATGACCGATTCGAGTTGGCCGGCCGTCTGGCCGTGACCGACGACGATCGCGAGATCGCGCTCGACGCTCGGAAACCGGCTCGGGCTGATCCCGCGAGGGACTGTGGGAGTGCCGCCGGACAGCCCGCGAATCGAGACCTCGGCCAGGACGGAGCCCTCGGCCCGCTCGTCCCATGCCGCGGCGGCGGCAGGATGGATCGCGCCGAAGACGCCTGAAAGTCCGACACCCCCGTCCTTGGTCCGCGCGACGACTGAGGCCGACCGCCCCGGATGGAGCCCGGCCTCCGACGCGAGCGGTGCGTACTCCGGCCGGGCGAAGCCCAGTGCCTCGCACAGGGCGTCGAGCACGCCCTTCGCGTCAGCGAGGTCCACGGCGCGTCGTGGGCGATTCCAGGATGGCGGATCGAACGCCCCGGCGAGGGCGATCCCGAGGCGCCACCACTCGTGCGACGCGTCGGCCACGCCGCCGTACCCCTTGCCGATCTCGAACAGGGCGAGGTCCTCCCGGCCGCGGCGCCGGTTCAGGGCGACGGTTCCAACAAGGCCCCCGACGAGGTCCTGCCGAAGGACGGCGTGGTCGGCCGAAAGCGGATTGGTGACGGTTATCGCTCTGCCCTCGATCCGACCTTCGCCATCGGCCGGGGCCGACGGCGACGACCATGACCATCGAGCGAGGTGCTCCGGCGATACCAGGGCATGCGTGACGACCTCGCGCAGCCCCATACCCGCCAACGCATGGCGCACGACGTCACGGAGTGCCAGCGGCGTTGCGCGGAACGCGGGCGATGCCGTCATGGGCAAGGTCGAGGGGATTCGGTCGTAGCCATTGACGCGGGCGAGTTCCTCGATGAGGTCGGCCTCGATCGCGATATCCCGGCGCCATGACGGAACGACGACTTCGAGTGTGTCTCCGGCCGGCACGCGCACCGTGAGCGGCCTGGATCCGGCCGCGATTGCCACGTCAACGAGGGCATCCGCGCCGGTCGGCGCACCCGAGACCGAGATGCCGACTCGTGCCAGGAGATCGACCTGGACGTGCGCGGGCAGATCGACGCCGAGGATCCGGGCAACGCGAGATGGGCGGAACCGGACTCGCTCGTCCGGTGGTTCGTCGGGCGCCGTGTCAACCCGGCCACGGGCGACGCTCCCACCCGCCCAGGCGACGAGGAGGGCCGCGGTTCGATCGGCACCCATCCGGGCGAGCCGGAATTCCTGACCCTTCTCGAAGCGCAGGCTTGCCTCCGATCGAAGCGCGTGGTTGAACGCCGTCCGGCGGATGCTCACCGGGTCGAAGATCGCGGATTCGATGATCACGTCGGTGGTCGCACCGGACACCTCCGACGCCGCTCCGCCCATGACCCCGGCGATGGCCAGCGGTCCGAGGTCGTCGGCGATGATGAGCGTGTCAACGTCGAGGGTTCGCTCGACATGGTCGAGTGTCACCAGCCGCTCGCCGGGCCGCGCGGTTCGGACGATGACATGCCCGCGCTCGACCTTCGCCGCATCGAAGGTATGGATCGGCTTGCCCAGCTCGAGCATCACGTAGTTCGAGGCATCGACGACATTGCTGATCGGCCGCATCCCGGCAGCGAGGAGGCGCATCTGGATCCGCTCGGGCGACGGTCCCACCCGCACGCCGCTCACCCAGCGCCCGACGAAGCGGGGGCACAAGGCCGAATCCAGGACCTCCACGGTCAATCGACCAGCCACGTTGTCGCCCGATTCAACGACCTCGAGCGACGGCATCCGAACCGTGGCGCCGGTGATCGCGGCGACCTCGCGAGCGAGCCCGAGGATCGACAACCCGTCGCCGCGGTTCGGCTTGACGTCGATGTCGAAGATCACGTCCCCGTACAGATCGGCGAGCGGAACCCCGAGAGGCGTATCCGGTGCGAGGATCAGGATCCCGTCACCATCGGCCGTGAGCTCAAGTTCATCGCCCGAGCACAGCATCCCGTTGCTGACCACGCCCATCTTTTCGGTCCGCTCGATCCGCCGATCGCCCGGCAAGATCGCGCCCGGCAGGGCGACGGGGACTCGCTGGCCGGGGGCGATATTGCTCGCGCCACAAACGATGCTCAACGGCTCCCCGGAGCCGAGGGTGACGGTCGTCAGCGACAGGCGATCGGCGTTGGGGTGCTTCTCGACGGTCAGGAGCTCGCCGACGACGACGTTCTTCCATTCAAGGCCACGCCGCTCGATGCCCCGAACCTCCATCCCGAGCAGTGTCAGGCGCTCGGCCAACGCCTCGGGCTCGAGGTCGATGTCCACGAACTCGCGCAGCCAGGACAGGGGCGCCTTCATCGGAACGGCTCCAGGAACCGGACGTCGTTCTCCATGAACAGCCGCAGGTCAGAGATCCCGTGTTTCAGCATCGAGATCCGCTCCGGGCCCATCCCGAAAGCGAAGCCCTGGTAGCGCTCGGGGTCGAGGCCGCCGTACTGGAGCACCACCGGATGGACCATCCCGGCGCCAAGGATCGTCATCCAGCCGCTCCGGCCGCATGCGGGACAGCCGGGTCCCCCGCATACCAGGCACTCGACGTCGAAGGCGACCGATGGCTCCGTGAACGGGTAGTAGCCCGGCCGGAATCGGGTCTTCTTACCGCCCCCGAACATCGCGCGGGCGAATTCGTCGAGGAGGCCCTTCATGTCTGAGAGGGTGACGCCCTCGTCGACCATCAGGCCCTCGACCTGGAAAAACTCGAAGCCGTGCGACGCATCGACCGATTCGTAGCGGAAGCAGCGGCCCGGCAGGAGGGCCCGGATCGGCGGCTTCATCGCCTGCATGACCCGGATCTGGCCCGGCGAGGTGTGAGTCCGCAGCAGGTGCCCCGGAATGTCGACATAGAGCGTGTCCCACAGATCCCGAGCCGGATGATCGGGCGGGATGTTGAGCATCTGGAAGTTGGTGAGGTCGTCCTCGATCTCCGGGCTCTCATGGACGACGAACCCGAACTGCTCGAAGATCTCGGCGATCTGGGTCATCGCCTCGATGCTCGGGTGCAACGAGCCGCGCCGGAGCGGCCGGCCCGGCAGCGTCACGTCGATCCGCTCGCGGGCGAGGCGCTCTGTCAGTTCGGCCGCTCCGAGTTGCGCGCGCCGTACCGCAAGGGCCGCTTCGAGTGCCGCCCGCACCGTATTCGCGACCGCCCCGACGCGTGGCCGATCATCGGCGGCGAGCGCCCCGATCCCCCGCAGGATGCCGGTGAGCGCCCCCTTCTTGCCGAGGACGTCGACGTCGATCTCGTCGACGGCGACGGTGTCGGGGGCAGCCGCGATCGCCGCGATCGTGCTCGTCTGGAGCACGCCAAGGTCTCGGGTGATGTCGGCGAGGTCCACGATGGTGGTCGGCTCCGGCTGTCAGGCTGTCCTGGATCGCGTCAGGTGGATGGTAGAGCGTCGGCGGCCGGTAATGACGAGCCCTCGATCGTCAGTGACGTCGAGGGCTCCGGGTCGAAATCGCCGAATCAGGCTCAGGCGCCCTTGGCAACCTCGACGATGCGTCCGAACGTCGCGGCATCTCGCACGGCGAGATCGGCCAGGACCTTGCGATCCAGCTCCACGTTGGCGGTCTTCAGACCGGCGATGAATCGGCCGTAGGCCATGCCATTCGCTCGGACGGCCGCGTTGATCCGGATGATCCACAGCTCGCGGAAGTCACGCTTCCGCTGCTTGCGATCCCGGGTCGCGTAGGCGAGGGCATGCAGGAGCGCCTCTCGCGCGGGCTTGATGAGGCGCGAGCGCGTCCCCTTGCGGCCCTCGGCCGCATTCAGGAGACGCTTGTGCCGCTTGTGGGAGGTGACGCCCCGTTTGACTCTGGCCATGAGGTCCTGATGCTCCTAGAGGTACGGCAGCAGGCGCCTGACCTGCCGTGCGTGCGTGCCATTCATGAGGGTCTTGCCCGCGTAGCGACGGGTTCGTCGTGACGACTTGATCTCGAGGTGGTGGCCACGCCACGCATTCACTCGAAACACCTTGCCGCTCCCGGTCACGCCAATGCGCTTCTGGGCGGCCTTGTGGCTCTTCATCTTCGGCACGGTGCCGTCACTCTCCCGTCGATGCCGGCACCGGGGCCGGTGTTTCCGGCATTTCCGCCGGTGGTTCCGGATCCACCACTGGTGACTCCGGCGTTATTCCTGGTTCAACCGAACCCGCCTCGGAGGCCACGATCGGCTCCGTCGGCAGGGCCGCGGATTCGGCGCCGGCCGGCGCAGACGCCGGCGCCCCAGCGTCGGCGGTTCGTCCGGGCCTCACCGGAGCCTCCAGCACCTTCGGCTTATGGGTCGATGCCATCGTGATGAACATCGACTTGCCTTCCAGCACGGGCGTTCGCTCCGCGACGCCATGATCCTTGACCAGGTCCACGAACTTGGTCAGCAGGTTTCGGCCCAGTTCCGGATGCGTGAGCTCACGCCCCCTGAAGCGAACCGTCACCTTGATGCGATCTCCATCCGAGAGGAATTCGATCGCTCGGTGCACCTTGGTCTCGAAGTCGCCGATCCCGATCTTGGGAGACAGACGAACTTCCTTGAACGTGACCGACCGCTGTCGGCGCTTGGCTTCCTTTTCCTTCTTGGTCAGATCGTACTTGTACTGACCGAAGTCAAGGAACTTGGTGACCGGCGGTGCCGCCATCGGTGCGACCTCGACGAGGTCGAGGCCGCGATCCTGCGCCATCTCGAGAGCCTTGGGCGTCGGCATGACGCCAAGCTGATTGCCCTCTTCGTCGATGACCCTCACCTGTGGGATACGGATCATCTGATTTACGCGCAGATCTCGGCTGATGGTGACCCCTCCGGGATTCGATGGTTCAACACGACGGACACGGCAGCGCCCAAGCCTCCGGCCGCCGCGGGACTATACCACGGGCCTCCGGACGGCGGCAACGAACGGGCGACCCGGCAACGCCCGCGATTCGGTCGATCGTGAGGTCAATCCGGGCGGCGGGCGGCCGCCTCCACGGCGAGTCGCGCCGCCAGTTCTTCCCAGCCCTCGGCGGGCAGCTGCTCCCCCGCCCTGGTGCGTGGCGATGCCGTTCTGGCCTCGATCTCGCGATCCCCGAGAACCATCATGTAGGGCACCTTCTGTTCCTGCGCGATGCGGATCTTGTTCTGCATGCGCCCGTCGGAGGCGTCGACATCCACTCGCAGGCCACGGGCTCGCATCACGGCGGCCAGTTCCCGGGCGGCATCAATGTGGCGGTCCGCGATCGGAATGACGACGGCCTGGACCGGGGCCACCCAGAGCGGGAATGCCCCTGCGAAGTGCTCGACGAGGATCCCGATGAACCGCTCGAGCGAGCCGTAGATCGCGCGATGGATCGCGATCGGGCGCTGCTCCTTGCCCTCCTCGTCGATGTAACTCAGGTCGAACCGCTCGGGCAGCATGACCAGGTCGACCTGGATCGTGGCCATCTGCCACTCGCGGCCGAGCGCATCGTCGATGTAGATGTCGATCTTCGGGGCGTAGAACGTGCCGTCCTTCGGTTTGACGACGTAGTTAGCCCCGGCGCTGTCGAGGGCGCCCTTGATGAGGCCCTCGGCCCGCTCCCACAGGGCCGGGTCGCCGAGTGCCTTGTCCGGCTTGGTGGCAAAGGCGAAGCGGGGCTCCAGCCCGAACCACGAGTAGGCCTCGCGGACCTCGCCGAGGAGTGCCTCGATCTCCGCGGCAAGCTGGTCCGGCCGGACGTAGATGTGGGCGTCGTCCTGGATGAACTGACGGACCCGGGTCAGGCCGGACAGCGTCCCCGATCGCTCGTTCCGATGGAGTCGGCCGTACTCGTTGTAGCGGAGCGGCAGGTCACGGTAGGACCGGAGCTTCGTCCGATAGACGATCGTGCTCTCGGGGCAGTTCATCGGCTTGAGGCTGAATTCCTGGCCCTCGGTCTCCAGGCGGAACATGTTGTCGCCGTACAGGTCCCAGTGGCCGGACTGCTGCCAGAGCTTCTTGTGGACGAGGATCGGCGTGGAGATCTCCTCGTAGCCACGCCGCTCCTGGAGTTCGCGCATCGCCGATTCCAGGATTCGCCAGATCCGCTGGCCCTTGGGATGCCAGAACGCGGACCCGGGACTGACGTCGTGGAAACTGAACAGGTCAAGTTGCACGCCGAGCCGACGGTGATCACGTTTCTTCGCCTCGGCTCGGCGCCAGAGGTACTGATCCAGGTCTTCCTGCGTTGCCCAGACGGTGCCGTAGACGCGCTGGAGCATCGGGCGCTTCTCGTCGCCGCGCCAGTACGCGCCGGCCACGGACAGGAGCTTGAAGGGTCCGATGTGGCCCGTGCTCGCTACGTGGGGCCCCTTGCACAGGTCGCTGAACGGGCCGTGCTCGAAGAACGAGGTCACCGGCGGCGGTTCCCCGGCAGCAGCGGCCTTCGCGGCAAGGTCGTCGAGGATCTCGACCTTGTAGGTCTGGCCCTGGCCTTCAGCCACGACGCGCGCGTCGTCGAGGGCGATCTCCTTGCGGACAAACGCGTGGTCGGCGGCAATGCTCTCGCGCATACGCGCTTCGATGCTCTCGAGGTCATCGGGCGTCAGCGGGCGCGCGAGGTCGAAGTCGTAGTAGAACCCGTCCGCGATGGCCGGCCCGATCCCGAGCCTGGTCCCGGGGAACAGGTCGAGGACGGCCTCGGCCAGCACGTGGGCGGTGGAATGGCGCATCGCGCCGATCTCGTCGTGCCCACCGGCATCGAGCAGCTCATCGGTCGAGCCACGATCCGGTGCGTCGAGAACCTCTTCGTCCGGGGCTGAAACGTCCGCCATGGCGCTGCCTCCTGGAAACACAAAACCTCCCGTCCGACAGGACGAGAGGTTGGTTCCTCCCGCGGTTCCACCCGCCTTTGCGTCACGTCATCGAGATGCCGCGATCACACGCTCATGCCGCGCTAACGGGCGGACCCGGACCGGTTCACCGGTCGCTCACGGGTGGTGCACAAACGTCATCCGACACGGGGCTTGCAGCCGTGGCCCAGCTCTCTGGAGTCGAACAGCGTGAGGCGTGTCCCGATCACTGCGTTGCTCTGGATCGCCACCGGGCGACATGTGGTGGGCGGTACTGGACTCGAACCAGTGGCCTCATGCATGTCAAGCATGTGCTCTAACCAACTGAGCTAACCGCCCGGGGCGCTGCGACCCGGAAACCGTGCTGTCGCCGAGCGCGCCGCATTCTACCGCACGGGACGGACTCCGACAGACCCGGATTCTCGATGCCAAGTGACTAAGTCAGTCCTAACTGCCAAGTGAATTTGTCAGTCTCCACCGATGGAGACGATCACGATGACAGTTCGAGACCAGCGCCGG
>JAYTWS010000063.1:0-20371 GCA_043743315.1 Chloroflexota bacterium | reverse complement strand
CGGGTCGGCTGGATGTCCAGGTCGACATCACGGTCAAGAACACCAAGGCCAGCGTCACGTCCCTGTACATGTGCCTCAAGTGGGTCTACGACCCGGTCTACGGGACCTACCAGGTCACGAGCACCTGCGAGCGCACGACCGACTACTACGTCAACGAGACGTTTCTCTGGCTGGAGTCGACCGCAACGGCCATCAAGGCGACCGCCAATGCCGGCAGCCCGAAGGTCACTCTGTACAAGAAGGGTGATGGGTACAACGAGTACCGCATCACGTTCAAAGCCGTCTACAAGGGGCAGACTCGCAACCTGCACGTGACGTATCAGATCCGGGGGGGAGCACCGCGCACCAAAGCGGACACGCGCATCGGAGCCGCCCACGTGTCCTTCTGCGTCACCTCGAATGGCTACGACGGCGGCAGCACCCGGGTCGTGCTGGCTTCCAGCTATGACGTGACCGTCGATGCCCACAACGGGGCATTCACCAGCACCGCGACGCACGGTTCGGTCACCTACGCGACACCGACGATGCCGAAACCGGAGGCGTTCTGGGCCTGTTTCGATGGCGACAACCTTGCCGGCTTCAAGACGTCGTCCCTGTCGAGTCCCGGCGGCCGGGCGATCGAGGTCCAGGCGTGGCCCGAGGACAGCGAGTGGCATGGCGAGGTCACGAAGCAGATCGAGGCATCACTCGGCAAGCTCGAGGCGTTGATCGGGCGGCCCCTGCCGGGAACCGGCCCCATCGTGGTCCGCGAGGTATCGGACGCCGGCCTCGGGGCCTATGTCGGCACGTTCGACGCGAAGACCGGCGTCGCCCGGGTCAGCGAGGACTTCACCCAGCCGGGCGTCGTGGCGCACGAGCTGTCCCATGCCTGGTTCAACGATTCGCTGTTCGACGGGCGCTGGCTGTCCGAGGGTTCGGCGGGCTGGGCCGAATCGACGATCACCAACGTCCCGTGCCCGGCGCCGGGGGCCTTCCCCGGCACCGGCGAGCCGGCCATCGCGACCTGGACGTTTGCCGGTCCGCGGGCGACGGCCGAGGAGCTCGATGTCGTCGACTACGAGTACGCCGCTTCGTGCTACATCGTCGCGAGTGTCGCCTCGCGGGTCGGCCCGGAGCGGATGCGAGACGTCCTGGCGGCGCTCCTGGACCGGACGAACCCGTACCGCAGCGATGGCCTCACCATCCCCGGGCCGAGCGGAGCCGAGGACTGGCGTGGTTGGCTCGATGCCGTCGACGAGCTCGGGCTCGTCCCGTCGGGCGTGGATGACCTTGACTACGCGCAGGGCCTCCTTCTCAGGTATGGCGCCACGAGCGACGGCGCACTCCTCACCGCGCGGTCCGAGGCCCGGGTGCAGTACCACGAGATCGCGGGCGCCGTCGGAGCGTGGATCCTCCCGGAGGCCATCCTCCGGCCGATGGGCGCGTGGCGGTTCGGCGATGCCATCGCGGCCATGCGCCTCGAGGCGGCGGCCTTCGCCAGGGTCCGGGCCGTGACGCTGGCCCTGCCCGATGTCGATGCCGAGAACGGTCCGGTTCGGGAGCTCGTGGCGAGCGCCGAGGATGCCGCCGGCCTTCAGACTGCCCTGGATCGGGCAACGGACCAGGAGACCGCCGCGCAGCTGGTCGCCGGTGCACGGGCCGACGTTGCGGTGAAACGCGATGCCATCTCGGAGATCGGGTTGCTTGGCACGGACCTGCGGCCGGACCTGGTGGCGGCGATCGGCGCCGTGGCGTCCATCGATCTGGCGTCCGCAACGGACCATGCTGCCCGGATCCAGGACGAGCTCGCCGCTGCGCCCGGGCAGGGGTTGCTCCGGATCGGCATCGCGTGCGGCCTGTTGCTGTTGATTGCGATCGCCATCGTGGTTCGGCGGCGCCGCCGACGTCGGCGCCGGATCGCGACGGCGGCCCTGATTGCCGCCGCTGTGCTGGCGGAGGAGGCGGGCGCGGAAGAGCCGTCGGCGGCGTTGCTCGACGCGGTTCGGCGGGTTGACGACGCTCCTGGACCCGAAGCCGGTCCGCGGGTCGACGACGCTCCCGGACCCGACGCCGATCCGTGGGTTGACGACGCTCCCGGACCCGAAGCCGGTCCGCGGGTCGACAAGCGCCTCCCGCCGGGTCAATCCGCCTGAGGGAGGGGCCGCCGGAGCCAGTCGGCGACGTCGCTGATCGCGGCCGCCTCGGTGGGTGACACGGCTTCGATGCCCACGACACGGCGCGCCTCGGCGATCCCGATGGCCACGGCGATGACCCAGTCGCGGATCGCCTCGGAATCCGCATCCTCGGCTCGATCGAGCGTCTTCTGCGCCTGGACGAGACCGTCCTTCGGTGAACGGGCCGCGGCACGAAATCCGGCCCACAGGGCATCGAGGTTCTCGGTCAGCGCCGCCACCATGAGACCGCCAAGGGTGCCCTCCGGAAACAATTCCCGCCCGGCCGCAAGCTCCTCGGTGAGACGGCGGAACTGGGCTTCGATCGGTCGGCCGTCGGCGCCGGCGACATGCATGTAGGCGTGGAACGGCGCGTGCAGGATGTGCTCCCACTGGTCCCTGCTGAAGCGGTCCGCGGTGCTCATGGCAGACACGATACGCTCGCTACTCCGGCGTGCGTTTCGCGTACGTTCGCGTTCACGTCGGCAGGATGACCCGGATCGGCCACGGCTCCTCGATGCGGGCATCACGTGGGCGCCCAAGCAGGTATCCCTGGCCGTACCAGACCCCGAGCTCGGTAAGGGCTCGCAGCTCGGCCGCGGTCTCGATCCCCTCGGCGATGAGTCGGATCCGCCGGCGAGCGGCGAAATAGCCGATCCCGGCGATGAGAGCCTGGCGGGCGGCGTCCCGATTGATCCGGTGGACGAGCGCGATATCGAGCTTCACGAAGTCCGGCTTGAGTTCAAGGATGTGGCGCAGGCTGGCATAGCCGGCACCGGCGTCATCCACCGCCAGCCGGACATTGGGCCCAAGGAACTTCAGGTCGTCACGGAGCCGATCGTAGTCGTCGATCACGGCATGCTCGGTCAACTCGAGTGCGATCGGCCGCGCCACGCCTTCGAGGAGGCCGCCCATCTCGCGCGACCGCACGAGATCGGGTGAGACGTTGAGGTTCAGATACGTGTCCTCCGGGAGCACGATCGAGGCCCTGAGGATCGCGCGAAGCGTCGCCAGTTCGAGTTCGATGCCGAGACCCGCCTGTGCCGCGAAGCCGAAGACGAGATCGGGCCGCCGGCCATCCTCGAACCGGGTCAGCGCCTCATGACCCACGATCAGCCCAGACCGAAGCTCGACGATCGGCTGGAACGCCGGCCAAAATGAGTGCGCCTCGATGATCGAGGCGATCCCCGTCCGTTCGGCCGCCTCGATCCGTCGCTTCTCGAGGTGCGGCGCTGTCATGGCGCCGAGCAACGCGCCGAAGGTCGCAAGGGCCGGGAGCCGATCGACGAGGAACGACGATATCTCGGACGCGGTCGAGCCGACGCTCAGGACGCCGAGCAGGCCGGACGGCCCGCGGACCGGGGCAATCGCGACGGTGCGAATCCCGGCGGACGCCACCTGCTCGCCATACGTCCCGTACTCGGGTAGTGCCTCCCAAGGTTCGACCCAGGGGCCATGCGACGCACGAGCGATGAGGTGTGCGGCGCGCGCCTCCGGGATCCAGTGTCCCGACGGGAGGACGAACCGACCCGCTGACGCGATCATGCGGCCGCGGCCGGCGGCGAGCTCGATCACATTCGCCCAGTCAATCCCCGGCAGATGCATGAGCTCGGCGCAGGCGACGGCGGCAATCTCCTCGACGGTCGCGTCCGGGTCGATCCGCTCGAGTGCAGCCTCGATGGCCTCGCGTTCGTGCGCCTCGCGGACCATCGCGCTCTCCAGTTCTCGCTCCCGGGTGACGTCGCGGTCCGTCTGGACGTAGCTGGCGACCGACCCAGCCGCATCGAAGACGGGCGCAATGACCGCCTCGACTTCGATGACCGTTCCGTTCGCGCGTCGGTTGACGACCAAGCCGCTCCACGGTCGTCCGGCACCGGCCTGGTCCCAGACCGCGCCCCAGAACGCATCGGTATGGTGGCCGCTATTCATGACATCGGGCGGGCGGCCGACCACTTGATCGGCGTCATACCCGTACAGCCGGGTGAACGACGGGTTCACGTACACGATGGTCCTGTCGGCGGCGTAGATGATGATCGACTCCGCGGCCTGCTCGACCGCCGAGGCCAGGCGGGCCCGCTCCTCGTCGGCGGCAACCCGGTCGGTGATGTCGGCAGACGTCCCGATCAGCCCGGTGGCCAGCCCGGTCACCTTGTCGACGACATGCGTACCGGCCTCGCGAATCAGGCGGACCGCGCCATCAGGTCGAATGATCCGATAGGTGGTTTCGTACGGCGGGGCCGCCACGTCGGAGCCTCGGTCGGATGCCGCGAGCGCCGCTCGATCCTCCGGGTGAACGAAGGCGAGGAACGCCGCCTCGGTCCCGTCGAAGGCGCCGGGCTCGATCCCGAAGATCCTGTGATGCTCGTCCGACCAGGTCACGATGTCGGTCGCGACATCCCACTCCCAGCTGCCGACCCCGGCGATGCGCTGGGCCATCGCCATACGCTCCTCGTTGCGACGAATGGACGCAACGGACTCCTCGAGCGCCCGGGTCTGGCGCAGGTGGCGGATGGCGATGGCGGCATGGGCCGCGAACAGCTCCGCCAGCCGTTCATCGAGGACGCTGAATTCGGGCGCCCCGATCTTCTCCGTGAGGTACAGGTGACCGTAGGTTTCGCCGTCGACGTGGATCGTCGTTCCGAGGAAGGAGCGCATCGGTGGGTGGTCATCGGAAAGGCCGATCGATCGCGAATCGGCGGAGATGTCGGCGAGGCGCAGGGTGCCGCCCTCGGACATCATCGCCCTGAGTAGTTCCAGATCGACGGGCTCGCGCCCGATCCGCTCGATCTGCTCGGCTGCGACCGTGAATCCCTCGGTCAGGAATCGGCTGATCTGCCCATTCTCGACGACGCCGAGTGCCGCGTAGCGCGTCCCGATGAGCCGCTGCGCCGCGTGGATCGTTTCGACGAGCAGCTCCTCCTCGTCACGACCTGAGAGGCCGATTGCCGAGGCTTTCAGCTGCTCGATCGTTTCGACCTCATCTCTCAGGTCGCGCATCGTGGTGAACAGCCACTGTGCGCCGTCCGGGGCCGTGGTCTGCTTCTCGACGGCTACATCCAGGAGCATCGCCGATCCATCCGCGCGGAGTGCTGGAAACGCTCCGTCGAGGCGCCCGTGCTGCCCGATCAGCTCGATGAGCGCCGGAATGCGCGGCAGGAACTCAGTCGGCAGGACGACTTCGATGGACCGGCCACGCAGGTCGGCCGCCTCTCGCCCGAACAGGGCCGACGTGGCGGCGTTGACGTGCTTGATCCGGGCAGACAGATCGATGAGCATCGTCGGCCCTGGCACGAGATCGATCGCACTGACGAGCTCGGCGAGCGTGGGCCGACGCGGAATCGGTGCTGGGCGGGCCGCCGAACCTGAACCCCCGGATCCGCTTCGAGCTGCGGTCTCGTCCGACGCACGCCTGTCGAGGGTGGACATCAGAAAGGGTCGTTACTGAAAAAAAGAGGGCAGGGCGCGGTCTGATCTCGATCGCGCTGGCGACCGGAAACCCGGAGGGAGCCCGGATCGGTCGTGATATGAACCTTCCTCGCTCTGACGCGCGCCAGGAATCGCAGCATACCCGCTTCGTGCACGGCGTCTACCGCCCGATTGCCCGCTCCATCCGGCGATCGGGGACCAGCCACAGGGCAACGACCGCCCCGTACATTGCGAGCCCGGCGAGTGGAACTGCGAGCGATAATGGCGTCGCAATGGCGTACAGGCCGAGCGATGCGATGCCCTTGACGTCGCGCCCGATGGCCTCGGCCAGCGCGGCCGGTTGCCCGGGCACGCGCACGAGGGCACGAGTCAGGAGGTAGTAGGCGAAGCCTGCGAGGAGCTGCAGCACCCCGTAGGCCGCCGTTGGCACGGGCGCGAATGCGTGCTGCCCCATCCAGGCCGTTCCGAATGGGAACAGGGACAGCCAGAACAGCAGATGGAGGTTGGCCCACAGCACGCGGCCGTCGGTGACCTTCGACGCCTGCAGAAGATGGTGGTGATTGTTCCAGTACGTCCCCAACAGGGCGAAGCTCAGCAGGTAGCTCAGGAAGACCGGACCGAGCCGGATGAGCGCATCGAGCGTCACCCCATCTGGGACCTTCAGCTCGAGAACCATGATCGTGATGATAATCGCGAGGACGCCGTCGCTGAACGCCTCGAGCCGACCCTTGCTCATGCCGTTGCAACTGGCGGGCGCCGATCGCCAGAGACGATCGCGGCGCCGGCCCATCGACGGGCCTCGTCTGGTTTAGCTGGTTGATCGCCTGGTCGCACGAGGAGCATGGACATACCCGGGCATTCTCCATGCGCGCACGCGCGCGTGCAAGACCGTGCAGGATCCGCGCATGCGCGCGTGCAAGCCCGTGCACGCAGGAGGGCGGGACCTGGCGGCGGGGAGGCGCGGAGTGCAAGGATCCGGCTGGGCCACATACCCAGAAGGATCCGGCTGGGCCACATAGCCAGGTCGATGTGGCTGGGCCACATAGCCAGGTCGATGTGGCTGACGATGACGGCTGCATGGTCACCCGGTGCCGTTCCGCGCACGGTTCCGCTCCTTCTTGTCCTCGTCAACGGTCCGCTCTGCCGGGCTGTTGCCGAAGGCACTCGTGTTCTGGCATGAATCGCGCCGAAGTCGGGACGACTCGGACGCCTCACGGCCCGACGCCGCGCTTGACCGAACCGCTTCTGCTCAGGATGCCCATGCACTCGACGCCGCGGTCCACTTGGGTCCCCACCGCGCTGTCGCGCCCGGCCGGCGGTCGACTTGGGTCCCCTTCGCGCCGCCGAGCCCGCCACGCCGCCGAGCCCGCCACGCCGCCGCGCCCGGCCGGCGCCCGGTCGCGGTCGACTCAGTTTCCCGCCGCGCCCGCCGCGCCGGCCGAGCCCGGCCGGTCCCCTTCGCGCCCGCCGCGCCCGCCGCGCCACTCGCCACTCGCCACTCGGCACTCGGCACTCGGCACTCGGCACTCGCAAAGGATCGCGGCACCACGAGTGGGCATCCGGGCCGCTCGGTGACGCGCGGCGCTCCATGTAGGATCGGGTCCGACCATACGGTGTGCCGACTGGCGCGATGGCCATCCCACCAGATGCAACCGAGGCGTGCGGTCGGGCTCGGCGCAGGCCACCATGGCCGTGCCGGTTCTCCCGGCCGGCCAGTCAAACCATCAGGAGACGCATGCGTCCCACAATCCGGGTCCTCGAACCGTCACTGATCGCGCGGATCCTCGATGAGGCGATGCGCGTGCTGGCCTCGACCGGCATGGAGATCCGTGGCGCCGAGATGCGACGACGGCTCGGAGAAGCCGGGCTTCCCATGGATGCCTCCGGCGCCCGGGTGCTGTTCCCGCGAAAGGCCGTGGAACGGGCGATCGCGACGGCACCGAAGGCCTTCACCCTGTTCGACCGGGACGGCAACCCGCATGCCGACCTCGGTGGCGATCGGGTCCATTTCGTCCCGGGTTCGTCCGGTCTCAAGGTCCTGGACCACCGGACCGGCCAGGTGCGCCTGGCCGACACGACCGATTTCGTCGAGTACATCCGGCTCGCGGACGGCCTGGCCAACATCGCCTACCTGTCGACCGCGTTCTCGACCAACGACGACATCGAAGCCGACGTGTCCGACGCCTGGCGGCTCCGCCTGGCCCTGACGAACTCGAAGAAGCCGATCGTCTCGGGTGCCTTCACCGAGCACGGCGTCGAGCGCATGGTCGAGATGCAGCAGCTGTTCCGACGTGATCGCGCCGATCTCATCGCCCGCCCGATGACCATCTTCACGATCACCGCCAGCGGCAACTTCCGGTATAGCGAGGACTCGTGCCAGAACCTGATCGACTGCGTCGAGGCCGGCATTCCGGTGGAGATCGTGCCCGTCACGCTCCAGGGGCTGATCGCCCCGGTCACGACCATCGGCGCCACGGTCTTCCACACGATCGATGTCCTTGCCGGTATCACGATGGCCCAGCTGATCCGGCCGGGCTCCCCGGTCCTGTTCGGCGGCGCTCCGGCGACCTTCCATATGAAGATCGCGAGCTCGCCCATGGCCGCGATCGAAGCCCTTCAGCTGGACGTTGCGTACGTCGAGGTGGCCAAGTCGCTCAACCTCCCCTGCCAGTCCTACATGGCCCTCTCGGATGCCAAGGTCCTCGATGCCCAGGCGGGCGCCGAGACGTTCGGCAGCGCCCTCCTCGCGGCCCTTGCCGGGGTCAACAGTGTGTCCGGTCCCGGGATGCTCGACTTCCTCCTGGTCTTCAGCCTCCCGAAGCTCGTGTTCGATGACGAGGTCTGCGCGCAGGTCCTCCATTTCGTCCGGGACGTCGGGCCGGTCGACGACCTGCCGGTCGATCGCCTGCTCGAACAGCTGATGGCCGACCAGCACCTCATCATGGCCGAGCACACGACGGCCCACTGGCCCACGAGCCTCCATCTCCCGAGCCGGATCTGGGAGCGCGACAATCGAGAGAACTGGATGAAGGGCGGGGCGGCCGACACCGCAGCCCGTGCCGTCGCCGAGGTTGACCGGCGACTGGCAGCCTATCGCCCGATCGAGACCGATGCGCGCGCGGTCGAGGAACTCGATCGGATCATCCGGAGTGGACTGGTCGCCCAGGTGGATCTGCCGTTGGTCCCGGTGGCACCGGAACCGATTGCCCTCGCGGATCCCGCCGCCGGCCGGCGACACAACCGTCGGCGCGACGCCTGAGCGGCGGGTCGCTCAATCGCCCAGGGCAGCTTCGAGGATCGCGGGGTTGCCCGCAGAACCCGAGACGGGCTCGAGGCTGATCCCGAAGGTCGAACCGGAGCCGAACGAGGCCGAGCCCCAAGCTCCGAGGGTCCCGACCCAGAAGCTGGTCCCGCCGGCGAAGACCATTCGCCCCACGCCGGATCGCTGTCCATCGCGCTCGATCCAGCACCGATAGACGCGCCCCGCGGGTGCCGGCGCCAGCGCCGTTGTCAGGACGACGAGATCCCGGCTGGACCAGGACACCGAGCCGCGACTGACGCCATCGAGGTCACGAAGCTCGATCACCTGGTGATTCGGGTCCTGGAGCACGCGATCAACCGTCACGCTCATCGCCTCGAGCGCCACCGCCTCCGTCTCAGCACGGCCGAGTCTGGCCGTACCGTCAAGCACCACGCCGCCGGCGACGACGATGACCGCGAGGACCGCAGCGACCGGGAGGACTCGGCGGATCCGGAATCCGCGAACGATCGACCAGTCACGAGGTCGCACCGATCCGATCGAGCGGACGGGTCCCGGCTCCGCGTCACGTCGGACCTGGGCGAGCACGGCATCGCGGAGGCCCGAGGGCGCCGTGATCATCGGCGTGTCCGCCAGGTCCGCGACCAGCCCGGCACCGGTTGCCAGGTCCGCGAAAAGCCCGGCACCGGTCGGGTCGATGAGGGCCTCGCGAACCATCCCGTGCGCCCGCGACCAGGCCGCGACGTCGGCGCGGCACTCGTCACACCCGATGACGTGATCGAGCAGCTCGTCGCGCGCCGGGGACGCGCCCGCCCCGGCGTCGACCTCCGCAAGATGGTGCGCGAATGCGAGCAGCCGATCAGGCTCGAGGCTCAGGTCGGCGATGCGTTCATGGGCGTCGGCATGGTGGAGGTGGCTCATCGGGCAGCCCCCCGCTCGATCCCGGCCTCGGACGAAGCGCCGTCGCTGCCGGGCCGGAGATCGGGAACGTCGACGAGACGATCCCGCAGGCTCGCCAGGGCGCGCCGCGCCCGGGACTTGACGGTCCCGATCGGAATGCCGAGGTGGCGGGCGATCTCCGACTGGCTGAGGCCTCGATCGTAGGCAAGGATGACGACCTGACGCTCCTCGGATGACATCTCGGCAAGCGTCGTTCGAAGCAGCGATCGCAGCCAGCGCCGGTCGAGAGCCACGCCGGGTACGTCATCGCCGGTCCTGCCAACGTGGATCTCGATGGCGTCGATGCCTTCGCGCGTGCGCTGATCCGCCCGCCCGGCCGCCAGCTTGGGCCGTCGTCCGTCGGCGCGGAGATGATCGATCGCCCGGTTCCGGGCAATGCCGAGGATCCATCCGGCCAGCGAACCCGAGCGAGCGTCGAACTGATGGCTGCGGCGCCAGACGGACAGAAAGGCATCCTGGACGATCTCGGCCGCCACATCACGATCCCCGACGAACCGCATGGTCGTGCCGAACACCAGGTCGGCGTAGCGGTCGTAGGCGATCACGAAGGCGTCCTCGTCCCGGGCCGCGATCCTCGCGGTCAGGTCGGCATCATCGCCCCGGTGGAGGCCACGGGCGTGCGGCGGGCTCGTTTCGTCCGGCATTCGACCGCGATCAGGCTGATCGGTCCGGCCATCGACGGCGTTCGGTCATGGAGTCACGGTGATGGTGCCGCTCATGTTGTTATGGATCGCGCAGATGTAGCCGAACGTTCCGGCCGCATCGAAGGCATGCGCGTACGTCGCCCCGCTGCTCAGGGGGCCAGTGCTGCCGAAGCTCCCAGCCGCGCTGGTCACGGTGTGAGCGCGCCCACCAGTATTCGTCCAGGTCACCGTCGTTCCGACGGAGATCGAGATGGTGGCCGGCGTGAACCCATTGTCGAAGATCGTCACGGAGGCGGTCGGTCCTCCGGGGTTGGCCGTCGGAGCGGCCGTGGGTACGGCGGTGGGTGCGGCCGTCGGAGCCACGGTCGGAGCGGCCGTCGGCGCCGCCGTCGGTTTCGCGGATGGAGCGTGGAACGTGACCCCCGGAGTCGGGGCGGCGGAACCACCGCAGGCGGCAATCGCGAGCGCGACGACCAGACCGAACATGGGAACTCGCTGACGCATTCGTGGCCTCCTCTGACCTGCCCGCATTCCGGGCACCTGCCTACAGTACGACCGAAGTGCCCGTTCGGATCTCGCCGACGACCGGCGCCCGGATGATCGGGGCGGCAAGGATCAGGGGGGCAAGGGTCAGGCTGGATCCGCCGCCCGGATCTCCGTCGTCCGTCGAGCGATGAACGCATCGATCGCCTCGGTGATCCCGGGATCCATGGGTGGCGGTTCGAATTCGGCGAGGAGCTGCTTCCAGATGCCATTCGCGCGAACGGCGGCCGTCTGCGATCCATCGTCCTGCCAGGTCTCAAAATTCCGCCAGTCGGACAGGATCGGCTGGTAGAAGGCGTGCTCGAACCGTGCGAGCGTATGGGCGGAGCCGAAGAAGTGGCCCCCGGGCCCAACGTCCGCGATCGCATCGACGCCGATCTCCGATTCGTCGATCACGAGAGGCTGGAGGACCTCGCTCATCATCTGCAGGATCTCGGCATCGAGGATCAGCTTCTCGTACGAGGCCGTCAGCCCGCCCTCGAGCCATCCGGCGCCCTGGTAGAGCAGGTTCACGCCGCCCATCACCGCACCCCAGACGGCCATCTCCGATTCGTAGGCCGCCTGCGCGTCGACGACATTGGATCCGGTGACGTTCGACGACCGGAACGGGAGGCCGTATCGCCTCGCCAGCTGCCCGGTGGCAAATGCCGCCTTGACGTACTCGGGCGTGCCGAACGCCGGGGAGCCGGTTCGCATGTCGACGTTGGAGGTGAAACCGCCGTAGACCACGGGGGCGCCGGTCCGGGCGAGCTGCGTGAGCGCCACCATGAACAGCGCCTCGGCGTTCTGCTGGGCCAGGGCCCCGGCGATCGTGGCCGGGCTCATCGCACCCGCCAGCGTGAACGGGGTGGCCACGACCGGCTGGCCATGGATCGCCATCTCGATCAGGCCCTCGGACATCGGTCCATCGAGGCGGAGCGGCGAATTCGAATTGATGATCGTCATCAGGCTCGGCTCGCGGACCAGGACGTCTCGATCGACGCCGCGCGCAAGGGCGACAACCTCCAGGGCATCGTCAACCGGGACACGTCCGAAACCCAGGCATTGCCATGTCTTGTCGAGGTTGGTGGCCAGGACTCGGTACATCTCGAGATGCCGGGTCGGGACCGGCAGATCGGTCGGTTCGAGGGGACCGCCCGCCTCCATGTGGATGACATCGAGGGCACCGATCAGGCGCACGTAGTCGACGAAATCGGCGGCATTGCCCGGCCGGCGACCGCGGTCGAGATCGGTCACGAACGCCGGGCCGCCGACCGACGTGAACACGAGGTTGCGTCCGCCGATGTCGAGGTGACGGGCTGGATTGCGGGCGTGGACCCGGAACTCGGTCGGTGCCGAGGCGATGGTCGCTTCGACCATCGCCGGCTCCAGTCGGACCCGCCTCGAACTGCGATCGATGCGGGCCCCGGCACGCGCGAGAAGATCGATCGCCCGGTCACCGAGGACCTCCATGCCGACCTCGGCGAGGATACGGAGCGACGCGCGATGGATCATCTCGATCTGGTCGGTCGACAGGATTTCCACGGGTCGGTAGGGATTCACGAGCGGCCGCCATGGGAGGCGCGGCACGCCGCCTCCCGCCCGACGCTGGCGGCGCCGCACGGCCGTCATCCGGCCAGTGCCCGCTCCACGGGGTCGGCCGGATTGCCGGTCGCCGTGACCGCGTCGGCACCAACCCGACCCCAGCCGGCTCGGGCGGTCGTGGCGCCGGTCAGCGCGGGCCAGCCTTCACGATCGAGGAGGTCGAGGGTCGCGATCGCGGCCGCCATGGCACCGGCGGCGTGCTGCGCCGCGACCCCGTCCAGGCGCGCCCCGCTGATCTGGCCCTCGAGTTGCGCTGCGACCTCGCTCGCCTGCCGGGCGCCTCGAGCCAGGGTCGCGGCCCGATCGGGATCGGACCCTTGCTGCAGCTGGATGCGAGCCACGCCCGAGCCGGGCTGGATGGCCGCCACGGCCGCTGCCCAGCCCGTCGCCTCGTCATCGACGGGCTCGACGAACGCCAGCGGATGGCCCGGATACAGCGCACGACGGAGGGCCACTTCCGCGACGCCGCGGGCCGCCGCGTCGGGCTCACCGGTGAACCAGACCGGCAACGCCCCCACGATGAGCTGCCCCGGCGCGACACCGCACGCCCTGGCGGTCATGACGGCAAGCAGCTGCAGGGCAATCGAGCGACCCGAGCGCGTGGCGGAATCAGCATTCACTCCGGCATCGAGGTCCGGTGCCACCATGAGCGGCCCGGCATCGAGGTGGATCATCACACCGGCGCGGCGCGCGACCCGCACGGCGAAGGCAAAGTCGACGAACGCGCGGTCCGGGTCGACACCCGTGACGAACAACTCGCGCATCGGGCCGAGCTCGAGGATGTCCGCCCGCTCGAAGGCCGCCACGATGGCTCCCTCGGGACCGGCCAGCGCCGTCGGGGCGATGGCCATCCGGACATACGCACCGCGCTCGGCTGCGGCGCGATCGAGGACCTGGCGAAGTTGCGCCAGCCCACGCTGACTCCCGACCGGGGGTGATTCCGGATCGTCGGTGATCCGGCGAGGTCGCCAGAGCACGTCTTCGCCCAACGCACCCAGACGAATCGCGAGCTCGCGGGTCGCGGGCACCTCCACGCGCGTAAGGTCGAAGCCGGCGTGCACGAGCTGGATGGCCTCGCGTTCCGCTCCGTCGATCGACGTTCCGTGGATCGTCGCGCCGACCCATGGCGCTGGCCGATCGTGCAGGATGTCGAGGAGCTCGCCCCGGGCAACGCGATTGGCGTCGATCCGGTCGACCGCG
This sequence comes from Chloroflexota bacterium, assembly GCA_043743315.1. Taxonomy (GTDB): domain Bacteria; phylum Chloroflexota; class Limnocylindria; order Limnocylindrales; family CSP1-4; genus UBA5189. The sequence continues at coordinate 6,605 of JAYTWS010000063.1, read as the reverse complement.
GCGATCGCCAGGCGGGACAGGAGGTCGGCCGCCGCGGCATATCGGACGGGTTCGGCGAGCAACTCGGCCTCGAGCTGAAGGTCGACGGAACCGGCGGCAACGTCCAGCGCGAGTTGTTGCGGGTTGGTGTCGTATTCCAGGAGTGCCATCGCGAATGGGAAACCGATGCCGGTCGCGAGCCGCGTCCCCTGCCCGTCGACGTAGCGGTCGACGACCTCCGCGGCGAGCGGCCGGCCCTCGCGGTCGAGTCCGGTGACACCGATCAGCCGGAGGATCGCCCGCTCGCGACCGAGGGAGGTCGCTCCGAGCGCGACTCGGGCGAGTCTCGCCGCGATGGCGCCCGCGCGTTCCACCAGCGCCTCGCGCTCTGCCTCGAACTCCCCGGGGCCGATCGACGGCATCATGGGGCAAGCATACGGGCGGGCATCATCCGCGGTCGGCCGGTCGCGGTCCCTCACGTGCCGGTGCGCCGATCCAGACGTGGCCGTCGTGGAACAGCTCGGCCTTCCAGATCGGGGCCCGGGCCTTGGTCTCGTCGATGGCGTAGGCCGCTGCCGCGAACGCGTCTCCCCGATGGGCCGAACAGGCAACGATCGCCACCGAGGCCTCACCAAGCGGGACCGTACCGGTTCGATGGACGATGGCCAGCCGCTCGACCCCGAACCGCACGTCGATTTCGTCGGCGATCTCCGACAGGACGCGCAGGGCGAGCGGCTCCAGCGCCTCGTATTCGAGAGATTGCACGGCACGGCCGGCGTGCTTCGCGGCTTCGCCCTCCTGGCCCGGGGCGGGCGTTCCCGGTGTCGCCCGCGTCACACCGAGGAACCCGACCACCGCGCCGTCGGCGGGTGTTGCCAGGCGGTTGGCGAGATCGGTGAGGATCGACGGCTCGAATCGCTCGGCTCGAAGTTCGAGGATTCGCCGGGACGAATCGAGCGACCCATCCGGAGCGCTGCCGCCGCTGACCGGCGGGATCACCGCCACCTCATCGCCATCTGCCAGCACGTCCGCGGCGTCGGCATAAACGCTGTTGCGGGCGAACCGCACCGAGGCGCGGCCGGGAGCGAGCACCGGATGCCGCTCCACCAGCGCATCCCAGGCCCCGGCGACCGTGGTCCCGGGCGGCAGGTCGAGTGGCACCTCCCGGGTTCCGGCCAGCTCGCGCTGGACAGCGAACAGCCGGACACGGATCCGCATGTTCAGGGTCGCCAGGTGGCGACGAGGGACCCGTCGCCGACGGGCCGGACGCTGCCACTGAACGGTCGATCACCCAGCACGGCCAGGACGCGGCCAACGTCCCGGTCCAGGATCGGGATCCGGGTCGGGCGCGCCTCAGTCCCGGTGGCCGCGAAGACCGGGTGAAGGGGACGAGCGAGCGACTCGATCCAGGCGGTATCGGCCTGACCACGTGACCACGAATCATCGGACTGCACGATGTCCTCCTAGACCAGCAGCCCGGCGCCGAAATAGAGCCCGGACGCAAGGATGGTGCCGGACGCGATGGTCCCGACACTGATGTACAGGAGCCCCGTGGCGGATTCCATCGAACGGCTGCGCGCCGTCTGAATCGCGGCCCACGAGACGATGAGGGGAAACACGATCCCGACGATCAGGCGCAACCAGACGAACAGGGCCCATGGCCCGCCCAGGGCCCCGAATCCGGCCACGCCGGATGGTCCGAGACCGACGGCCGTTGCCACGACGAACAGGACCAGCTGAGCCGCGACGGTCCACGTCAGGAGGCGGGAAAACAGGATCAACGGACCCTCGCCCAGGCGCGGCGTGACCAGATACCAGTGGCCCAGGATCATGGCCGCGAGCACGCCACCGGTTGCCCCGGCCATGAGGGCGAGCTGCACGAACAGGACGATCGCCGCACCGCCGGAATCCGACCAGCTGATTGCTCCGGCTCCCAGGACCACGAGTCCGGCCGCGAGGCCGCCTAGCCCGAACAGCCGGGCGCGGCGGTCTCGTCGGATCGAAATGACAAAGGCGAAGGCCAGCACCGCGAGCGCCACGAGTGCAGTTCGTCGGATGTCGGCCCAACCCACCGCGGCGATGAGATGGCCTCCAGTCCTGGGCAGTGCGTCATCGGCCAGGACCGCCAGGGCCGCCAGAAGGACGGAACAGAAGGCCGTGAAACCGAGGTAGCCACGCGTGGCCTCGGTTCGGAGACGGCCGAGAACCACGGCCGCCAGTGACCCGATCGCCAGGCCCGCGAGAACGGTCCAGTTGATGTAGGCGAGGTTCTCGGCGATCCGTTCGGCGGGCATCGACCGAGTGTACGATGGCCGAGGAGGTACCCCATGCGACGCACCGGCGAGACGGCCATCACGTGGTTCGGTCACGCGTGCGTCGAGCTCGTGAGCCCGGGCGGGAAGACAGTGCTCATCGACCCGTGGTTCGGGAACCCGAGGAGCCCCCGCCCGCCCGAAGCCGTGGATCGGTGCGACGTCATGCTCGTCACGCACGGCCACAGTGACCATCTCGGCAACGCCCTGCAGATCGCTTCACGAACCCGGCCCGCATGGCCGGCCATCCACGAGCTGTCGCTCTGGCTCGCGCGGAACTATGCGGGCAAGGACGATGTCATCGGGATGAACAAGGGCGGAACGGTGGCGGTGGCCGGGCTGCGCGTGTCGATGACCGGCGCCGATCATTCGGCCGGCGAGTGGAACGCAAGCGGGGAGGCGCCGCTCTACTACGGGGAACCGGTCGGGTTCGTGATCGAGCTCGAGGATGGGACGCGCGTCTACCACGCCGGTGACACGGCGCTGTTCGGCGACATGCGCCTCATCCGGGAACTCTGGCAGCCCGACGTTGCGCTGCTGCCGATCGGTGGTCACACGACGATGGACCCGGCTGCGGCCGCGATCGCCGTGGAGTACCTCGGGGTCGGGCACGTCATGCCGATCCATTACGGAACGTTCCCGCTGCTCGCCGGGACGCCCGACGAGCTCCGCACGAACCTGAAGGGCCGCGGCCTCGGGGCTGTCATGGTGCATGCACCGCAGCCAGGCGAGGTGGTCCGGATCTAGCCGAGGGCGGCAGACCGACCGCGGCCGGTGCGTAACCGAGCGCGGCTGGTACGCAACCGACCGAGGCCGGTGCGCAATTGACCGAGGCCGGTGCGTGACCGAGCGCGCCGTTCGTGCGTGAATCGCCGACGGTCCCAGTGGCCAGTAGGCCATTTGGGTGGATGCCAATAGGCACCACCACCTGCCATATACAGACTTGACATTTCACTCCCCCGGGGCATGCATGCACGTCGATCCACCAGACCCGAGTCCGCCGTTCGATGAACTCGCCGAGGGACGCCACGGCCTGCGCGAGGTCAGGATCAGGCTCGCCCTCACGCTGATCGCCGTGGCCATTCTCCCGCTCGCCGCCCTGGCGCCGCTGGCTCGGTCCGTCCTCGATGATCCCCGGATCGCCCAGCGCGAACGGCTCATCGCCAACTCCGATCACATGGCGGCACAAATTCGCCGGGAGCTCGAAGCCGTCCGCAGCACGATGCTCACCGTGTCGGACACGCCGACGATCGGGGCTGCCCTCGGAGCACGGGCGACAGCCGAGACGCGCGCCGCAGCGGCGAAGGATCTCGATCGGCTCCTGAAACTCCTGCCGGGTCTGGTGGGCGCCGTTGCCATCGCGGATGCGGCCGGTGCGGTACATGCCCAGGTCGGGGATACGGCCGCCGACCTGGCCGAGCTGCCGACCCAGCGGCCCGGTGCCTCGGCATTCCGCCTGATTCCGGCCGCGTCCGATCAGGAGGCCCGTCTCGTGATCACCGTCGGGATCCCCGACGCCGGCGGCAAGGCCATGGCGGGTTCGCTGATCGCCGCTATCCCGCTCGCCCGGATCCTCGTCTGGACGAGTGCGGACTTCTCGACGTCGTCGGAACGACTGGCCATCGTCGACGCCCAAGGCGGCGAGCTCGCGGGGCTCATCACGACGACGCGCGTAACGGACGCGGACCCCGGGATCGAGGTCAAGGCCGACCCGTCAGTCAAGGCGAAGGGCATCGCGGATCTGGGTATCCCGGGCGTTCCCGGCCTGCAGTTCGTCGCGACGGCCCCACTCACCATCGCCGTGTTGCCGCTGCCGGCGATTGCAACCCTCGCCGGCCTCATTTGCCTGCTGGTCATCTTCGTCGTCCTGATGGCGCGCCGGATCCTCGCCCCCGCCATCGCCCTCGAGGAGCAGCGCGCCAGGTTCCAGAGCCTGTACCTCTCGGCGCGCGAAGTCTCCCTCCAGGACCACCTCACCGGGCTCGGCAACCACCGCGCATTTCAGGAATCCCTTGGACGAATGGTCGAACGGTCACGTCGCCATGGCCACCGATTCGCGTTGGTGCTCCTTGACATCGACGAGTTCAAGCGCGTCAATGACACGCGCGGCCACGCCGTGGGCGACGACCTGCTGATCGAGGTCGCCGCACTGGTCAAGGCGACCATCCGCGGATCCGATTCGGGTTTCCGAATCGGCGGAGACGAGTTCGCGCTCCTGCTCGCGGAATCTGACGCCGACGGGGCCGTCACGATGGCCCGCCGGATCCTCGGTCGCGGGCTCGAAGACCGAGGCTCGGGCCGATATCGTGGGCCCATCTCGTTCAGCGCCGGGATCACCACCTGCCCGGACCTGGGGACCACCCGGGCCGAGCTGAGCTCACAGGCCGACGCGGCCCTCTATCGCGGCAAGCGTGCCGGGCGGACGATCGTGTCCGTCTTCGACCCGACCCAGGATCGCGGGCACCTGGACGAGACGATGCGCGCCGAACTGTCGGCGGCGGTGTCGGCGATCATCGAAGCCGGGTCGCTCAGCCCCGTGTACCAGCCCATCGTCCACCTCGAAACCGGCCGGATTTTGGGGTATGAGGGTCTGGTCCGCGTCGATCAGGCGTCTGGCTTCCCCCATACCGGAGCATTGTTCGATGCTGCCGAGGTTGCCGGCCGCGTCCTTGACCTCGATCGCGCCGCGCTCAGTGTCGTCCTGGCTGGCGCCCGTGCAATCCCGGAGCTGAGCCTGCTCAGCGTCAACGTCTCACCCCGCAGTTTCGAGGCGCCGGAGTTCAGCGCCGCCGCGTTTCTGGCCATCCTTCGGCGTCACGGGCTTGCCCCCGAGCGCATCATCCTGGAACTGACCGAGCGCGACGTGATCCGCGATCCGGATCGGCTGCGTTCCGTCATCCACGCGCTCCAGGATGCGGGCATTCGAGTGGCCGCCGACGACGTCGGGGCTGGCAATGCCGGCCTGCGTCTGCTCAGCCAGTTCCGGTTCGACGTCGTCAAGATCGACCTGTCACTCGTGCAGGGAGGCGCCGGCGAGCAGCAGACCCTGTCCGTTCTCAGCACCCTCGTCGACCTCGCGCGCCGCTGGGGAGCCCTGACGATCGCGGAGGGCGTGGAGACGGCGGAGCAGCTCGAGATGATCCGGGTCCTGGATATCGACGCGGGCCAGGGCTACCTGCTCGGACGGCCATCGGCGGTGATCGCCGATGAGGACCTCGACCTGGACAAGCTCGTCGGTGGTAAGGCACCGCGCCGGGCCGCCGCCCTGTCGTCTCGTCCGACACCCGTCCGGCCCTCGTTCGATGTACAGCCGGGGATCAAGGTCGCGCCGCGGACCGCCGTTGCGATGCTGAGCGAGCCGCTGCCGAGTCCGTTCAGCCGAACTTAGGCCATGCCCGCCAGTGCGCCGAGATGCTCCGTGAGGCGGAGATTCTCCCGGTAGTCGATCGGCACCTCGACGAGCGCCGGTCCATCGACGTCGAGGGCTCGCTTCAACGTCGGGTAGAGATCGTCGGCGGACGAGGGGCGGAACCCGGCAATCCCGAAAGACTGCGCATAGGCGACGAAGTCGGGATTCCCGAACTCGACGCCGAACGGCCGCCCGAACTCATTGCGCTGCTTCCAGTCGATCAGGCCGTAACCATCGTCCCGCCACACGACCACGACGATGTTGGTCCCGATCCGCTTCGCGGTCTCCAGTTCCTGCGAATTCATGAGGAACCCTCCGTCTCCACACAGCGCGATGACCTTGCGGTCCGGATGGACCAGCTTGGCCGCGATCGCGCCCGGCACGGAGATCCCCATGGCGGCAAAGCCATTGGAGATGATCACGGTGTTCGGCTCATAGGCCTGATAGAGCCGGGAGACCCAGACCTTGTGCGCGCCGACATCGCTGACCACGATGTCGTTCGGACCGAGGGCCCGCCGCATCTCGTGAATGGCCCGCTGCGGCTTGATCGGGAAGCCCTGGTCCGACTCGCACGCCACGAGATCCGCGAGCAGCGCGGTGCGGAGGTCGGCGTTGACCAGAATCTCCTTGGAGGCGTGGCGTTCGGCCGCACTCCGTCCCCCGACACCGCGAGGCAGCACCGCATTGAGAAGGCGCTCGAGGGTGAGGTCGATTGCCCCGACCAGTTCCACAGCCGGTCGATAGGCGGTGTCGATCTCGGCCGGCTGCGTATCGATGTGGATGATCCGCTTGGAGCCGTCCGGGTTCCAGTGGGCCGGCCCGTACTCGACCAGATCGTACCCGACGCAGATCACGAGGTCCGCCCGGTCGAAGCCGGCCATCACGTGATCGCGGGCCTGGAGCCC
>JAYTWS010000062.1:0-8363 GCA_043743315.1 Chloroflexota bacterium | reverse complement strand
GGACCACTCCGGGTGTCGATCGGCCAACTCGTGGCGAGCGGAGCAGAGGATGAGGACAGGTGCTCCCTCAACCGCGTCGAGTAGGTGGTCGATCAGGTCCAGGAAGGTCTGCTCGGCCGACTGGATGTCGTCGACGATGGCGACGAGCGGGCGGTCCCGGGCGAGCGCTTCGAGGATTTTTCGAGCTGCCCAGAAGATCTCGGCGACCGGAAACTGCTCTTCCGCCAGGCCCATCGCAGCGCCGATCCGGCCGGTGACCGCTTCTGCTTCCGGAGCCGCGACATCGGACCCTTCGAGGAGTGACCTGATCCTCGACAGTGCGGTGGCCGGTGGGTCCTCCGCGGTGATGCCGGCTGCCTCGCGCACGATTTCGGACAACGCCCAGAACGTGATGCCATCGCCATAGGGGAGGCAACGCCCGCGAACGACGCGCGCCGACACGCCCGCCGTCGCCGCGAACTCCCGGATAAGCCTGGACTTGCCGACGCCGGCGTCACCGACCACGGTCACGAGACGTGCCACCATGCGCGCTCGAGCCTCGTCGAGGCCCTCGGCCAGGCGGGTCATCTCGACCTCGCGCCCCACGAACGGCGCCGTCTCGGCCTTTCGCTCGGTGGGGGCGTCGAGGATCCGGACCAGGCGGTAGGCCGCCACGAGCTCGGCCTTGCCCTTCAGCGCGAGTGGCTCCAGGACGTCGACCTCGATCTGGTCGCGAGCGAGGCGATAGGTCAGGTCGCCGAGAATGATCTCCGCGGGTCCGGCCGCCTGTTCGAGCCGGGCCGCCGTGTTCACCGCATCGCCCGTGACGAGGCGTTGCCCGGTCGAGGCGTCGCCCGCGATCACTTCGCCCGTATTCACGCCGATTTGGTTGCGGAGCTCGAGGCCCCACCGCTCGCGGAAGTCGTCGTTGAGGGCCGGCAGCGCCGCCTGCATCTCGGCCGCGGCACGGATGGCCCGGATCGCGTCATCCTCGTGGCGGACGGGCAGCCCGTAGACCGCCATGACCGCATCGCCGATGAACTTTTCGACCGTCCCGCCATGGCGCGCGAGGGCCAGCCGCATCGCCTCGAAGTAGCGCGACATGACGTCGCGCATGGCCTCGGCGGAGGGGGCGGCGTCCGTGAGCGAGGTGGGCTTCGGATCCGCGAATACGAGCGTGACGGTCTTGCGGCTCTCGCGCGCGGCGATCTTCGACGCAAGGACGGCTCCGCAGGTGCCGCATCGGCGCGAATCCGGCTCGTTCTCGGCACCGCATGTCGTGCAGATCCTGACGTCGGTCGGAACGGTGTCGGCGGCGCCGGCGGAATCTGGATGCGCGGCGACCGACAGGAGGCGATAGGCCGGGATCGCCGTGTCCATGCCCTTGGGCGTGACGGCGGGTGCCTGCTCGACCTCGACCCGATCGCGCACGAGGTCGTAGGTCGGTTCGGCGATCAGCACCTCGAGGGGCGGCGCGTTCTGCTCCATGGCGGATGAGATCCGCATCGTGTCGCCGGTCAGGACGTGCTGGCCCTCGAACGCGTCGCCGACCACGACGTCGCCGCTGCTCACGCCGGTCCTGGCAATGAGCCGGACGCCCCAGACCTGTTCGAGCTGGTCGTTGAGTCTGGCGAGCACCGCGATGCTCTCGGCAGCCGCCTCGACGGCCCGGATCGCATCGTCGTCGCGCCGGGTCGGAATCCCGAACACGGCCACGATCGCGTCACCGATGATCTTCTCGATGGTCCCGCCGTGCGACTCGAAGACCAGGCGCATCTCGTCGAAGTAGCGGCCGAGGACCTCGCGCAGCGATTCAGGATCGAGCATCTCGCCGAGCGCGGTGGAGCCTTTGAGATCGGAGTTGACCACGGTTGCGAATCGGCGAATCTCGCGGGCGGGCTCATCCGGCCGCAACCGCCCGCCACACTGCCCGCATCGCCGATAGCGCTCGGGGTTGCTCGCGCCACAGTCCGGGCAGGCCGTCATCGGGTCAGTCTAGGCCGGGCCTCGAAATCGGCGATCGCGGGCAGCGGAGGAAACGGAACCGCCTCGGGCCCTGATCCGAGGCGGTCGTTCAGGCGGGTCGGCGTCCGACGGGTCGGCGTCCGACGGGTCGGCGCCATGCGATGGCCTACCGGTATCCGGGATCTCCGGCAGGAGTCAGGAAGGTCCCGATCCGGTTGCCGCCAGTGTCGCCGGTCCAGCTCAGCACGCACGGTGGCGCCGGGTTCTTCTTGGCGCAGTCCGGCAGGAGGCCGGTGTACCAGGCCGTCCCGAAGTATGCGGAGGGACCGCTGGGCGATTGATCGAGCGGAGCCTGGTTGCCGTTCCGATCCTTGAAGCCCTCGGGCGACGTGTAGCAGACCCGGTAGAAGGAGGCTCCGTTCTCCGACGTCAGCTGGACGATGGCCTTGTCGATGACGATGACGTTGGTCTTGACCGATCCGACGGTCCCGTCGTTGTACGCGTACCAGATGGCATTCGGCTGGCGCGAGTCCGGATAGTTATACGGCGCACCGGCGCAGGAGATGGTGAGTCCGCTCAGGTTGACCGACGCGACGAACGTGGCACCGATCGCCCCCTTCTTCGGGGTGATCGAGTAGCTGTTCGAGTCAGGGGTGAGCGAGAAGGTGCACCCTGCACCGGTACAGGTGTCGATGGTGTCGGAGACCATGAACTGGTTCGAATCGGGCTGATTCGACGCGGCCGGGCTGCTCGCCCGGAGCTTGTATGGACCAGCCCTGTCCAGCGACAGATCGGGGAATGTCGCCACGCCACCGACCGCATTGACAGGCCCGCCACCGCTGAGCGTGCCACTGGAAGGCCCATAGCTCGTCACGAGCGTCACGGCGGCATTGGAGGCGACGACCGCGCCCGTCCCCGGGTCATAGATCTCGATGCTGATCGCGTTGCCCGCGCTGCCGAACCCGTCGCGGATCATGGAACCCGTGTGCGTCGTGTTCGGCTGGCTCCTGAAGCGGAGCAGGCACTGCGAGTCTCCGATGACCGCCGTCGACGGGCCGGACGTCCCGGACGCCAGCACGAAGTCATTGCCGGGCGGCCCGCTGAAGGTGTTCGCCTGCTTGACCGTGATCGGCCATGTCACGGCGGCGCCACCGCCGAGGCAGGGTGCCGTGATCGCTATCGTTGCATCGAGTGAGGCACCCGGAGCCAGGTTGAGGTTGCGAAGCTCGACCATCGCTCCAGCGACGGTAGCCGAACCCTGGCTAACGCCGGCACCGGTCAGCACGTAGGCGGACGGGACGGTCACGTTCGCCGATCCGAGCGACTGCGGGTTCGAGTTGTTGGTGATCCTGAGCGTCAGCGTCTGGCTGCCGGGCGAGATGCCCAGCTGATTCGGCGGATTGGCAACAGCGCTTCCGCCCGTCACCCACGTGGCCGTATAGGGCTTGGTCGTGGTCGCGGCGTTGACGGTCATGCCGACCGATGCGATGACCAACGTCGCCAGGACAGCGAGCACGCTCGGTCCGATGGATCGACGAGAACGACGAACGAACGGGTGTGTCATGTCCAGTCCAGTGTGCTGCGGGGTGGCCATTGTACGTTCCAACCGTTGAGCCGTGATGTCAATCGAGCAAACCGGGCCGCGCGTCGCTGAACGAGCCTCAGCCGCCTCCGGAATCGGTGGTTGCGGCCGCCTGGCCCGCGATTTGCGGACGGCTCCTGCGGAGGTCCTTGAGGTCGCGCTGGTCGAGGCCCGCCAGTCGGATGAGGTCGGCGTTGGCGGTTCGGGTCAGGCGTTCGCGGAGCTTGGACGTGATGAGCTCGTCCATGGCCGGAACGTCCATCAGGCCCTTGAGCGTCGTTGCCGGGACCTCCATGAACTCGGTCGGCTCGTCGGCCACGACGTTCGCGGTCCGGATACTGCCGGTCATCGCCGCGATCTCGCCGAAGAATTCGCCGGGGCCCATGGCGGACAACGACCGGGTGTCGCCGTTCTCGGTCGGTACGCCCGCAACAGCGCGGCCTGCGAGGACGAAATAGGCCGAATCGCCGGCGTCTCCGACCTTGATGATCGCCGTACCCGGTTCGGCTCGACGCACGGTCGCTCCCACGATGAACTCCGCGCGGCGCCCGATCTCCAGGCCGCCCAGCTCGGGAATGAGCGCGAGCAGCCGCGCGAAGTCGGCGGGAAGGGCCATCCGGCCAGCGGCAGCCACCGGCGCCGTGCGCGCCGTCCGCAGCAACTGAGCTGCCCGCTTCCACTCAGCGGCCGGCGTGCCGAGGCCCGGCATGAACTGGGTCAGGATGCCCGCGCCGATGAGGATGAGCGAGGCCGTGATGACGAGACCCCGGATCGGCAGGATGTCGGCAAGGCCGGCCAAGGCCATGCCGGCCAAGAACGTCACATCGCGCGAGACGGCGAATGCCGAGAAGACCCGCCCACGAAGATCCCGTGGCGTGTTCTTCTGGAAGATGAGGCGGCGGGAGATTCCGAGCGGTGAATTGAGGAAGCCGGAGCCGACGACCATGGCGATGGCGAACCAGATGTTGTCGGCAAACCCGTACGCCACGCCGAAGAACCCCATGCCGATGGTCGCGATGACCATCCACTGGCCCTCCGCAAACCGATTGGCGTACTTGGCCATCAGCAGGCTGCTGACTACGAAGCCGACCGAGGTGAGGCCCTCCTGGAGTCCGTATTCGAACGAAGTGGCGCCGAGCTCGCGAATGGCCATCGGGAGCAGCAGCACGTTCCACAGGCCGAACGAGAACAGGATCGGCAGGTTGACGATGAGCGAGGAGCGGAGGATCGGAGTGGCCCACAGGAAGGCCATGCCGGTCCGGAGGTTGGCAAGGACGGCCCCGAGTGTCGTTGATTCGTCGGACGACTGCTTCGCGATCTGCACGCCGAGGACGATCAGGAACGACAGAAGGAACGTGAAGCCATCGATGTAGAACGGGAGGTGGATGTCCACAGCCGCGAGGAACCCGGCCAGTGCGAACCCGATGGCCGTCGACCCGAATGAACTGATGGAGAGGAAGGCATTGGCGGACGCGAGCTCCTCTTCGGAGGCGATGTCGGGGAGGACGCTCTCCCAGGCCGGATCGAAGAACTGCCGGACGACGGCGGCAAGGAAGAGCAGCACGTAGAGCGCGATCAGGCCGAAGGTCTGGACCCCGAAGGGGATGAGGACGACGATGATGCCGCGGAGGAGATCCGACGACAGGAGGATGCGCTTGCGGTCGAAGCGGTCCACGAAGACGCCGGCGAACAGGCCCACGAGGAGGGTCGGAATGGCGGTCACCATGAGCGTCAATCCGACCTGAAGGGCGGAATTCGTCAGCTGGAACACGAGGATCCCTGCGGCCAGGTCGGTCAGGGAAGACCCGATCGTGGAGACCAACTGGGCACTCCACATGAGGGAGAAATCCCGCTTCCGGAAGATCGCGAACATTGACGGCTGGCGGGCGACGGCCTGGGCCATCGGATGGACTCCCTTCGCGACGAACTTCGAGCGTTCGGCCTGCGCCACGTGGCGCGTCTCCGCCCCGTTCAGGTGACCGCCAGTCTAGCGGGCTGGGTTCGTGTCGGAAGGCCGCCGACGCGGGTGCTGCCCCTCGGCGGAGAGGAGCTCCGACTTCAGGTCCAGCAGACGGTCCCGATCGCCCCACCAGCCCCCGCCATAGCCGCCGAGCGAGCCGTCGCCGGCGATGACACGATGGCATGGGATCACGCAGCCGATCGGGTTGCGCCCGATCGCGCCACCGACGGCCCGGGCGGCGCCCGGTCGCCCGATGAGACGGGCGACCTCGCCGTAACTTCGCGTCTGGCCCCAGGGAATGGACCGGACGCAGGCGAGGACCGCCCGATCCCACGCAGTCCGGTCGGAAAGGTCGATCCTGAGGTCGCCGAGAGCGGCGGGCCGGCCGTCGAGCGCGGCCGACACGGCGGGCGCGGCGGCGCGGAGGTGGGCGTGGCGCGGGGCGGGGCCGGCCACGAGTCCCCCGTCATGAACGAGGTCGATCGGTCCACGAGCCCCGAACCGGAGCTCGAGGCGGGCGCGGAATGCCGCCTCGGTCGACAGCAGGTCGACGGCCACCAGGCCGCGGTCGGAGGCAGCCAGGTAGACCGGTCCCCAGCGGGCTCCGATCGAGGTCATGACGAAACCGTCGGCGGTCGCCTCCTGGTCGCGTTCATCGGCCGGTAGCTCGGTCATCGTCACCATCGCGGAAATCGTCGCACGCGCATGGCCACCGTACACTCGGTTCCATGCACGACAGTTCGCCGCCGGAACCGTCACGCGGCCGGGCGGAGGTGCCCCTCGATCTCCGGGACCTGCCCGGTGATTTCGCCCACGCGCACGCGATCGAGGTGCGGCTCAGCGACACGGATGCGATGGGCCACGTCAACAACGCCGCCTATTTGACCTACGTCGAGATCGGGCGGGCCGCCTACTACGAGCGCGTGACCGGTGAACCCTTCCAGCTCGGCGTCCACGGGGCAACGGAGGGCATGATCCTGGCCGAGATCCGGGTCACCTATCGGAGTCAGGCCTACTACGGCGAGATCCTCCAGGTTGAAACGCGGATCGACCGGATCGGCCGGACGAGCTTTGCCATGAGCCACCGCCTCACGGCTCCCGACAGCCGCTACGGGGCGGCGCGCCTGGTCGGGGTCGCCGAATCCGTGCTCGTGTCGTATGACTACGCGGCCGAGCGGCCGATCCCGGTTCCGGCGGCCCTCATCGATGCGATGGAATCCTTCGAGGGCCGACGACTCAGGGGCTGAACCGGCCCCGCACCGCGATCGATATACTCCGTGCCCACACGACAGCGAAACGGGGAGTAGGCATGCCCGCGATCACGGCCGAGGGCCTGGTCAAGATCTATCGCTCGCGCAGGTCCGAGGTTCGAGCCCTCGACGGCGTCGACCTCGAGGTCGAGGAGGGCACGGTCCTGGGCCTTCTCGGCCCCAACGGCGCGGGCAAGACAACGACCGTCAGGATCCTCGCAACCCTGCTTCGGCCGGACGCGGGACGCGCAACCGTGGCCGGCTACGACGTCGTGCGGGATGCCCAGAAGCTCCGACGGGTCATCGGCCTGTCCGGCCAGTTCGCGGCTGTCGACGAGAATCTGACGGCTCGCGAGAACCTCTGGATGTTCGGGCGGCTCTATCAGCTGGCATCCGCCGAATCGCGCCGTCGCGTGAGCGAGCTGCTCGTCCAGTTCGACCTCGACGAAGCGGCCGATCGCGTCGTGAAGACCTACTCAGGTGGCATGCGCCGCCGGCTCGACCTCGCGAGCGCCCTCATCGGACGGCCACGCCTCCTCTTCCTCGACGAGCCGACCACGGGACTCGACCCGCGCAGCCGACTCGGGATGTGGGACGTCATCCGATCGCTGGTCCGCGACGGCACCACGCTCCTGCTGACGACGCAGTACCTCGAAGAGGCGGACGAACTTGCCGACACGATCGCCGTCGTGGACCACGGTCGCATCATCGCCCGCGGGACCGCCGACGAACTCAAGCGCCAGGTCGGCGGGGAGCGGATCGAGGTCGTCGTTCGGGACCCGGCGGACCTGGGCCGTGCCGAGGAGATCCTGGCCCGCGACGGCTCGGGGCAATGGACGCTCGACGAGCACACGCGTCGGCTGACCGTCCCGGCCACCGGCGGTGCGGGCAAGCTCATCGAGGTCGTGCGTGATCTCGGTGACGCCGGGATCGACATCGATGACATCGCCCTGCGCCGGCCGACCATGGATGACGTGTTCCTGTCGCTGACGGGCCGGGTCGCCGACACCGATGCTGTGGCGGAGGTCGCATGAATCAACTCGTGGCCGACACGGCGGTCGTGACCTGGCGAAACCTCAAGCGCATTCCGCGGATCCCGGAGCTGGCGATCTTCGCGATTCTCCAGTCGATCATGTTCGTCCTGCTGTTCGCATTTGTGTTCGGTGGCGCGATCCCGCTCCCCGGCGGCGGTAGCTACCGCGAATACCTGATGCCCGGAATCTTCGCCCAGACCATCGTCTTCGCCGCCGCAACGACCGCCGTCGGGATGCGCGACGACCTGAGCAAAGGCCTCCTGGATCGGTTCCGGTCACTGCCGATGGCACGTCCCGCGGTCCTCATCGGTCGGATCCTCGCCGACGTCATCTACAACGCGGGGATCCTCGTGGTCCTCATGGGTTCCGGATACGTGGTCGGCTGGCGGGTCAACACCGGGCCCGTGGAACTCGTTGCCGGGATCGGCCTGCTCCTGTTGTTCGCCCTCGCGATGGCCGCGATCGGTGTGTGGCTGGGTCTCGTGGTCCCGAGCGTCGAGGTCGCCCAGCAGGTCTCCTTCACGGTCCTCTTTCCGATCACGTTCCTGTCGAACGTGTTCGTGCCGCCGCAGTCGCTGCCGGACTTCCTCCAG
>JAYTWS010000061.1:0-4452 GCA_043743315.1 Chloroflexota bacterium | reverse complement strand
GTCGGGGTCGGCTGGAACGAAGCCGAGTTCGCGGCGCTCCGGATCCCGTATCGCGAGCGTGGGCGACGGATGACCGAGATGCTCGAGGCCATCACCGCGCTGTGGGCCGGCGATCACGTGACCTACGAGGGCCGCCACTACCACTTCCAGGACCTGTCCGTCTTCCCGAAGCCGATCCAGCGGCCGCACCCACCGATCTGGATCGGTGGCGGCACGCAGCCCTCCGCCCGGATCTACGGCCAGGACGTGCCGTCCATCGAACCGGTGCTCCGGCGTATCGCGAAGTACGCGACCACCTGGGTGCCGCACTCCTCCGCGACCGCCGGAATGGTGGCCGAGGACTGGGCGGTCATCAGCGGGTACATGATCGAACTCGGCCGGCGGCCGGAGGAGCTGTCGAAGGTCTATTCGAACTTCGTGCACATCCTTGGACCGGGCGAGAATCCGAAGCGCGCGGCTCGCGCGTTCTCGGTCTACTCGGGCATGGACCTCGACTACTGGCAGGAGTTCTATCTGCTCGGGGAGGCCGACGAGGTCGCGGACAAGATTCGGGGCAAGGTGGCAGCCCTCGGCGGGGTAGATCACCTGATCCTCAATCCGCTCACCTGGGACCTTCGTGATCTCGATGTCCTGGCCGAGCGGGTCCTGCCGCTGATCCAGGCCTAGGGTCCCTGCTCGCCATGGGGAGCTATCTGCGTCCGACGACCGTGACGGAAGCCATCGAGGCGCTGGCACGCGCCCGGGAGGAGGGTCGTCCCGGGACGGTCGTGGCGGGTGCAACCGATCACTACCCGGGACGGGTCAGTCGTGTGATCGACCACGATGTCATCGACATCTCCGGGCTCGTCGGCTTGCGGCGGATCGAGGAGGTCGGTGGCGGATGGCGCATCCCCGCGCTCGCCACCTGGACGGATGTGGGGACTGCGTCCCTGCCGCCGATGTTCGACGGGCTGCGCCGCGCAGCGCTCGCGGTCGGAGGGCGCCAGATCCAGAATCGGGCGACGGTTGTCGGCAACCTCGTGAATGCCTCGCCGGCAGCTGATGGGACCCCGAACCTGCTCGCCCTCGATGCCCTGGTCACGCTGGCGTCGGTTCGTGGAGAGCGGCGGGTGCCGGTTGCGGACTTCGTGACCGGGAACCGGATTACGGTCCGCGAAGTCGATGAACTCGTGACCGGCCTGTTCGTTCCGGCGCCCGACTCCGAGGCTCGCGCCACGTTCCTGAAGCTCGGATCTCGGGCGTACCTGGTCATCTCGATCGCGATGGTGGCAGCCGTTCTCGCCGTTGATGCGACTCGGCGCATCACCGCCGCGCGTGTCGCCGTGGGCGCGTGCTCTCCTGTCGCCCAGCGCCTGCCTGAGCTCGAAGCCGTCTTGCGCGGGATGCCTGCCACGCCGGGTATCGGGGCGACAGTGCGATCTGAGCATCTGGTCGCATTGTCGCCGGTCGACGATGTCCGGGGCACGGCTGCCTACCGGCGGGAGGCCGCCGAAACGCTGGTCCGACGCGCGCTCGAGGAGCTCGTGGCGTGACGGTCTGGGTGAGCTTCGAGGTCAATGGAGGACCGGTCGACGTCGAGGTCGAGCCGATGCGGAGGCTCGCCGATGTGCTCCGTGACGACCTGGGGCTGACCGGGACGAAGATCGGCTGCAACGCCGGGGACTGCGGCGCCTGCACCGTCAGGATCGACGGGCAGCAGGCGTGTGCCTGCCTGGTGCCGGTGGCACAGGTTGCCGGCTGCCAGGTCCGGACGGTCGAAGGGATGGGCACGGGCGCCGCCGGAGCCGCAGCGCGCGAGTTCGCCGACCTCGGGGACCTGCAACGAGCGTTCCTGGAAGCGGGTGCGGCTCAGTGTGGGATCTGCACACCGGGCATGCTGATGGCCGCCGAAGACGTGCTCGAAGGCCCGGCGGATCCGACGGAGGCACAGATCGGCGACGCCATCGCGGGTGTCCTGTGTCGGTGTACCGGGTATCGGAAGGTCGTGGAGGCCATCGGGCACGGGGTCCGGGCGCACAGGAGGGGGCCGGCACATCCAAGCGGCGACACGCGGCCCGATACGTCGGGTACGCGCCAGCCGGCGGTCGGTGCCCGGCTCGCCAAGGTCGATGGCCTCGAGCGCGTCGCCGGCAGCGCGATCTACGGGGCTGACCAGCCCCCGGCCGAGTTTTTGGTGCTCCGGGCCGTCAGGTCCCCGCACGCCAGGGCACGCTTCCGAATCGGTGATCTCGGGCCCCTCCGGCAGCAGTTTCCCGGACTCGTTCTCGTGCTCACGGCCGCCGACATCCCGGGCCAGAACCGGTACGGGATCTACGCGACCGGCAAGGACCAGCCGGCGCTCGCCGATGGCGAAGTTCGGCATCGCGGTGAGGCTGTTGTCGCGCTCGTCGGCGATGCCGGGACGATCGAAGGGATCGATGATGCCGACGTGCCGATTGATTGGGAGCCGTTGCCGCCGGTCGGCAACATGGACGTCGCCACGGCAGAAGGTGCCCCGCTCCTGCACGCCCATGCGCCATCGAACGTCCTGATCAGCGGTCGGGTTGCCCGCGGCGATATCGAAGAGGCCCTGCGTCGGTCCGTCGTCAGCGCCGAGGTTGACGTCGAAACCACGTTCGTCGAGCACGCCTACATCGAGCCCGAGGCCGGCTCGGCCCGCCGCGTCGGGGACCGGATCGAGCTGTTCGTGAGTACCCAGACCCCGTACATGGATCGTGACGAAGTCGCGCTCATTCTCGGCCTGCGACCCGACCAGGTGCGGATCATCCCGAGTGCCGTCGGCGGAGGCTTCGGCGGCAAGCTGGACCTGTCGGTCCACGCGCTGGTCGCAACGGCGGCCTGGTTACTGGATCGGCCCGTCCGGGCGATCTGGACACGACCGGAATCGATGGCCGCGAGCCCGAAGCGCCATCCGTCCAGGATTCGAGCACGAGCCGGGGCAGACGCCGCGGGACATCTCACCGCGTTCCAGTTCCACGCTGACTTCGACACCGGGGCGTATGCCTCGTGGGGGCCGACCGTGGCCAATCGTGTCCCGGTTCATGCGATGGGCCCGTACGAAGTCCCCGCGGTCCTGGCCACGACGCGCGCAATTCATTCCAACAACCCGCCGGCGGGCGCGTTCCGCGGGTTCGGGGTTCCGCAGGCCGCGATCGCGCATGAGGCGCTCATGGACGACCTCGCAGCGCAACTCGGCATCGATGCCCTGGAATTCCGGCTTCGGAATGCCCTGCGCGCAGGATCGGTGACCGCCACCGGCCAGGCCCTCCTGGCGAGTGCCGGACTGCCGGCCTGCCTCGAGGCGCTTCGGCCGCATTGGGCCTCGTGGCGATCGGCGGCCGAGGACTGGAACCTCGCTCGGATCGCGGCCGCAGGGCCTATGCGCCGTGGCGTCGGGATCGGGGCCATGTGGTACGGAATCGGCAACACCTCGATGAGCAATCCTTCGACCATCGAGCTGGGCGTGGACCGGGCAGGCAGCCTGACGCTCTACTCGGGCGCCGTCGACATCGGGCAGGGAGCCTCGACCGTGCTGGTCCAGATCGCGGCCGATGCGCTCGGGGTTCCGGCGGACGCCATCGGACTCATTTCGGGGGACACGGATCGAACGGCCGACGCCGGCAAGTCATCGGCGAGCCGCCAGACGTTCGTGTCGGGCAACGCTGCACGGCTGGCCGGCGAGGACCTGCGCGCCCAGATTCTTCGCCTGGCCGAGGCCGGGGACGGGTCGACGATCACCCTGGGCAACGGGCGAGCAACCGTGCTCGAGCCGGGTGGCCGGCCTGTCGTGATCGATCTCGCCGAGCTGTCGCCGGTCCGTGTCACGGACGCGTCGGCCTGCCCGGTACTCCTGGGTCGCGGGTTCTTCGACCCGACCACGACGCCCCTTGACGCCGATGGCCAAGGCCATCCCTATGCGACCTACGCGTTCGGTGTGCAGATCGCCGAGGTCGAGGTGGACCTGGAACTCGGCACCACCCGGGTGCTCCGGATCGTGGCCGCCCATGACGTCGGCCGGGCGATCAACCCGACCCAGGTCGAAGGGCAGATCCACGGCGGGATCGCGCAGGGCCTGGGCTTCGCGCTCATGGAAGCCTATGTGCCCGGCCGGACCGAGAACCTCCACGACTACCTGATCCCCACCGTCGGCGATATCCCGCCGATCACGTGCCTGCTGATCGAGGATCACGAGCCGGCTGGCCCGTACGGCGCCAAGGGTGTGGGGGAGCCCGCGCTCGTTCCCACGGCACCGGCGATCCTCGGAGCGATTCACCACGCCACGGGTGCCAGGATCACCAGGGTTCCGGCAACGCCGGATCGCGTCCGGGCGGCGATCCGCGCGCTCGAGCCAGCGCGCGCCGCTGAGCGATCAGATCGGGCAGACTTGACGTCATGACCACCAAGATGATCCTCGACGTCGATACCGGAACCGATGACGCGGTCGCGCTCATG
>JAYTWS010000060.1:0-4416 GCA_043743315.1 Chloroflexota bacterium | reverse complement strand
CGTGGAAACGCACGTGAACGCGATCTTCTCGAAGCTCGCGCTCGAACCGGCGGAGGACGACAACCGGCGGGTGTTGGCGGTGCTCGCCTACCTTCGGTCCGGGCGTCCCTGACCGGTCCACGCATTCCTGGGCGACCATGTTCCGATTTCGTGGCGGCCTGGCGTGCCACGCCGTTGGCACGCTTCGGGCCGCGAGCCGGCCGGCCGCGAGCCGAGCCGCGTCGCGTCGAGTTGCGTCGGGGCGCCCGAACCGTGCGCCGAGTCGCGCGGGCCGCGAGCCGAGTCGCGTCGAGTTGCGGCGCCCGAACCAGGTTGCAGGCTCGAACCGGCGTGAGCAGGCCCCGAGCTGCCCGAACCAGGTTGCAGGCTCGAACCGGCGTGAGCCGGCCCGGAGTTGCCCGCACCAGGTTGCAGGCTCGAACCGGCGTGAGCCGGCCCGGAGTTGCCCGAACCAGGTTGCAGGCTCGAACCGGCGTGAGCCGGCCCGGAGCTGCCCGATCCCTGCCACTTCGACATCCCCGGTCGCCAAGGCCAACATCGGGATGGGGAATCCGGCCCGTTGCGCGACATGGGCCGCAGATTCGTGCTCCCCGCTACCAGACCACGTTCCCACAGCCACGAAACCGGCCCCACGGCTCCCGTACAGCGAGCCTAAGCGACCCCGGGTGTCGAAATGGCAGGAAAGCTGCCTCTACGACCTCCGTGCTACTCAGCCGTGCTGCTCAGCCGTGCTGCTCAGCCGTGCCACTCAGCCGTGCTGCTCAGCCGTGCTACTCAGCCGTGCTGCTCAGCCGTTGCTGCTCAGCCGTGCCACTCAGCCGTGCTACTCGGCCGCGCGCGCCTACTCCGGGCGCGCTACTCATCGCTTCGCCCGGAGCCCTGCGCGCCCGGAGCCCTGCGCGCCCAATTCGGGCGTGCCACGCCGTTGACACGCGGCGGAGAGACAATCGCGAGGTGACGGCAACGAACTCGCGCACGATCCTCCACGTCGACCTCGACGCGTTCTTCGCTGCGGTCGAGCAGCGTGATCACCCCGAGCTGCTCGGTAAACCCGTGGTCGTGGGCATGGGCGGAACCGGTGATCGGGGGGTCGTGAGCGCCGCGTCCTATGAAGCGCGGAAGTTCGGCGTCCATTCCGCCATGCCGATCCGGACCGCCAAGCGGATCTGCCCGACCTGCATCTTCGTGCCGGTTGACGGCGCGACCTACCAGCGTGTCAGTCGCGAGGTGATGGCCATTCTTCGGCGCTTCACCCCGCTGGTGCAACCCGTCTCGATCGATGAAGCCTTTCTCGACGTCACGGCCTCGCGTGCGCTGTTCGGCGATGGTGGAACGATCGCCCGTCGGATCCGCCAGACGATCCGCGACGAGCTGCGGCTGACCGCATCGGTCGGCGTCGCGCGAACGAAGCTGGTCGCCAAGATCGCCTCGGACCTTCGGAAACCGGATGGCCTCGTCGTGGTTCCGCCCGGCGAGGAGGCGGCCTTCCTCGCGCCACTCGCCATCTCCAGGCTGTGGGGCGTCGGCCCCCAGACGGCTGATGCCCTGGCGGACTTCGGGATCCGGACCATCGGTGACCTCGCCGCGACGGATCGCGCGGCCCTGACCCGGCGCCTCGGCCAGCACGGGGCGTCGCTGGTGGATCGTGCGCACGGGATCGATGCGGAGCCGGTCGATGATCCGGACGCGGCGAAATCGATCGGGCACGAGCACACCTTCGACGTGGACACGGCCGACCCCGAGGTCATCGAGCGGACCCTCCTCGCGATGGCGGAGGGCGTCTCAGGACGCATTCGGGCCGCCGGGACGAAGGCCGCCACGATCACTGTCAAGGTGCGCGATACGGCCTTTCATACCGTGACGCGCCAGCGAACACTGCCCGAGCCGACCGACCTCACGGAGCCGATCTGGCGAACGGCGCTCGATCTCGCCCGGCCCGAGACGCGCGGCAAGCGGATCCGTCTCGTCGGGATCTCGGCCTCCGGGTTCGGCGAGCGGGAGCAGCTTGGGTTGTTCGAACCCGACGATCCGCGCCAGCGCCGCGCCACCGAGGCGGCCGACGAGCTTCGCCGCCGCTACGGTCCCAGGGCCGTAACGCGGGCGCGGTTGCTTCGCACCGGCCTGCCGGCACCGTTCGAGCGAGATCACGGCACGGCTGCCGAGCGCCGCGGCGAGCTTGCCGCGGATGTCGAACGCAACGGGCGCAAGGGACCTGTGGCTCCCAACCTACCGCCGGGCGGCCGGTCCGATGACCTCGAACCGGACCGCGATCCGGAGTCGGACCGCGATCCGGAGCCGGACCTCGACCAGGAGTCGGACGACGCGATCGATCCCGGCGTTGTCAGGGGAGACACCCTGGCTCAGTGAAGTTCCCTGAGGTCGCGCCGAATCACCGTGACAGGCTAGGTGGCACGGTGTGGCTCGAGTGTGTGCGTAGCGGAGCAAGCAGGGCTTGACATCGAACAGGTGTTCGGTCTAGGCTCCGGTCATATCGAACAATCGTTCTGTTGTCCAGTGCCCGGCCGACTGAGCGCCCAAGCCGAACCGCCCCCGCGGAAGGAGCCAATCGTGGCCATGATCCGAGTTGAGCCGGTCCGCGTACAGGTGCGAGCCGACTGGTTTGACGGCCGCCCGCGCGAGATCACGTGGAACGACCAGCGCCTGCCGGTGACGGCCATCGTCGGCGTACGCGATGAAACATCAGCGTTCCCGGCCGTTTCAGGTCCACGGACGATCTTCGATGTCCAGACACCACTCGCCCGCATGACGCTGACCTACCGGCATCGGACGGGCCGGTGGGCGATCGAGGGCGTCGACGAGGTTGTTCGAGCCGCCTGACGCCGCGTCGGGCAGGACTCGGGCCGTGCAGGCTCTGGCCCGCCCGGCTCTGGCCCGCCAGGCCCGAGCATCGCCAGGCCCGAGCCGGCCACGGCCCGCACCCGCCGGGCCCGAGTCGGCAGTCGTTCCGAGCATTCATCGCACCCAGGCTGCGGTCTCCCACGCGTCCCGGGTGGTGCCCACCGGCGACGCTCCTCCGCCGCCGGGAGCCGGTGGCGGGGCGGGCGTGACCCAGTTACGCTCGCCCCGTGCCCGGCACGCCGTCAGGAAGCGTCCGGCCCGCAGCCGCCAACGGGTCCCGCCCGCCTACAATTGGCAACGTGAACGACCGTCCAACCAGATTTCGGGACCTCACGCTCGATGGTTTCGTCAGCGTCCTTGCCTCGGCGGACCCCGTGCCCGGCGGTGGCAGTGCTTCGGCCCTCGCCGCGAGTCTCGGAGCCGCACTCGTTGCGATGGTCGCGTCGCTGTCGGAGGGCCGGCCCCGGTACGTGATGTATGCCGATGTCCATCGTCGGACCAAGGCCGCGGGCGCGGAGCTCGCAGATCGCCTGCTCCGGATCGCCGACGAGGATGCCGCCGCGTACGCCGCATTCGCCGCGGCCCTCAAGCTGCCCCGCGAGACCGCGGACGAGCAGACGCACCGGACCGTCGCCCTTCAGGCCGCGGCGCGGGGCGCGTCGGAGGTTCCCTTTCGCTGCGTCGAAGCCTGCCTCGAGGTCGTGGAGGGAGCCGAGCTGCTCGCGGCGCGGTGCAACGTCAACGCATCCTCTGACCTCGATGTCGCGGCACTCCTGGCTGTCGCCGCCGCTCGCGGTGCCGCGGCCAACGTGCTGGTCAACCTGCCATCGGTCGGGGACGAGGCGTGGGCAGCCGAGACGAGGGAACGCCTCGAATTCCTCATGCAGCGCATCACGTCCCTCGCCGCGACGACCCACGATGTCGTGGCCGGCGGCGTGCTCCGGGCTCCCGTCGCGTGATGCCGGCGTGACGGTACAGGCCGGGGCGCGGCTCCTCGAAGGAGGCCCGATCGCCGACGAGATCCGGACCGGGGTCGCGAGGGACGTGGCCGCGTTCACCCGCGAGCAGGGACATCCGCCCGGTCTCGCGGTCGTCGTGTGCGGCAGGTCGGCCCCATCGATGGTCTACCTCGACCGGATCCTCAAGGCCTGTGCCTCGGTCGGGATCGAGGGTCGCCTGGTCGACGTCGCGGGCGAAGATCCCGCGAGTCAGGCCCGCGAGCTTGCGGCGGCGGTACGGGCGTTGAGCGCCGATAACCAGGTGGCGGGGATCATCGTGCAGATGCCGCTGCCCGCCGGGATCGGGATCCGGACCGTCATCGATGCGATCGACCCAGCGAAGGACATCGACGGGATTCATCCACTCAACGCCGGGCTCCTCCGGCTCGGGTTCGAGGGTTTCGTTCCCGCGACTGCCCATGCCGCGCTCGAAGTCCTCGAGCGATCCGGGGCGCCGATCGTCGGTGCCGAGGCCGTCGTGATCGGCCGCTCGCCGGTCGTCGGCATGCCCGTCGCGTTCATGCTCGCCAAGACCGGGGCCACGGTCACGGTCTGCCAC
>JAYTWS010000059.1:0-6389 GCA_043743315.1 Chloroflexota bacterium | reverse complement strand
CTCCTCCAAATTAGGCGATCTAACGCCTTGGTCTCCCACTCGACAGAGTGGCCGCTCCGCGTCCGAACTCCGGCCATGCGGAATGCACGCCGAAAAGCGGGCACGGGTGAGCAGCGGCCTTCTGCGCTGCCGGTACTATGGGCAGGCCCCACCCGAGGTGTCAAATCCGATGACCTCGGATCAGTTCGCCTTTGGGGCGCGCCCCGTCGTTCGAACCGGCACCTCCTTCCGTTGCGGAACCAGCCCGTCTGGATAGCGCGGCGGAGCGGCATAGCCACTCGCAGTCGCCGGCGCGGATGCACCGACCAACGAACCGGTACTCGATTGCCAGATGTAGGTGACCTCGGAACGTCGGGCATCGCCGTCGAGCTGCGCGGGGCTGAAACCGGTCGGCTCGTCCACGCCACCGGCGAGCGGAACGTGGAGGGCCAGCGGCCCGACGAGGGCCGCGACCACCATCGTCGCGGCCATCAGGCCTGCCAATGACGCTCGCCAGCGCCAGGCCGCCGCCGCAGCAGCGGCCCTCCCCTCCACGATCCTGGCGCTGAGGCCCGGCCACGCCGCGGATGACCGCGCGGCAGCCGGAGGATCCTCTCCGAAGCGGCGCATGGCCACGATCGCGAGCGCGAGATCCTCCAGGTCATTCCCGCAGGCTCGACACCACGCAATGTGATGGAGCGCGGCGGTTGAGCCGGTGGTCGGCGTCGATGCGTCCACGAGGGCCAGGAGCGCCTCGGCGTGCCGCGTGCAGTCGGCCGTCCTCGAACCCGGCATCATGGCCGGCCTCGCCTTCCGTCGGCCCCGAGGACCACGATCAGGACCGCTTGAACGCCCGCGACGCTCGGGATCGAGACGTCGACAGGGACGCGATGGCGCTCAGCGGCGAGGTGATGACGCAACCCGGCCAGGGCGTAGTGAAGCCTGGACTTCACCGTTCCAAGGGCGATACCCAACGCCTGGGCGGT
The DNA here is from genome assembly GCA_043743315.1 of Chloroflexota bacterium. Classification (GTDB taxonomy): domain Bacteria; phylum Chloroflexota; class Limnocylindria; order Limnocylindrales; family CSP1-4; genus UBA5189. The sequence continues at coordinate 5,424 of JAYTWS010000059.1, read as the reverse complement.
CTCCTGGAGCGCCATGCCGTGCAGGTAGTACAGGACGATCACGCTCTGGTGCTTCGGTGGGAGGGCGGCGATCGCGGTTCGGATGGTCGTACGCAGCTCCTCGCGCTCGGCCTGGTCGGCCGGTCCGGGGCCCGCGTCGCGCACCTCCTGGGTGGTCTCGCCGATCGGTTCGACGGCGAGCTTGCGGCGGCTCAGCCGCGAATAGCACAGGTTGAGTGCGACCCGATGCAGCCACGGTACGGGCGAGATGTCGGTTCGCAGCGTGTTCCGATGTCGATACGCCCGCAGGAACGTGTCCTGGAGGATCTCCTCGGCGACCTGACGGTCGCCGGTGAGGCCGTACGCCGTCCGATGGATCAGCCCTCGGTGCCGTTCGAAGAAGGCCTCGAACGCATCGAGGTCGTCCTGCTGCATGCGCAGGATGAGTTCGCGCTCCACGGCGCCGCCAGCGACGGGACCCCCCGCCGCGGGTGCGTCGGCCTTGCCTGCCGCGAGCAGCGATGGCATCCTGGAGCGCGGGTGGTTCAGGATCTGCTCCTCTGTCGGGTGGTTGCCCACTCGCACTCGGCTGCGTTCCAGAAGTCCTTACCGGGCGGCTCGCGCAAAGGTTCAGTCTCCCGAGGGCAGGGACGCCACGTACAACGCTCGGCCCGATCAATCTGCCTTGGTGAGTTCTTCGTAGGCCGCAGCGTCCATGAGTCCGTCGAACTCGGTCGGATCGCTCATCCGGATCTTGATCATCCAGCCATTCCCGTACGGATCACTGTTCGCGATCTCGGGCTCGCCGGAAAGGGCCTCGTTGGCCTCGACGACCTCACCCGCGACCGGGGCATACAGATCACTGACCGCCTTGACGGACTCGACGACGCCGAAGGTTGCGTGCCGGGCGAGCGTCCGCCCCACCGCCGGCAACTCCACGAACACGACGTCGCCCAGCTGGTCGGAGGCATACGCGGTGATCCCGATCGTGGCAACGTCGCCTTCGAGCTGGACCCATTCGTGGTCCTTGGTGTACCGACGTCCGGTCGATTCCATCGCGGCGGGTCCTCCTTGCAGGCGAGAGACGAATCAGGCGACGCTGGTTGAACCCGAACTCGCCGTCACACGGCGCGCCCGACGGTAGAACGGCAGGCTGACCACTTCGGCTGCGACGGGCTGATCCCGAATCTCGACCGCGAGGATCGTACCCGGTTCGGCGTGGGCCGGATCGACGTACGCCATCGCAATCGGCCGCCCCAGCGTTGGTGACTGGGTCCCCGAGGTGACCGCACCCACGGGCCCTTCACCATCAAGCACCGGGTAGCCATGCCGGGCGATGCCCCGGCCCGTGATGACGAGGCCGACGAGCTGCCGATCAGGGCCCTGCGCCGCGGCACGCGTGAGCGACTCGTGCCCGACGAACGTCCCGGCCTTGTCCAGCTTGACCACCCGGCCGAGCCCGGCCTCGTACGGGTTCGTGGCCAGATCAAGTTCATTGCCGTAGAGCGGCATGCCCGCCTCCAGGCGCAGGGTGTCCCGGGCGCCGAGCCCGCACGGGATCAGGCCCTGCCCGGCACCGGCGTCAGCGAGGGCCGCCCACAGTTCCGGGCCGCGCGCCCAGTCCACGAAGATCTCGAACCCGTCCTCGCCGGTATACCCGGTCCGAGCGACAAGGGCCGGCACCCCGGCAACCGCACCCTCGGCGATCGCGTAGTAGCGGATGTCATCCAGGGCGATGTCGGTCATCGGACGCAGGATCCCGGCCGCTGCGGGCCCCTGGATCGCGACAAGGGAGGTTGCCATCGATCGATCGTCCAGGATGGCATCCCAGCCCCCGATTCGATCCGCCAGCGCGTCTGAGACCACGGTCGCATTGCCGGCATTGGCGACCACGAGGAATCGATCCTCGGCGAGCCGATACACGATCAGGTCGTCGATGATCCCGCCATCCTCGGCGCAGATCATGGAGTAGTGAGCGCGGCCGACTGCGAGCGTCCGGGGATCCGATACGAGGCTGGCCGCCAGAGCGTCGCCGGCCCCGGGTCCGTCGATGAACAGCTCGCCCATGTGCGACAGATCGAACAGGCCGGCCCGCTCGCGGACCGCCCGATGTTCCTCGAGGATGCCGCGGTACTGGACCGGCATCAGCCAACCGCCGAACTCGATGAGCCGGGCGTTGAGCGAGCGATGGATTTCGGCGAGCGCCGTCTCGCGCAGGGACTGGTCGCTGTCGGTCACGGTCGGGAGGGTTCCGTTTCGAATGCGGTCGATGGCCCGTTGCCGGGTAGTCCGACGGGGCGTCCATCAAGGACCGCCGACGCCGCGGCGACGAGCGAGCGTTCGGACTCGAAGGTCAGGAGGTGGGCGGCCTCATCGAACGTGACCCACCGCACGCGCTCGAACTCGCGGTCGTGGAGCGCGAGATCGCCGCCGACCGGTTCCATGAGCCAGTAGTGGACCGTCTTGTCGATTCGAACGCCGCTTTGGACGAAGACGTAGGAGATCGATGTCAGCGGCTCGAGGATCCGGACCCGCAGGCCTGTTTCCTCCTGGACCTCGCGAAGCGCCGTCTCCTCGATCGATTCACCAGGATCGGGCGTTCCCTTGGGGAGCGTCCACGTTCCACGCCGTCGATCACCCTCGCGACGTCGCAGACCGGCGATCAGGGCCGGTCGCCCACCCACGGACGAGATGACGATTCCGCCGGCCGAAGTGGCGGTCGCGGACCTCAGCCGAGCCACGGCGCCGTCGCGGCGCGCAATCGGCCGCTCCGGACGGATCGAGCCCAGGTCATCGACACGGTGGGCCGCGGCCTGCCCGAAGCCGGGATATGGGGATGCGACGGCGTGATTGACCGTGTCGCCCCGCGAATGGCGGACAGCGGCGATGCGGTGTCACGCCGAAGCTCGGTGGTCCTTCCGGTCAGGGCCCGGAAGGCGACCGCGGACGCGAGACCGAGACGCCGCTGACGCGTGCGCACCGACGGGCGCGGGAAACTGGCCGCCGGACGCGCTGCGTACTTTGCGGTAATGCTGTGATCCATCACGCGCATGGTAGCGCGTCAGGGCGCCGCCGCAAGGGATCGCCGCATCAAATCTGCGACGTCCGGTGCGAGCACGCCACGCTGTTGCGCCAGCGCAATTTCTCGTTCGGCCAGCGCGACGTACAGCCGCAGCGCGGCAGGGGCGTGGAGTCGCATCGCCGCCAGGTGCCCGGCGAGGGTCCCGACGTCGCCACGCGTGATCGGCCCGGTCAGCGCCGGCGCAATACCCAGGGCACGGGCATTGGCGAGGGTCTGCTCGATCAGGCGCCCGTAGATCGCGAGCGACCCGGCCTCATCGAGTCCGGTGACGGCGCCGAGCTCCGCAATCACGTCGAGGAGGGCCACGAAGCCACCGGCCGCCAGCACGGCGGCGGCGTGATAGGCCGCCTTCGAGCCGGGCGCCAGGCGAACTGCCGTCGCGCCGATTGCTTCGGCCATGTGCGCGAGCAGGGCCGCGAGCTGGTCGTCACCTTCGATGGCCACGGTGGCGCCCCGGAGCGCCGCGATCGCGAGCTCCGTGTTCGCAAAGGCGACGAGCGGATGGAACGACCCGATCTGCGTCCCGGCAGCCATCGCCGGCTCGAGGACTTCGGCGCCGACCGCGCCGGACGTGTGAACCATCGCCTGTCCGCTGTACAACCGGAGGCTGCCTGCGACTTCGGCCAGGGCGTCATCCGGCACCGCCAGGATCACCAGGTCAACGGCGTCGATGAGGGCGGTGGCCTCGGCGAACGCCCGAGCTCCCGGGACGAGCGCCTGGAACCGGGCACGGCGCTCCGGATCACGGGTCGCGATTGCGCCGACCGGCCAACCTGCACGCGCGAGCGCGGCCCCGAGCGCGGGACCGACGGCGCCGCCACCGACGATCCCGATGACGGGCGGGTCGCCCGCAGCCGCGTGGCCGTGATCGTGCGGGTGCGGGTGGGTGTGCTCCCCCGCGGCATCATGACCGGCCGTCGCCGAATGTGGATGGGCATGATCGTGTGCTTCCCCGGACGTCGGATCGAGGTCGATCCCGCGCTCCTCGAGCTCCTGCAGCGTTTCGTCGACGGACGATCGCCCCGGCTTCGGCTCGCGCGTCGGCTCGCGCGTCGGCCACGCTCTCATTGGCTGGCCCGCGCTGGCGGTTTCGGTCGGGCGCGGTACGCTTGCACCCATCGAGTGTAGCCACCCAGCGAGGGACCGAATCCCGTGCCAGTTCCCGATCCATTCGGCGCCCGCGGGCCGCTCGGCCCGGGCCTGTCCGACGTCTACCGTTTGTCCGCAGTCGGGGACCTGATCGATCTCGCGACGGCACCCATCACCCTCAAGATCCTGCTCGAGAACGCGCTTCGGCACGCCGGTCGCGGGATCGTCGAACCGGCGGACGTCGAGCGACTGGCATCCTGGCGGCCCGGCATCGGTGGCGAGGCCGAGATCCCGTTCATGCCGGCCCGCGTCGTCCTCCAGGACTTCACCGGGGTCCCGGCGATCGTCGACCTGGCCGCGATGCGCGATGCGATGGCGGACCTGGGCGGCGATCCCGCGAAGGTCAATCCCCTCGTCCCGGCCGACCTGGTGATCGATCACTCGGTCCAGGTCGATGCGTTCGGTACGCCGTCCGCCTTTGCCGTGAACGTCACCCGCGAATACGAGCGCAACGGGGAGCGGTACCAGCTCCTTCGATGGGCGCAGACGGCCTTCCGCGACCTGCGGGTCGTCCCGCCCGGCACCGGGATCATCCACCAGGTGAACCTGGAATTCCTGGCGTCGGTGGTGATGGAGCGTGCCGACGAGGATGGGATGGTCGCCTTCCCGGATACTCTCGTGGGCACCGACTCGCACACGACCATGATCAATGCGCTCGGGGTGCTCGGGTACGGCGTCGGGGGCATCGAGGCCGAGGCCGTCCTCCTCGGGCAGCCGCTCTACCAGCCGATGCCGCGGATCGTCGGCGTGCGCCTCACGGGAACGCTCCCGCAGGGTTCCACGGCAACGGATCTCGTCCTCGTTGTCACCGAGATGCTCCGCTCGTTCGGGGTGGTCGGAGCCTTCGTGGAATTCGCCGGTGACGGGCTCGGCGGCCTGTCGCTGGCCGATCGGGCGACGATCGCGAACATGAGCCCCGAGTTCGGCGCAACGGCCACCATCTTCCCGATCGACGATGAAACCATCGCCTACCTCCGTCTGACGGGCCGCTCGGCCGACCGGGTGGCGCTCGTCGAGCGCTATGCGCGAGCCCAGGGCCTGTGGCGCGAACCGGGTACCGGCCCCGAGTTCGATGCGACGCTCACCCTTGATCTCTCGTCGGTCCGCCCCTCGGTGGCGGGCCCCCGCCGACCACAGGACCGTGTCGAGCTGCCGGACCTCCCCGCGAACTTCCACACGGCCTTCCCACAGACCGGCGCGGTCGATGACACCCG
>JAYTWS010000058.1:0-10422 GCA_043743315.1 Chloroflexota bacterium | reverse complement strand
GCGGCCGGGCATCCCGGGCTCGTGACCGGCGACATGCTCAAGCCCGGTGCCGTGGTCATTGATGTGGGCATCAACGTGGTCGATGGTCATCTCGTCGGTGACGTCGACTTCGCGTCGGCGCGCGAGGTTGCATCCGCGATCACGCCCGTCCCGGGCGGAATCGGGCCGCTCACCAATGCCCTGCTCCTGGCCCACCTCGTGCGCGCAGCCCAGAAACAGGTTGCAGCGCGGCCGTCGAACGATCTCCAACCCGCAGCCCGTGTCGCCGCGAAGGCCACCACCTCAGGAGACGCATGAGCTTCCCGTCCGACCTCGAGATCGCCCGATCCGTCACACCGCGCCCGATCCTCGATGTCGCCCGGGACCTCGGGTTGCGCGAGGATGAGGTCGAGCCGTACGGCTTCACCAAGGCCAAGATCCGCCTGTCCGGGATCGAGCGACTGGAGGCCGAGCGCCCCCGCGGCAAGTACGTCGTCGTCACCGGCATCACCCCGACGCCGCTCGGCGAGGGCAAGAGCACCACCACGGTCGGTCTGGCCCAGGGTCTCAACAAGATCGGCCGGAGGGCGGCCGTGTGCATTCGGCAACCAAGCCTGGGCCCGGTGTTCGGGATCAAGGGCGGTGCGGCCGGGGGTGGGTACAGCCAGGTCATCCCGATGGAGGATTTCAATCTCCACCTGACCGGCGATGTCCATGCCATCGGCGCGGCGCACAACCTCGGCGCGGCCTTTATCGACAACCACATCCACCACGGCAATTCGCTCGGCATCGATCCTCTGGGCGTGCTCTGGCCGCGGGTCGTGGACATCAGCGATCGGGCGCTGCGCAAAGTCGTCGTCGGGCTCGGCGGACGGGACAACGGCTACCCGCGCGAGAACGAGTTCGTGATCACCGTCGCCTCCGAGGTCATGGCGGTCCTGGCCCTGGCACGCGACCTGCCCGATCTTCGAGCCCGCCTCGGCCGCATGGTCCTGGCGACCACGCGGGCGGGCGATCCGGTCACCGCCGAGGACCTCAAGGTCGCCGGCGCGATGGCCGTCCTGCTGACCGATGCGATCAAGCCGAACCTCCTCCAGACGCTCGAGGGAGGTCCGGCGTTCGTCCATTGCGGACCGTTCGCCAATATCGCCCACGGAAACAACTCGATCCTCGCCGACCGGGTGGCCCTCGCCACGAACGACATCGTGTGTACGGAAGCCGGCTTCGGGGCGGATATGGGCGCCGAGAAGTTCTTCGATATCAAGTGTCGTGCGTCGGGAATCCGGCCCGATGCGGCGGTTATGGTCGCGACGATTCGGGCCCTCAAGATGCACGGCGGCGTCGGGGTGATCGTGGCCGGTAAGCCGCTCGATCCGGCGCTCCAGCAGGAGAACGTGGACGCGGTCACGCGCGGCGCGCAGAACCTTGCCAAGCAGATCGAGAACGTGCTGCTGTTCAACGTGCCGGTGGTCGTTGCGATCAACGTGTTCCCGACCGACACCCCGGCTGAGGTCGAGGCGGTTCGCCAGGCCTCGCTCGCCGCAGGGGCGCGGGCCGCCGAGCTTGCCAACAACTGGGCCGAAGGTGGCGCCGGAGCGACCGACCTCGCCGCGGCGGTATGGGCCGCTGCCGAGGAGGGCGCTCCGAACTTCGAGTTCCTCTACCCGAACGAGATGCCGCTCATGGACAAGATCGAGACGATCGCGACGCGGGTCTACGGCGCGGACGGCGTCGACTACCTGCCCGCGGCCAGGAAGCAGCTCGCGCAGTACGAATCGCTCGGGTTCGGCCACCTGCCCATCTGCATGGCCAAGACGCAGTACTCGCTGAGTGCCGACGCTGGCCTCAAGGGTCGCCCGAGAGGGTTCCGCGTCCCGATCCGGGAGGTTCGCCTGTCCGCCGGGGCCGGGTTCGTGACGCCGATCGCGGGCGAGATGCGGACGATGCCGGGGCTGCCGTCCAAGCCGGGCGGCGAGAACATCGATCTCGACGCCAACGGCGACATCGTCGGGCTGTTCTAGCCGGTTCATCGATCAGGGTCCAGCAGGGTCGCGGACCCGGAGGCATGCACATGACAACCAGGATCGAATGGGTCGGCAGCCAGTGCCGCCTGCTGTCGCGCATCGCCGATGAGTTCGATGAGACCCAACCGTTCAAGGGACTCACGATCGGCACGGGCATCCACCTCGAGCCCAAGACCGTCGCGCTGCTCCTCACCCTGAAGCGCGGCGGCGCGCGGGTCATCTCGACCGGGAATCTCAACACGACACAGCCTGAATCGGTCGCTTATCTCAATGCGCACGGGGTCGAGGCCATCGGCGAGCCGACCCAGCACGATGCCGTCCGCAACGAGTACCTCGACGAGATCCTCGATGCCGAGCCGGACCTGATCCTCGACAACGGCGGTGACATGTTCGCTCGCTGGCTGGAGCGACCGTACGCGAAGCTCAAGGGCGGGACCGAGGAGACGACGAGCGGCCGGATCCGGCTGGTGCCGCTTCGCGATCGCCTGAATCTGCCGATCCTCGTGATCAACGACAGCCCGATCAAGCAGTTCGCCGAGAACCGGCACGCCGTCGGCCAGAGCACGATCGAATCGTTCCTCCGGATCACGAACCTGGCCACCAACGGGCGCCGGGTCGTGGTCTTCGGCTACGGCAGCGTCGGCAAGGGCGTGGCGCTGAGCTTCCAGCGCGCCCACGCGTATGTCAGCGTCCTGGAGCGTGATCCGGTGCTCCGGATGGAGGCGATGTGGGATGGCTTCATGGTTCCCGACCGGGACGAGGCCCTCGCTTCGGCCGACATCATCGCGACCGTCACGGCCGCCCGTGACGTGATCACGGCAAGGGATCTCGCCATCCTGCCCGACGGAGCCATCCTGATGAACATCGGCCACCTGCCGGTCGAGATCGATGTCGCGGGCATGGCCGCCGATCCGTCGGTCGCGTCATTCGGCCCGACCGATGCCGGGATCTCGACGTTCTCGATGCGTGACGGACGCCGGATCCACCTGCTGACCGACGGCCACATGGTCAACCTGGCAGGCCCGCGCCCGCTCGGGAACACGATCGAATCGATGGACCTCGGGTTCAGCCTGCAGGCCCGCTGCCTCGAGGCCGTCGCGAAGGGCCAGGTCGGGAGTGATTCGTGCGTCGTGCCGGTGCCCCGGGCGATCGACGAGTGGATTTCCGAGGCGTACGTGGAGCTGGCCAGAGTGCGACCGGCGCCGACCGCGTAGGGCCCGCGCGGGCGGGCATCACCTTCGGCCGAGGGCCGATGCGTCAGTTCGCCGCGGAGCGAATGCCGGAGCGCTTGCCTGTCCACGAGCCAAAGGCGCATCCCGTGGGCCGTCTATCGCGACGGCTTGCGGATCACGTGGCCGGCGTGTCGGTCAGCCGAGCCAGCCCGCTGCCATCGCGAGAACGATGGCCACGACCAGGCCGCCGATGATCCCGATCAGGCCGGCACCCCAGGCGGCCATGTTGACCGGTCCCAATGCCTCGCCGTCGCCGTGGGCATGGTCATCGTGGCCGTGATCACCGCCATGATCGCCGACGCCGTGCGGACCGACCATCGCGTCGGTCCTGTGCGGATCGGAGGTGCTGTCGCTCATCACGGTGATGGTACCGCGCCCGATCACGGATTGACGGTCAGGCTGCCCACGATCCCGAGACTCTCGTGCCCGGGCAGGGAGCAGAACGTCGTGTAGGTTCCGGGCTGGAGGTCGACGGTGAGGATCTCGGACTGGCCCTCGCGCAGGTCCTTCGTCCCGACGAGCACGGTGCCGTCGTCGGCGCGGATCGTGATGTTGTGCAGGGTCGGGCCCTCGTTCGTGACGGCCAGGGCGAACATCCCCGACACCTTGAGGTCCACCGGGTCGAGCGTGAAGTCCTTGACGAGCATCGCGACGGTCGCGAGTCCCGGATCGGTCGACTGGCTCGGAGCCGGCGAGGCCGACGGCGAACCCTCAGGAGCAGCGGATGCGTCGGAGGACGCACTGGCCGACTGGGTGGCCGACGCAATCGGGCCGTAGGTCCAACCAGGTTTCGCCGCCGGGGCGCAGGCCGCCACCACGAGCGCAATGGCCACGGCCAGCAGGGTCTTCATCGAGAACTCCCTTCGTGACGGGTGAAACCCCGGCGAGTGGATGGCGTACCGCCCACTCGCCGGGATCAAGATCAGCGGAACAGGTCCGGGAGCTTCGCGACGATCGCCTTTGCGAGCGGATCGGCGATCATCTCCATGTGCTTGCCGGCCATGCGGTCGGCGGCAGCGGTGGCCGTCCAGTCCATCTTGAACTGAGCGTCCACGATGGCCTTGGTGGTCAGGATGTGCTCCTGGGTGAGCTGCGTCAACGCATCCTTCGGGAGATCCGTGGCGCCGGCAAGGAAGTCGACGAACTGGGGCAGGTAGATGGTCGTCAGGTCGCTGACGGCCTTGTCCATCTTGACCTTGTCGTTCGTGGCGACGCCGGTGGTGTAGTCGACGAAGAAGCCGTTGTGGGCGCTCCAGATCGCGTTGAACGCGTCCTTGGCGTCGGCTCCGTAGAGGCTGCCAATGGCGGCCCCGATGTCGGTGCCGTTCGTGTTCAGCGCCGTGCCCGCGGCCGCGAACTCGTCCGAGCGCCCGCCGAGAGCGGCGCCGGTGGCGGCAGATGCGAGGTACAGGTGCTCCTGGAGGAGCTGATTGAGCGCGACCCGGAGGTCGACGCCCTTGTTCACGGCCTCGCCGGTGAAGGTGTCCGGGAACTTCGCCGCGATGGCCGGGGCCAGCGCGTCGCCGATCATCTGCATATGGGCGTAGGCGAGTCGGAGGTTGGCATATGCCGCGGTCCAGTCACCCTTGGCCTGGGCATCGACGATCGCCTTGGTCTGCAGGACGTGCTCTGTCGTGAGCTGGGTCACGGCATCCTTCGGGAGCCCGGTCGCGCCGACGATGAAGTCGGTGAACTGCGGGACGTAAATCGTGGTCAGGTCGCTGACGGCCTTGTCCATCTTGACCTTGTCGTTCGTGGCGACACCGGTGGTGTAGTCGACGAAGAAGCCGTTGTGAGCGCTCCAGATCGCGTTGAACGCGTCCTTCGCGTCGGCCCCGTAGACGGATCCGAGCATGGCACCGATATCGGTGCCGTTGGTGTTGAGCAGCCCGCCGTATGCGGCGAATTCATCCGAACGCCCACCGAGGGCGGCATCCGTTGCCTTGGCAGCCAGGATGATGTGCTCGCCGAGTGCGAGGTTCAGCTTGGTTCGCAGGTCGGCTGCGGGCGAGTCGGTCATGACCCCGCCCATCGCGTCGGGCGACGCGGACGGACCGTGAGACATCATGGCGTCGGTTGGGGCAGGCGAGGCCGCAGGGGCCTGGGTAGCCGCTCCGCCGCAGGCTGCGAACAGCACGACGGCGGCAGTGGAGAGCGCGATCGCTCGTAGCTTCACGGGAGAACCTCCTGGTTGATGGTGGATCGATCGCCGGGCTGGGACTTGTGCGACCAGCCGGGTCGTGGTGGCAATCGGCATGGATACGCTCAAGTGCGGGAATCGGATGACTCGACGTTGCCCGTAGACTTCCGCGGATGACATCCGGGACCCCCGATCCGACCGACAATGGCCTTCACGCGAGCCTGCGCGGCCTGGATGCCGACGGGCGCCTGCTGTTCCTGACGCGGGTCCTCCGCATGTTCGGCTACGGGTTCCTGGCCGTCGTCCTTGTCCTGTATCTCGCGGCCCTCGGGCTCGAGGCCTTCGCGATCGGCGCCATCCTCACGCTGACCCTGGTCGGGGACACCCTGATCTCGCTCTGGCTGACGACGAACGCTGACCGCATCGGGCGGCGACGGGTCCTGATCGTTGGGTCGCTCCTGATGCTGGGCGCCGGGCTGCTCTTCGCGGTGACGGACTGGCTGCCGCTGCTGGTCCTGGCCGCGACGATCGGCGTGATCAGTCCCACCGGGAACGAGGTCGGACCGTTCCTCGCCGTCGAGCAGGCGGCGCTCAGCCAGGCGACTCCTGACAAGCGCCGGACGCCGACGTTCGCCTGGTACAACCTCGCAGGCTACGTGGCCACCGCGAGCGGGTCGCTGGCGGCCGGGCTGCTTGCCCAAGCCCTCCTCGGCTCCGGTGCGGCTCCGGTGAATGCCTACCGAGCCATCGTCCTCGGTTACGCGGTCGTCGGCCTGGTCATGGCGGTGGTCTTCTCGCGAATTGGCCCTGGCGTTGAGGCCCCGATCATGCCGCCGGCGGACGATGGCATTCGGCGACGCCTGGGCCTCGGACGGTCGAAGGGGATCGTGGCGCGGCTGTCGGTGCTGTTCTCGCTCGACAGTTTCGCCGGCGGGTTCGTGCCGCAGAGCCTGATCGCCTACTGGTTCCACCTGAAGTTCGGCGTCGAACCGGGCGTCCTCGGGGCGATCTTCTTCGGTGCGAACCTGCTGGCCGCGGTCTCGTCCCTGTCGGCTTCGCGGATCGCTGGCCGGATCGGCCTTGTCAACACGATGGTCTTCACGCACCTGCCGTCGAACGTGCTGCTGATCCTGGTGCCGCTCATGCCGACCCTGCCGCTCGCGATCGTGGTCCTGCTGCTGCGGTTCAGCCTCAGCCAGATGGACGTCCCGACGCGCCAGTCGTACGTGATGGCGGTGGTCGAACCGGGCGAGCGATCCGCCGCCGCGGGCGTCACAGGCATCGCCCGAACCACCGGCGCCGCGCTGTCACCGGCGCTGTCCGCCCCGCTGATCGCGAGCGCCGGCCTCACGACGCTGCCGTTCGTGATCGCCGGGGGCTTGAAGATCGTGTACGACCTGTTGTTGTGGCGCGCCTTCAGGTCCCGCCCGGCACCGGAGGAGGGTCGCTGATGCCGCGCAGGAGTGCCTCTCCGTCGCGGCCGTCGGACGCCGAGGCGCGGCGGCGTATTGCCGATGCGAATGTCGTGGCGGCGTACCGTGTCGTCCTCGCACATCTCGAAGGCCCGGCTGTCGGGTACCGGCAATTCGGGGGCGTGCATGCCATCGCCACCGGCAGCGCGGCCGCGTTCTTCAACCCCGTCTTCGCGATCGATCCCGGCGCCTCGGCGGACGACCTGCCCGGCGCGGTCGAATGGGTCGAAGGTCGCCGCCTCCCGGTGGCGGTCCAGATCTGGGCGGATGGGGACCCGGCGCTCGCTCGCGCAGCGGAGGGTCTCGGCCTCCGCGCCGACCCATGGCAGATGCCGGTCATGGTGCTCGACGTGATCCCCGCTGAGGCTGCGCCCCCGCCCCCGGGCGTAACGATCGCGGTCGGGGGCGCCGAACTGCACGACGATTGGCACGCGGGGCTCGATGCGGGCCCGATCTTCCGGGGCCTCTTCGGGCCGGCCGCGATGGCGGACCACCGTGTCCGGCTCGCATGCGCCACCGTCGAGGGCGCGCCCGTGGCTGCCGCGGCCGCGATCCTTGGCGGCGGTGCGGTCGGGATCTACGCGGTCGGAACGCATCCCGACATGCGTGGCCGAGGAATCGGTCGTGCCGTGACAGCGGCTGCGATGGTCGCCGGCGCCCACGCCTGGGGCGTGTCTGTCGCGATCCTCCAGAGCAGCGAGATGGGCCTCCTGGTCTATCGCGCGATGGGGTTCGAGGAGGTGGGTCGCTACCTGGACTTCGAGCGCCCGAAGGTCTGAATCGACGTTCCCCCCACGCTACTTCGTCGTGCCCGAACGCGGCCGGCCCGGCATGCCGAGGCGCCACCAGATGAAGAGCACGACGCCTGCGACCCCGATCACCGCAATGAGGAGGTCGAACGGCTGGAGAGCGTGTCGGATGTCCACCCACCGGGCCCCGAGCTGCTGGCCCGCGAAGACCAGCAGGATCGACCACAGGAACGCCCCGGCCGTCGAGTAGAAGATGAACTTGCCGAGATGCATCCGCGCGACACCGGCGGGAAATGAGATGAACGTCCGGACGATCGGCAGGAGCCGGCTGAAGAAGGCGGTGGCCGGTCCGTACTTCTGGAAGAAGTGGTCCGCCAGTTCGATCTCGTGTGGCCGGATCAGCAGGTACCTGCCCCACCGTTCGAGGAACGGACGCCCGCCCCACGCCCCGATGGCATAGCCGACCAGCGAACCGAGCGTGTTGCCAATGGTCGCGAAGATCACGACGATCCAGAACTCCCAGCGGGCACCGGTCAGTGGTTCCAGCGCGCTCGGATCGGACACCAGGAACCCGGCGTACGGGAGGATCAGCTCCGACGGCAGGGGCACCATTGCCGACTCGATCGCCATCGCGACCATCACGCCGAGGTAGCCGACCGCGCCGTAGAGCGAGTTCAGGAACGGAATCACGATCTGGTCGATGAAGGCGAGCACGGAACTCCTCGTTCGGGGATCCGGGCGTGATCGCCCGGGGCGCGGGGCCGGATGCGGGACCCCGGCGACGGGGACGCGGGGAGCATAGCCCGACTATCCTGCCTGCGTGACTGAACCCAGCCTCCAGGCGAGCGACTCAACGCCGAATTCCGGCCGCGCGTCGAGCGACGCAGGCCCTCGCCGCGCGGCGAGCGATGGCCCCGTCGTCCTGACGGGCGCGGACCTCACCGTCTTTGATGTCGAAGCCGTTGCTCGCCACGGGGCGCATGCCGTCCTCGATGAGCACGCACGCGGCCGGGTTCAGGAAGCCCGTGACGTGATCGAACGCCTCGTCGCCGAGGGAGCCGTCGTGTACGGGGTCACCACCGGGTTCGGGGCCCTTGCGGATCGAACGATCGCCGCGGCCGACGTCGAGCGACTCCAGGAGAACCTCCTCATGAGCCACGCCGCGGGCGTCGGCGATCCGCTGCCCCGCGATGTCGTTCGGGCGATGCTTCTGCTCCGAGCCAATACCATCGCACTGGGCCACTCCGGCGCCCGTCCCGAGGTCATCGATCGGCTGCTCGACTTCCTCCGGCTGGGGATCCATCCCGTCGTACCGGCGCAGGGCTCGGTTGGTGCCTCGGGCGATCTCGCGCCGCTTGCCCATCTCTCGCTCCCGCTGATCGGACGGGGCCAGGTGGAGATCCGCGGCCGAGTCATGCCGGCGCGCGAGGCCCTCGCCGAAGCCGGCCTCGAGCCGCTCGTCCTTGGGCCCAAGGAGGGGCTGGCACTCCTCAACGGGACGCAGCTCATGTCGGCGCTCGGGGCCCTGCTGCTCGCGGATGCGGACCGACTCGTTCGAACGGCCAGCACCGTGGCGGCGATGACGGTCGAGGCCATGCTCGGGACCGACGTTGCGTTCTCAGCCGCGTACCAACTGGCCCGGCCACACCCGGGGCAGATCGCCGTCGCGGCGGAACTGCGGACCCTGCTGCGTGACTCGGGCCTCCAGACCTCGCATCACGCTTCGTCACACAAGGTCCAGGACCCGTACTCCCTCCGCTGCATTCCGCAGGTCCACGGCGCGGTCCGCGGTGCGCTCGATCACCTGCGGGGTGTCCTCGACATCGAGCTCAACTCCGCAACCGACAACCCACTCGTCTTCCCGGGCGGCGGCGTGGCCGATCCCTCCGCGCTGGCCACCGGCGGCGGGCTGGTCATCTCGGGCGGCAACTTCCACGGCGAGCCGATCGCCCTGGCGCTCGACTTCGCGAAGCTCGCGATTTCCGAGCTCGGTTCGATCAGCGAGCGACGCACGGCCCTGCTCCTCGATCCGCATCTCAACGGCGGGTTGCCCGCGTTCCTGGCTCCGGCATCCGGCCTGGATTCGGGCCTGATGATCCTCCAGTACACGGCGGCGGCCCTGGCCTCGGAGAACAAGGTCCTGGTCCACCCGGCGAGCGCAGATTCGATCCCGACGAGCGCCAACCAGGAGGACCACGTCTCGATGGGCCCGATCGCCGGGCGCCACGCTCGAACCGTGCTCGCGCACGTCGAGCAGATCCTCGCGATCGAGGCGCTGTGCGCCGCGCAGGCCCTGGATCTCCGTCTGGCCACGATGCCCGGGGTCCGCGCCGGAACGGGCGTGCGAGCCGCCCACGAGCTCGTTCGCGCGGGGGCTGCCCACGTGGACGTGGATCGCGAGCCCGGGCTGGATCTCGCGGCTGCGATCGCGCTCGTGCGGAGTGGTGTCCTCGCCGACCTGGCGACACCTTCGACGGATCGCCGCGGATATGGAAGGTGATGCCGGAGATCAGGATCATCGACATCCGCGACGCGGAGGGCTTTGCGCGGATTCCGCCATGCGCCGATCCCGGCTTCGACCATCGGAGCTGCGATTACTGGGAGGATGGGGATCGCGGCTCCCGGGCCGCCCGCCTGTCCTGGTGGGACCCCACCGCCCCGCCATCGAAACCGTCCGGACCAGCCCCGAGCGCGAATCCGTTTGCGCCCGCGCCGAAGGGGCCCGCCTTCAATCCATTCGCCACGACAGGCTCGCACCCGTCGTTCAACCCGTTCGGTGACGACGATGACCAGAGCCCGGCGGACAATCCGTTCGTGCCGATGCGG
>JAYTWS010000057.1:0-2946 GCA_043743315.1 Chloroflexota bacterium | reverse complement strand
GTGGGCTTCCAGTGGGACCCGTGATCGACGCATCGCGTCCCGACCCTTCCGGCCGATGCTCACGACGGCCAGGTCGCCGGGGTGATCCATGATCGCTCGTGCCGCGAACCGGATGGTGTTGGTGTTGAGTGGCCCGGCGAGGCCCCGGTCCGAGGTGATCAGGACCAGGAGTCGCTTGCCGCCTTCGCGCGGCGCGAGGAGCGGATGCTCGTCGGTCCCGAGGACCGCGGCAAGGTCCGCCAGGACTTCATCGAGCTTCTGCGAGTAGGGCCTCGACGCGAGTGTCGCATCCTGGGCACGCTTCAGCTTGGAGGCAGCCACGAACTGCATCGCCCGGGTGATCTGCTTGATCCGCCCGACGTCGCGAATGCGGCGCCGCAGGTCGCGTTGGCTGGCCACGAATCAGGCCTTGGTCTCGCCAGAGGCGGTCCCGGGGTCCGCCGCGGGCTCGGGCTGTGCGGCGGCGGCTGGTGCGGCCTGTACGGCGGCGGCTGGTGCGGCCTGTACGGCGGCGGCCGGTGCGGCCTCGGCGGCCTTGCCCGGATCGTTGGCCTTCTCGCCCTTGCCGGCCTTCTTGCCCGCCGTCTCGCGCGGCTCCATCCCGAAGCCTTCCACACGGAAGGCCTCGATCGCCTCATCGAGGGCGGCGACGAGCTCGTCGGTCAGCGTCTTGCCCTTGCCGAGGTCCTTGAGGATCGACGGGCGCTCCGTCTCGAGGAAGCGGTAGAACTGGGACTCGAACTCTCGGACGCGCGGCGTCGGGACGTCGTCCAGGCGTCCGGTCGTGGCCGCGTAGAGGATCGCGACCTGGTTTTCGACCGGCATCGGCTGGTACTGGGGCTGCTTGATGACCTCGGACAGCTTCTCGCCGCGGGTCAGCTGGTCGCGTGTGGCCTTGTCGAGGTCTGACGCGAACTGGGCAAAAGCCGCGAGGGAGCGGTATTGGGCCAGGTCCAGCTTCAGTGGGGCCGCGACCTTCTTCATGGCCTTGGTCTGGGCGGCCGAACCGACGCGGCTGACCGAGATGCCGATGTTCAGGGCCGGCCGTTGTCCGGCGTTGAACAGGTCCGTCTCGAGGAAGATCTGGCCGTCCGTGATCGAGATGACGTTCGTCGGGATGTATGCGGACACGTCGCCCGCCTGGGTCTCGATGATCGGCAGCGCCGTCAGGGAGCCTCCGCCGTTCTCGTCGTTGAGCCGCGCGGCGCGCTCGAGGAGGCGGCTGTGGAGATAGAACACGTCGCCCGGATAGGCCTCGCGGCCCGGGGGCCGGCGCAGGAGGAGGGCCATCTCCCGATAGGCCCAGGCGTGCTTGCTGAGGTCGTCGTAGACACACAGGGCGTCCTTCACGATCTCGCCGTCGATCGTGACGCCGTTCTCCATGACTTCTTCGCCCATGGCGACACCGGAGTACGGTGCGAGGTACTGGAGTGGCGCAGCGTCCTCGGCCCCGGCGACCACGACGATCGTGTGCTCCATCGCTCCGTACTTCTCGAGGATCGCGACGGTGTTCGCGACGGTCGAGATCTTCTGGCCGATGGCCACGTAGATGCAGACGAGGCCTTTGCCCTTCTGGTTGATGATCGTGTCGATCGCGATCGCGGTCTTGCCGGTCTGGCGGTCGCCGATGATCAGCTCGCGCTGGCCGCGACCAATCGGGATCAGCGCATCGATGGCCTTGACACCGGTCTGGACCGGGGTATCGACGGACTTGCGGACGATGACGCCGGGCGCGATTCGCTCGACGGGGCGGGTCGCCGTGGCCTTGATCGGGCCCTTGTCATCGAGGGGTCGGCCGAGCGGATCCACGACCCGCCCGATGAGCGCCTGGCCGACGGGGACCTCGACGACGCGACCCGTCGTCTTGACGATGTCGCCTTCCTTGATCGCCCGCGCATCGCCGAGGATCACGGCGCCGACGGTCTCCTCCTCCAGGTTGAGGGCCAGACCGCGAACGCCGCCGGGGAACTCGAGGAGCTCCGACGCGAGGGCGCCGTCCAGGCCATAGACCTGGGCAATGCCGTCGCCGACCTCCACGACCGTCCCGACGCTGCGGGACTCGGTCCCCTGGTCGAAGGTATCGATTGCCGACTTGATGATGCTGACGATTTCGTCCGAGCGAATGGCCATCGGTTCTCCGTACATTCGGGCGACATCGGCCCGTTGTGGCTCCGCCGAGGCGGAGCGGGTGGGCTTAGCGCGAACTCGCCACGAGTTGGTTCCGGAGCCGCTCCAGGCGGCCACGAACACTCGCATCGAGCAGTTGATCACCGACCTTGAGCGTGAGCCCGCCGATGAGCGTCGGATCAATCTCCGTGCGGAGGTTGACGCCTGAACCGGTCATCGCCGTGACCCGGGCGCTGATCGCGTCCGTTTCAGCGGCGGTCAGCGGTGCAGCGCTCGTGACGACGGCCTCGACCACGCCGTTGCGGCGGTTGAGGAGGCGGGTGAACTCCGCGGCGACAGCCGGGAGGCTTTCGAACCGACCGCGTCTGGCGAGCAGTCGGGTGAGATTGAGGACGCCGGGGGCGACTCGGCCCTCGAACAGGTGACTGACGCCGGCCTCGCGCTCGGACGCCGGGGTGGCTGGGTTGTCGACCATCCGGCCGACGCCACCGTCTCCTGCAACGGCAGCCACCAGGTCCAGGCCGTCGGCCCACGCCTCGAATGCGTCGTCACGCTCGGCCAGCTCGAAAGCGGCTTCGGCGTACCGGCGCGCGGCGGTGGTCGACCTGGCCATCAGTTCCTGGCATCCCCGGCCGCGCCGGCGAGGAATTCCTCGACGAGGCGACGCTGGCGGGCATCGGTCATCGTCTCGCCGACGAGCCGCCCGGCGGCCGCGAGCGCGAGATCGGCGACTTCAGTCCGCAGATCTGCCAAGGCTCGCTGCTTGTCGGCCTCGATCTCGGATGTCGCGCGGGTGCGCATCCGCTCGAGTTCCAGGCG
>JAYTWS010000056.1:0-1749 GCA_043743315.1 Chloroflexota bacterium | reverse complement strand
TGTTGGCGACCTGCCAGACGAACTCGGAGGGACCGATGAAGCGGTACGTGTCGATGCTGGCACCGGTCGTCCTGGTGCTCGTCCGACCCAGGGCATCGATCCCGTACGTCGTGGCGATGCCGGTACTTGCCGGAGTCACGCTGATGAGCGACGCAGTTCCGGTGGCCGGACCACGGCTCCCGTGCGAGGGTCGAGCTGCCAGAGGTGGCGGTAGCGGCGGCTGTAGAGCGTCGTGTAGCCGGCTCTGACCTCGCGCCGCTCCGCCTGCATCATCAAGTACCCCGCGGAGACGATCCAAGCCGAGAACCCAAGCCCGATCACGACCGCGGCGATGTACGCGACGGACCGCAATGGGTCATGCGTCAGGGTCCCAACGATCAGGAGCACAGGTCCGATGAAGAACCCGAAGAAGCCAACCGTTGCGCGCCGAGCCCAGTAGACAGCCCCAGGACCGGGAAGCAGCGCAGGCGGGCTCTCATGTGTCGTATCGTCGGTCAAGGTGCCGGTACCCCGAACAGGGAACTCATGACGCCACCGACGGTAAATCCACCGGCGCCCACTTGGCTGAACCAGTTGACGGCCTTGACGACATCGTCGGCCGCGTAGCCGGCCGCGCCCACGCCCCTGAACGCGAACCCGAAGTTGGCGAAGACAAGGCTGGCCACCCCGATCTGGCATTCGGTAACGTGGCTATTGGCGCAGTCGGCTGTCGTTGCAACGAGACCCGTCCCGAGTGAGATTCCCTCAAGAATGACGGCGGCGCCCTCCCCGATCGGCGCAGCGGGCCCCATCACGAGGCCGGCGGTTGCAGCCCCGAGGGCCAAACCGCCGCTCGCCGCGCTGATCGCCACGAGATTGTCGTGAAGGATCGGTCCGATCCGATCCAGCGAAAGATCGACTGGCCCGGCATCGACGGCCCGACAGGCAGCCTCTGCGGCGGCCGATCCCCGCTTGCCGTACAGGCATTCGTCAGTCAGGCGCTGCCAATCCTGGGTTGTGATCGGCACTGGCATCATTCCAAAGTAAGTCGATCCGAGGTCGTCCACCCCGCGGTGGTCGATGCTCGTCGGCGGTGCAGCGCCAGGGGGCTTCGGTTTTGTCTTCGGTGCCGTCCGTGTGCTCGACGCCGCGAGATCGTTCGAGCGATCGGTCGCCGCGCACTGTTCGCCCAGGCCGCAGTCCACGCCGTGGCCATCGGGATCGACGAACGTGGCCGGGTTGGCCTCGGCATAGAGGAAGCGGTTCATGCTCAACGGGTTGACCGCCTGGCCGGCATAGGCGTCGAGGCTGGTGAACGATCCGGTGACCGGGCGGTACGTCCGGGCGCCGAAGTCATACAGGGGATTGGCGGCATCGGGGCTGACATCGAGACGTCCCTGGTAGCGCCACGGGGAGACGACGCCACCTGACGTGCTGGCGATGACGACGCCCCAGGCGTCGTAGCGGGTGGCATCGGTCACGGTCTTCGCGGCATTCTCCGCGAGCGCGAGATTGCCGTGGACATCGAAGCCGGTGTAGCTCGTGGTGGTGCCATTCGCGAGGGCCGTCCGGCCACCCGTGGCGTCGATGGCGCTCTTGGTCGTAAGACCCGTCCCACCCGTGTTGGCGATCTGCCAGGCGGTCTCGGTGGAGCCTGTATAGCTGTACGTGTCGATGCTGGCGCCGGTCGTCCGGGTGCTCGTCCGACCCAGGGCATCGAGGCCATACGTCGTGGCGATGCCGGTACCGGCCGGAGTCACGCTGACCAGG
>JAYTWS010000055.1:0-25662 GCA_043743315.1 Chloroflexota bacterium | reverse complement strand
AGCTGTCCGTGAAAGGCGCGATCGACGCCCGCCGGCCGTTCGTCCTCATCTTCGCGACGCCGAAGTTCTGCACCTCAGCGCAGTGCGGGCCCACACTCGACCGCGTGAAGCCGATTGCCGCCAGCTTCCCGACGGTCGCGTTCATTGATGTCGAGCCCTACCTGCTGACCTATCAGAACGGCAGCCTTGAGCCGGTGCTCGATGCCTCGGGCAACCTCCAGATCGTCCCGGCGGTGGCCGAGTGGGGCCTGCTCAGCGAGCCCTGGGTGTTCGTTGTGAACCGCGACGGGATCGTCACCGCGTCATTCGAGGGCGTCGTCGGGACCGATGAGATTCGCGCCGCGGCCGAGGCCGTGAAGTAGGCGACACTGCGCGCCGTCAGCCCGAACTCGATCCTCAGCTGGCACTCGGCTGCGGGGCATCGCTGATCCGGATCGCGCATAGCGACCCACCGTCGTCCCGGTAGGTCACCTGGATCGGTTCGGAAGAGCCGATGTGCTCGGCGAGGTGACCGGGCGGAAATTCGGCTCCGTTCTCGAGCGAGGTCAGCGAGAAGACGAGGATTTCGCCGCCGGCGACTCGCAGCGAGAACGAGCGCACGTCGGTGAGCGAGCGCGCATCGACCGCGACGACCACGCCGGTCGCGCTCGAAGTTCGCGGGAGGAGCATCACGGCACCGACGACCGCGACGAGGACGAGTGCCGCCAGGGCTGGCAGAAGCCGGATGCGCCTCACCACTATCGCGCGACTGTTCCGGTGCTGCCCGGCGCGTAGAGGGGCAGGCCGTCGCCACAGAGCGGGCACCCGGCGCCTGCCTCGTAGGTCTGGAGGTCCATCGACCACAGGGCACGCACCGGGTACACGCGCCCCGAGGTGGGCGACGTGACCGACGCCACGCCACCACTCCGGTCGACGATGACGACGCATTCCACGATCTCGCCGCCCATCGCCTCCACGGAGGGAAGCATCGCGACGAGCGAGCCCCCCGTGGTCAGGATGTCGTCGACGAGCAGCACGCGCTGGCCGGCTGCGATACGGAAGCCGCGACGGAATTCGCGATGGGACGATCCGTCGCTGCCGGTGACCTCCTCGGCGAAGATCGCTGGGGTCCCGAGCTGCCGTCCCGTCTCGAAGGCGAGGATCACGCCCCCGGTCGTTGGACCGGCGACCAGGTCCACCGCCGAATGCCCGGCGTCGTCGCGCTGGGGAGTGGCCATGAAGGCGCACAGTTCGCTCGTCGCCGCGGGGTCGGACAGGACCGTGAACTTCTCGAGGTAGGCGTTGGAGTGGCGACCGCTCTTGAGCAGGAAGTGGCCATCACGAAACGCACCGGAGCTTCGGAACAGCGCCTCGGTCCGGCGCGCGATCTCGGCGCGGGCGATGAGGTCAACGCTTCGCTTGATCGTCGTCATTGGCCCCGAGTGTAGGGCGCGGGACGGTTCCACGGTCGGCGTCAGCTCCCCGGGGCCGAGCAGCCTCAGGCGTCGGGTGGCGGCGGTGCGTCCGGAGCTGCGGCCCCGCCCATCGCGACGCTGGAACCGGCGCCGGCCATGGCGGGCGACGGGGCCCCGAAGCGACGACGCGCGATGACCCAGGCCACGACCCCGAGAATCCCGAGGACGAGCAGGATCGGCAGCCAGACGATCGCGAACCAGATCCCGGCGGTGGTCAGGCCCTGGAGGATGTCCACGAGGCTCGCGGTCGCTCGATCGACCTGGTCCTTGGGGTCGAACTTCTGCTGGGAGATTGCGATCGCGGTGACCGGCTGGAGCCCGAAGCTCGCCGTAAGCGTCGAGTACGACGCCTGCTCCGTGAGGTTCTGCTTCTCGGCCGTTGCCTGTTCGATGTCTCCGCGAACTTTGGTCAGCTCGGCCTGGACGTCGAGGATGTCGCTGATCTTCGTCGCCTGGATCATGATCCCCTGCAAGGCGCGTTCGGTCGCCTTCAGGTTGGTGAGACGGGCTGTGAGGTCGACCACCTGGCCGGTCACGTCCTGGGTCTGCGTCTCTCCGTTGACCACCTTGATGGCGAGCGAGCGAACCGCAGCCAGCGCCTCGTCCCACTTCGCCGACGGGATCCGGTAGGTGACGGAAGCCGTGAGGCCCTCGCCGTCGCCCGATTCCTGCGACGCACTGATATAGCCACCGAGTCCGATGATCGCCGTGGCCGCGGCCTTGGTCGCGGTGGGGACGTCCTTCACCTGGAGGCTCACGGTCCCGGTCTTGATGATCAGTAGGTCAGGTCGCGCGACGTCGTACAGGCGCTGGTTGTCGCCGTTGCCGGTTGGGCTGCCCGATCCGTCGTCAGCGGGCCCAGCAGATGCTGCTGGGGCGGGGCCGTTGTCCACGGCACCGCCGACCGTGCTGAGAATCGGGCCGGCGGCTGCTCCGCCGCCGCACGCGGCCACCAGGATGACGAAGGCGAGAAGGAAGCCTGGTCGCGCGGTCATTGACGTTCGGTGCAGGCTGCTGGTCGCCTTCATGCGCTCGGCGCTCCGATCGTGGTACGGGCAGGGATCGCGGGAGTTGTGCCCCCGACGCCCATGATCCGGTCATGGTTCCGTACCGGCCCTCGCCATCCAGGGTTCATGGCCGATATTCGACACCCTTGGAAGAGGGCGCGGCGGCGCGCTTCGGCAGTGCAGTCCCCACGAACCCCTTGTGGGATCGGTGTCCTTGCCTGCGGCAGGCATCCTCGAGCTCGGAGACGAGCCGGACCGGCAGCGTCGGGTCGGCGAAGATCGCGGTGCCGACCTGGACCGCGACCGCGCCGACGGCGAAAAAGTCGAGGACATCGTCGAGCCCGGTGATCCCACCGATGGCGATGATCGGGATGTCGACGACCTGGCTGACCTCGTAGACCACGCGGAGGGCGACCGGCTTGATCGCGGGACCGGACAGCCCGCCATAGATGTTGCCCAGGAGCGGCTTCGAGCGTGAGCCGGCCACGGCGATGCCCGACACGGTGTTCACCGCCGTGAGGGCATCGGCGCCGGCATCCTCGATGGCCCGCGCGATCGGTCGCACGTCTGCCACGTTCGGGGACAGCTTCACGAGCAGCGGCAGGTCCGTGGCGCGTCGAACCGCCGCCGTGACCCCGGCCGCGGCATCCGCGTCGATCGCGAACTGGAGCCCCCCGCGGCCAACGTTCGGGCACGAGATGTTGAGCTCGATCCCGGCAATGCCCGGGATCCCGTCAAGTCGACGAACCACCTCGACGTAGTCCGCGACCGATTCACCGGCGACGTTCACGATGACGGGCACATGCCAGCGTTCCCAGGTCGTCGCGTACTTCGCGATGACCGCATCGACGCCCGGGTTCTGGAGACCGATCGAATTGAGCATGCCGCCGGGGGTCTCGGTGACGCGCGGCGTGGGGTTGCCGATCCGTGGCCGGAGCGTCGTTCCCTTGCAGCAGATCCCGCCGAGCGCCTCGATATCGACCACTTCCCCGTACTCGATCCCGTACCCGAACGTTCCCGAGGCGACGAGAATCGGGTTGGGCAGGACGAGTCCGCGTCCGATGTCGACGGTCAGGTCGATCGGGCCATCCAGCGGGGCGGGAGCGGCAGTCGGTCGGGACCCCGGCTCCGGGCCCCGGGATGCGCCCGCGGAGGAGGGTCCGCCAGGTCCAGTGCGTCGCTGAGCCGCGGCGCGCCACGGCCCCGGAGGTCCCTTGTCCGTGACGACACGCCGCCTGGCTTTCACCGGCCCCACGACCCTTCCCAGTCGATCTCGTCCGAGGCAAAGACCGGGCCCTCGCGACAGACGCGCTGGGGCGTGCCGGACGTCGCCATCACCACGCAGCCGAGGCAGGCACCGACTGCGCAGCCCATGCGCTGCTCCATCGAGACCTGGAGGAACGCCTTGCGCCGTGCGGCTGGCGTGCCCGAGGGAATCGCCTTTCCTCCGCCACGCTTGCGGCCAAGCTTCGCCACGCCGAGCCGCTGGCTGCGGGTGGCGGCGAGTCGCGATACGGCCTTGAGCATCGGCTCTGGACCGCACGCGAACGCCTGATCGGCCCAGGCCTCGTAGGTCGGGACGAGGTCGGTCACGTAGCCGTGATGACCGACAGAACCATCGTCGGTGGCGATGATGTACTCGACCTCATCGGGCAGGAGCGAGGTCGGGTAGACATCCCGGGCGCTCGCCGCCCCGAACAGGAGCGTGACCTGGCGGCCCGATCGGACGGCCTCGTCCGCGAGCGATCGCACGCCGGCCATGCCGAGGCCGCCCGCGATCAGGAGCAGGTGCTGGCTGCGGGGGTCGACCTCGAACGGCCGGCCCAGCGGCCCGAGCATGTCGATGGTGTCGCCGGGTCGAAGATGGGTGAACCATTCGGTGCCCCGCCCGATCGTCCGAAAATGGATGCTGATGGTGCCCGTGGCGACATCGACGGTATTGATCGAGAACGGCCGACGCAGCACGAACCCGGACAGGTCCCCGGTCCGGACGTGCACGAACTGGCCGGCCCGGGAACCGGTCGCCAGCGCCGGTGCGTGATAGGTCTGGAGCCACTGGCCGGGCAGGATCTCGCGCGCCTCGATCAGTTCGGCGCCGACGAGACGCACGTCAGTCGAGCCGGTTGCCAGCCGCCCCGAGGTGCGTCGGCGGGTCCTGGTCGGTCACCGGTCGTCGCCGTCGGACTCGCTGCTCGCGACCTCCGGGAAGGCCTCGGCGACGGCGTCCGCGAGGTCGCCGAACACGTCGGTCGGGTCGTAGAACCTGACGATCGACTCCGGGGTATCGAGTTCGGTCCAGCCGGTGTCACCCTCGGGGATCACGCGACCACGGAAGCCCGGCATGCCGAACTCGAGGTGCTCGTCGAGGTCGTCCACGATGACGACGCTGCCAACGGTCGACATGAAGGCGTTCGCGGCGTTCTCGAACTGCTCGATGAGCCCCGCCTCCGCCCGTTGACTGCGCTCCTGGAAGTCGAGGGCGAGCTGGTACAGCATCGCCGGCGCGCTAAGGGTCTCCGAGGGCACCCTGGGCTCCGGCTGACCCGCGGCCCAGCGATCGGCGGCTCCGGCGTACGGGTCCGCTCCGTCGATCGTCATGATCGGACCGTCGCCCGACGCTTCATCGGCAGCGCCATCGGACCAGACCCCGTCGCGCGCGGCGTCGGCAAAGGCCGCGAAGACGTCCGCCGGGTTGTAGAGCTCCACGAGCTCCCCGCCGGTTTCGATGATCTCGGTCTCGGAGTGCCACTCGCCGGTCGCATCGTCGTACACGCGGCTCCGGCTGCGGAACGTCCCGTCCGGCGCGATCGCGAGGTAGTCGGGGTCATCGTCGATCAGGGTCAGGCCACCGATCGCCGCGAGGCGTTCTCCCTGATCGCGCAGGAAACGCTCGAGCTGCTCGCCGCTGCGGGCGAGGAACTCCGATCGATCCAGAGCCGCATCCCGGGCCATCTCTGCGAGGAGTTCGTTGCGCTGACCGTCCATCACATCTCCTACCCGTGCAATTCGAGGTCGGGGCCCATGCGCTCTCGCAGGAACATCGAGTGGTGGCGCTCGAAGATCCACTCTCCGGCGCGATGACCGAGGGCACGGACGCTCTCGTCCGCTTCAAGGAGGTCGAGGGTTGCGTAGCTGGGCAGGTCGAGCATGATCACGTTGTCGAAGTCCCAGCCATGGGCGACGTTGAACCAGCCCACCAGTTTGATCCCGTACTTGGCCTCGTACTCCTTCATCTGGCGCGGAAACAGCGTCTTCATGAAGAACTTGAAGAACGGATCGCGGCCGCGGCGGACGGAGAAGTACGTGGCGAGCACGGGCACGGGGTCGATCGGCCTCCAGGGATTCGAGCGCCGATCGTTCGGCGCGAACCTATTCTCGCACGCCGCCGCCGGGTGGCTCGGGTGTCACCGCGTCGGGGTCCCCGGGGGTCGGCGTGCCCGTCACGGCATCCTCGATCTCGCCGACCGTCAGGCTGCGCGACGCGAGGGGCCGTCGCCGGCCCTCGGCGCGGCGATCCGCGGCGATCAACCGGAGCAGGAAGATCACGGTCTGACCGGCGACGAGCAGGAGCACCAGGACGCTGATCAGAAGCGCGGCGCTCAGCCAGAACGGCCAGTTCCACGCGACGCTCAGTGGCGTCAGGATCAGGAACGCCACCAGGACGACGATCTGGGACCAGAAGCACCCGAGGCCCGGACCCTTACCGGAATCGAGCGGGGCGCCCTTGTACTGGACGTCGCGCTGGGTCGAGGGAGGTTGCGGTTCGGTCACTGACGCATGGTACCGACGCGTGCTCGATACGACATAGCGCCGTTGGTCTCGGGCCGGCCGGCCGCCGACCGACCTACAGCACCCCGCCGAGCAGCGCGTTCATCCCCGATCGTGGTGCGTACAGCCAGGTCGGCAGGAATCGCGAGGCGTAGATGAGCTCACTGAGCTCCTTCTCGACCTCGAACGCTCGAAGGAGTGCCCGATTCGGTTGCCAGGCGGGGTCGTCGAGGCCGGTGCGGTACCCGGCCAGGAATGCTCCCCGAGCGCTCTCGATCCAGGCATCAACGGCCGCATCGAGGTCCAGATCGATCGCCTCGGCTCCGATCGCCTCGGCCCCGAGCGCAACGGCCCGGCGCCGGCCGCTCCGGGCCACGTGGTCGATGGAGCGCAGGAAGTCGGCGACATCGCGGAGCGAGGGGGCGGGTTCGCGACGGGTGAGCGCGTCCCGGGTCGGGTCACCCTCGAAGTCGACGATCAGCACACCGTCCTGGGTGTTGAGGATCTGGCCGAGATGGAGATCGCCGTGGATCCGCTGGATCGCGACCGGCAGTGCCGAATCCCCGATGGGCCTCAGGGCGAGGCGGATGGCCGGTTCGGCGAGTGCAAGTCGGGTCGCGAGGTCAGCGTCGACCGAACCGAGCGCCGCGCTGGCTTGGTCGAGCGTCCGCTCGGCGGCCTCCAGCCACCTGCGGCGGTCATCGTCCGTCGGCACGAGTCGGCCCTCGGTCGGGATCTGCGACACCGGGATTCGGGCCATCCTGAGATGTAGCGCCGCCATGGCGCGACCCGTGGCGCCAATCAACTCGGTCGTTGGAGGCGGTCCACCGGCGGCCAGCCATGCCGCGAGCTGATCGGCGAGTACCTCGAACGCGTCATCGGACCCGGCGATGAAGCACTGGTCGATCGCGATGGTCGTCGGCTGGACGCGTTCCGGACCTGTGCGCGAGGCACCAGTCGAGGCCACAGGGCTCTCGAACTCCACGGACCCAACCCAGCCCGGGACGGGCGCGCCTGCCACACCGTCGAGCGCGGCGAGCAGTTCGCCCTCGGGGTTGGGGCCCGGGGCCAAGCGCCGGTAGAGCTTGAGCATGAACTGCTCATCGATGACCGCGCTCGTGTGCGATTGATCGCCCGGTGCAGCGCGCCACGACGGACCCGGCCCGAGGGATCGACCGAGTACGGCGGCGCTCGCGCCTCCCCGACCGTCGGCGCGCGACTCGCCCGCGGGTGACGCGCGGCCCGGCCGACCGGTGAGCCGGCCACCGAGCAGTCCGGGAACAGCGCCTCCTCGGGAAGCGAGCCGGTGCAGCCCGATCCACGGGCCCGGTCCATCGAGTGGGACCGTCAGGCGAATCGTCTCGCCCCCGGAGCGCCCGTCGACGCGCCCGATCTCCATCCCGGTCACGCCGACGATCGCGACGCCTCCACCGCCCGGGACCTCGAATGCATCGATCAGCGAGATCATCGGTTGATCCGCGCCCGGCGCCGTGTCGACTTCACCCGACAGGCCGATGCGGGCGGTTCTGAGCCCTGCGAAGCCCGTCCAGCGGGCAGTCGCCAGGGTCTCCAGGTCGAGATCCGCAACGGCGGCGAGGGCGCGCGCCCGAAGGCTCGCCACATTTGCATCCTCGGGTCGGCTCACCCGCGATGCCGCACGAAGATCACCGTCACGCGGTGACCGGCTCGCCTGAGCGTGCGACGCGCGCGATGAGCTCAGCCGCACGAGTCGTCCCCGACGCGGCCTGGATCCTCGACGACATCGCCGCCAGGCGCTCACGAAGCGCCGAATCGACGATCAGGCGGTCGACGGCGTCGGTCAGCTGCGCGTCCTCGAACGCGTAGGTCTCCAGCCGGGCGCCAAACCCGGTCTCGGCGACCCGCTGGGCGTTGTCGACCTGATCCCAGAAGAGGGGCAGCACGACCATCGGCTTCCCATGGTGGAACGCCTCGGTGACCGTGTTGTTGCCCCCATGTGTGATCACGAGATCGACGAGGGGCAGGATGACCGGCTGCGGCAGGAAGTCGGCGCCGGCCATGTTGGCGTGCAAGTGGATCTGGTCGGCCAGCGGTCCCTTGGAGACGATGATCCGGTGTCTCGTCCCGCCCATGACGTCCACGAGGCGCTGCATGAGCCCGACGTCCGCCGAGCCGAGACTCCCGAGCGACAGGTAGATGAGCGAGCCGGGTCCGGAGGCAAGATGAGCCGGCAGCGTCCAGGACTCCGGGCTGGTACGCACCGTTGAGTCGAGTCGATGCCACGTTGGGCCGAGGGATTGCACCCGGTCATAGTCCGCCTCGGCCGGATACGAATACAGGTTCAGCCACGGGGACTCGAGCATGAAGTCGGGTCCATGGGGTCCCCATGTCAGCGATGGTGCGCCGCGCTCGACCATGAACGCCCGGAATTCCTCCCACATCGCGCGGTGCGTCCGTTCGACCTCCTCGAGGAACGGTCGCCACGCCCGGCGATCATCGACCGGGTAGCCCGACGACATCGGCGGTACGGCCGGATCGCGCATCTCCGCGGGCTGGCACGACACGATCCGGACCCATGGCACGCGCGATGCGGAGAGGGCCGGAAAGGCGACCACGTTGTCCTCGACGACGACGTCGGGCCGGACCTCCTCGATGATCGCCCGAAGCCGATCGTCCACGTATTTCGATCCGTCGATGAGGGCCTGCCACGTCGGGGCCATGAACTCGCCGAGCTGCTCGATCGTGGGCTTCCGGAAGATCGGCGCCGTGTCCCGGATGAAATCGATCCAGGATTGACCCGGGATCTCCTCGGTCGCCGGTGGTGGTCCGAGTCGCATCAGCCGCTCCTCGAACCCCTGAGCCTGGAGACGGCCGGCGAACGACTCCTCGATGATGAACACGACGCGATGGCCCTGGCGCTGCAGGATCTGCCCGATCCCGACGCAGTTATTCGTGGGCCCGTAGGCACCCTCGGGAAAGAACACGATCGTTCGCCGGTCTGGCATCGGACTCCCTGCCTGACGTACCGTCACGTGACACGGAGTATGCCGACTTCGGAGGCCGCGAGGCCCGCCGCTTCCGCCATCGCCTCGCTCTCTCGTACCATCGGGCGATGCCCAAACTGGATCGATCGATCCGACCGACCCGCCCCTCCCGACCGACCCGCCCCTCCCGACCGACCCGCCCGTCCGTGCCGCCCGGATTCGGCGACCGCTTCGCCTGGCACCCCGAACCCGAGCTCCTCGGCATCCGTGACCCGGAGACGGCACGCGGGGCCCTGCGCGAGCTTGGCGCCGCGACCTGGGAAGCCGGCCTCGACTACCTGTACGACCACGGGCTGGAACGGGCAATGGGCCCGGACACCGGTTTTGCCGCCCTCCGCGGCCGGTATTTCGGGCCGTCGGGTGAACCGGGACCCGCGCCGACCGAGCCGACTCCCCTGCCCGTCCTGCTTGACGAGTTCCGCGAGCGGATCGCGCCGAATACGGTGAGCGCGTGGCATCCCCGCTCATATGGCTACTTCACGCCGCCACCACTCATCGCCTCGATCGTCGGCGAGGTGCTCAGCCAGTTCGCGCAGCAGGGTGTGGACATCTTCCACGCCGGCCCGATCGCGGCCACGATGGAGGAGGAGGTCGTCCGCTGGCTGTGCGATCTCCTCGGCTACGACCGCTCGAGCTTCGGGTTGCTGACGTCGGGCGGCGTCATGGCGAACTTCATCGGCCTGACCCTGATGCGGGATGCTCATGTCCCGAAGGTGCTCGGCCAAGACCGACCGCCGCGCGGGCGGATGCTCGAGGGCCTACGGGTCTACACGGGCGACCAGAGCCACTTCTCGATCGGGCGTGCGCTCGACGAGCTCGGGTTCCCGCCCGAAACCCTCGTCACCGTGCCCGCGGACGGCGACTTCCGACTCCGGGCTGGCCCGGTCGGCGATGCGATTGGCGTGGACCGGGCGAGTGGCTTGACGCCGATCGCCATTGCCGCTGTGGCCGGTTCGACCAACACCGGTGCCGTCGACGCCATCGGGGAGCTCGCGGACCTGGCGAGTCGCGAGGGTCTGTGGCTCCATGTCGATGCAGCCTATGGCGCTGCGGCACGCCTTTCGGCTCGCGATGCCGGGCGAGTCAGGGATCTCGAGCTGGCGGATTCGGTCACCATCGATCCGCACAAGTGGTTCTTCCAGGCCTACGACATCGGCGGGCTCATGGTCCGCGACGGCGCGGCCCTCGAGCAGGTCTTCGGTGAGCGGCGCCCCGAGTACTACCGCGCCGGCCACGGGACCATGGCGCCGGGTCGCGGCTCGAAGTCCGCGGCCAGGGGATCGGACGCGGCGCCGGATCCTCACGACGCCGGCCTGAACTTCTGGAAGCTCGGCTTCGAGGGCACGCGCCGCTGGCGAGCGCTCAAGTTGTGGTTCTCGTGGCGCCACCTGGGAACCGCCGGGTTCGGGCGGCTGATCGAGGCCAACAACGACCTCGCGGCCCATCTTGCGGCCGTGATCTCGGCGAGCCACGACTTCGAAGCGCTGCCGGCGGTCCCGAACCTGTCCGTGGTCTGTTTCCGCCATCTCGCTCCGGGACTGGAAGGCCAAGCCCTCGACGATCACCAGGATCGGCTCCAGCACGAGCTCGAGGCTTCCGGCGCGGGCTGGGTGTCCACGACGCGCCTGCGCGGCTCGACCTGGCTCCGCGCCGGGATCCTCAACACCCAGGCCACCGAGTCTGATGTCGAGGGTCTCCTCGAAACGTTGCGGGACCTGGCCGCGCCGCGGCCGACCTAGGCTTCGCTCCGCGAATCAACCCCGCGCAGCGCGAGCCGATCCTGCATCCGGAAGAACTCGCCGATCACCGGCAGGAACCAGGGCCGTCCCTCGTACGGGGCGGGAATCATCTGGAAGCGGAGCCGTGACAACGCGGGCGCCGTGCCGCCACCGAGCCATTCCGCGGCGCGCGTTCCGAGATAGGTGGACATCAGGACGCCGGTCCCGGCGTATCCCGTCGCGTGCATGATCCCGCCGAGCCGCCCGATGTGGGGCATGCGATCGAAGGTCATCGCGACCTTGCCGCCCCACGAGTAGTCGATGCGATACCCGGCCACCTGGGGGTGGATGTCGAGCATGCGCCCGTGGAGCAGCTTCGCGGTCCGGTCGGTCGTTGTCGGCATGAAGCTTACCCGGCCGCCGAAGATGAGCCGATGGTCCGCCGATACGTGCCAGTAGGACAGGAAGTTCTTGGTGTCGAAATACGCCCGACCGGTCGGTGACAGCTCGTGGGCCAGGTCCGCGGGCAACGGCTCGGTGGCGATGATGTAGCTCCCGATCGGCACGATCCGACGACGGACGCTCGGCGCGGACCCATCGGTATAGCCGTTCATGGCCACGAGGACGTCGCGGGCCAGGATGGCGCCGCGTGACGTCTCCACGACGAATCGCCCATCGCCCTGCCGGCGGATCGACAGGACCGGGGTCGATTCGTGGAGGTCCGCTCCGGCCCGTTCGGCCAGGCCGACCAGCCCGGCGAACCACTTGCCGGGATGAAGGACGCCACCGGGCTCGATGGCCAGGCCGCCGTGATACGCATCGGTCCCGATCTCGGTGCGGAGATCGGCCTTCGGGACCTCGCGCGCCGTCATGCCGAATGACTCGAGCGCCCGGGCTTCAGCGTCGAACTCGGCGGCATGACGCGGTGCCCAGGCGAGTTCGAGCCAGCCGCTCGTGCGCAGCTCGGCGTCGATATCGTGGTCCCGGATCAGACCCGTGACGAGGTCCATCGCCTCCATCGACTCGGCGTAGATGGCTCGCGCGAGCTCCAGACCGTAGCGCTTGATCAGCGACGGCACGCCCCACTTGTAGCCCGGATGGATGATCCCGCCGTTACGGGTCGAGGCGCCCCAGCCGAGTGTTCGCGCTTCGAGGAGCACGGCCTTCGCACCCTGGAGTGCGAGCTTGCGGGCCGCCGCGACGCCGGTGTACCCACCACCGACGATGGCGACATCGACCGTGTCGGGCAGCTGGCGTCCACTCCGGTCGTGGAGCGACGGCATCGTCGCGTGCCAGTACGGCCGCCGTTCGTAATCCCGGTTGAGCGCGGGCATGGTCATGGCATGCATCGTACCGTGCCCCGGCACCGATCCACGTACGTGTTGTTGCAGGCGGGACGCGGAGGATCGATGCTATCGCCGTGGGCCAGCGAAGTCGTTCGGTCGTAGTGTCAGGCGTCCGGGGCTTCCCAGGCGATGCGGCCATCAGCCACGGTCAGCAAGACTGGACCCGACAGCTCTCGGCCGAGCAGGGGCGAGTTCTTGCCCTTCGAAGCCAGGGTCGCGCTGCTCACCCGCCAGGTCCCGGACCGATCGAAGACCACGAGATCAGCCGACGTGCCCTCGACAAGACCGACGGCCCCGCTCCGTCCGGGCGCTCGATCCCCAAGGACGCGGGCCGGTCCGGTGGTGAGCGCGGCGATGGCCGTGGCCAGCGTCAGCTGGCCGGCATCGACGGCGGCGAGGACGACGCCGAGGGCCGTTTCGATCCCGCTGATCCCGTTGGCGGCCAGCCCGAATTCCACGGCCTTGTCGACATCGGCATGCGGCGCGTGATCCGTGGCAATCGCATCAGCCGTGCCGTCCGCGAGGGCAGCCAGGCAGGCGAGTGCATCGTCGGCGGTGCGGAGCGGCGGATTGACCCGCAGGGCGGAGTCGAACGGGAGCGCTTCGATCACGCCGTCGCGCCACGGATCTCCGGTCGCGCCATTCCGGCTCGTGGTCTCCCAGCTCCAACGCCGTGCACCGGCAATCCACTCGTCGGTGAGGGCCAGGTGATGCGGGGTCACGTCGCAAGTGACCGGCAGGCCAGCCGCCTTCGCGCGGCGGACGAGATCAAGAGCCGTCGCGGTGGACAGATGCGTCAGATGCAGGCGCGCTCGAGGCACGTCGCGTAACACGTCGGCGAGGAGCGACAGATCTCGACCCACGGCGGCCGCCTCCGCCGCCGCGGGCCAGCCGCGAAGCCCGAGCACCGTGGCGACCAGGTCGTCGTTCGCCTCGGCTCCATCGGTCAGCGTCCGATCCTCGGGGTGATCCACGATCGGAAGGCCGAGCATCCCGGCATACGCCAGCGCGTTGCGAAAGAGGGCCGCTGACTGGATCGGCGACCCATCGTCGCTGAACCCGACCACGCCCGCGTCCGCCAGCTCTCCGAGCAGGGCCAGCTGCTCTCCCGCCCGCCCGGCTGATACGGCCCCATGGGCCAGCAGTCGAACCGGGGAACCCGAGGCGGTCGCCGCAGCGCGGATTCGAGCGAGCACGGATGGTTCGTCGAGGGCAGGCGTCGTATTCGGCATGACGCAGACCGTCGTGAACCCGCCGTGGGCCGCCGCGGCAAGGCCCGTTGCTATGGTCTCGGCATCCTCGTTGCCGGGTTCCCGGAAATGGGCATGGATATCGGTGAAGCCGGGCGCGACCACGACGCCTCGGGCATCGATTCCCTCGGCCTCGGGCCCATCGAGCCAGGTCACCGACTCAAGGATCCCATTCGAGACCACGATCTCGCCCGGCCCTTCGCGTCCCGAAGCGGGATCCACCAGCCACGCGCGAGTGATGTCGAGATCGGCCAGGGCGGGCAGCGTCATTCCGAGGGCCGCTCGACGCCACCTGCGGCGGCACCTGGCGTCGCACGATCCCGTGCCACGCCGTCTCGCGTCGCGGTGCCCTCACGAACCCCGGCGCCATCGCGAGCCCCGGCGAGGAGATACAGCACGGCCATCCGCACCGCGACCCCGTTGGCGACCTGATCCGTGATCACGGACTGGCTGCCCGCAGCGACATCGGCGGCGATCTCGACGCCCTCGTTCATCGGCCCGGGATGCATGACCAGTGCTTCGGGTTTGGCCAGGGCGAGGCGCTCGCGGGTCAATCCGAACCGAGTCGCGTATTCCCGGAGCGAAGGCAGCAGGCCGGCGGCCATGCGCTCGCGCTGGATCCGGAGCGCCATGACGACGTCGGCATCCCGGAGGGCGGCGTTGAGATCGGACGTGACCGTGAACCGGCGCGAACCCCCGACTCCGGCGGCGGCCCAGGCATCGAAGCCACGAAGGAGGGTCGTGGGGCCGCAGATCCAGACGTCGGCGCCGGCCACCGTGAGCGCCCACAGGTTGCTCCGTGCGACCCGCGAGTGGAGGGCGTCACCGAGGATCACGATCTTCCGGCCACGCACCGAACCTCCCGGCAGGCGGGACTGGAGCGTGTACAGATCCAGGAGCGCCTGCGTTGGATGGGCATGCCAGCCATCACCGCCGTTGAGGACGCTGCCCGAGAAATGCTGTGCCGCCAGGTATGGCGCCCCGGAGGTGGCATGCCGGAGGACGATCATCCGCGCGCCGAGCGCTTCGACGGTCCGAATGGTATCGATCAGGGACTCCCCCTTCGTGACCGAGGAGCTCCCAGCGGCGATATTGATGACATCGGCCGACAGGTTCTTGGCGGCGACCTCGAAGCTCACGCGTGTCCGCGTCGAGGCTTCGTAGAACAGGATCGTGACGCCCCAACCACGGAGCACCGGGACCTTCGGAATCTCGCGGGTCAGGATCTCCGCCATGCTGGCGGATGTCTGCATGACGAGATCGAGGTCGTCCGCCGACAGGACATCCACATCGAGCAGGTGGCGATGCGTCCAGCGCCCAGCAGGGGCGGTCTTCGGGTGTCCCGGCAAAACCGGAATCGCGAGGTCCGCCACATCGTCGGGCGCCAGGACCGCCGGATCGGCAGACACGTTCACAGGATCGGCACCGCAGCGTCGCTCGATGCCGGCGCGCGATCGATATCGACGGCATCCTCGCCGTCGATCTCCTCGATCCGTACGCGCACCAGTTCCTCGCGCGAGGTCGGGACGTTCTTGCCAACGTGATCGGCCCGGATCGGCAGTTCCCGATGCCCGCGATCGACCAGCACGGCGAGGCGGATCGCCCGCGGGCGCCCGAACTCAATCAGCGCGTCCATCGCTGCGCGGATCGTCCGGCCCGTGTACAGGACGTCGTCCACCAGGACCACCGTGGACCCGGTCACGTCGAACGGCAGGTCCGTGCCCTTGACCACGGGCTGCTGCGCGAGCATCGACAGGTCGTCCCGATAGAACGTGATATCGAGGGCCCCGACGAGGAGTGCCACGTTCTCGTGCTCGAGGATGGCTGCGGCCAGGCGGTGGGCAATGGGGACACCGCGGCGCTGGATGCCGACGAGGACGAGAGCATCGGTACCCGCATGCTTCTCGACGATCTCGTGAGAGACGCGGATCACAGCCCGGCGGATCTCCTCCGCCGTCATGATCCGGCGACCCGTCACCGGGTTGCCCCGGATCCGTGAGGCGTCGCGGCGTTGCGAGGTGGCACTGGCGGCTCCTCTCCTTCCGGCCTCTCCGGGCCCGTCGTCCGGCTCTCGTGGCCGGTCCTCGAAGGTTCGGGTGGAGTCTACCGCGCGCGGCGGCTCACGGTCAGTAGACCGAGATCGTCACCGTCGTGGTCCCCGACCACCAGCCGCAGCCGCAAATCTTGAAGAAGTCCGGTCGGTACATATCCACGATGCGGCCAGTCCTGGCGACCGGTCCGTAGTCGTTGACCACCCGATCGATGCAACCCTTGGCGCCGCAGATGACGATGATCGTGCCGCGCGGCAGCCGCATGGCGGTTGTTCCGTTGTCGTAGAAGCTCGCGAAGCCGCTGATTTTGTAGCGGGGTGCTTTCCAGTCCCACGCGGCCGGGACGGCCGGGACCCTCGGGGCGACCCGGGCCGTCGGCGGCTCGCCACCGTCGGTTGCGGGCTCGGCGAACGTGGTCGTCGCATCGAGACGGCTCGCGGACGCGTACGCCGGATCGGCGGCTGCGATCACCTGGGTCGCGTTACCGCCGTTCGCCACGAGAATGACTTCACGAAATGCTGCCGGCGTGATGGGCTGGTCGGGACTCGGTTCATGAGATCCGACCAGGCCCGGCAGCGATCCGAACGCGAGTACGGCGGTGAGCGCCGCGATCGCGACCGTCCTGCTGGGTCGCATGGCCCGAATCTACGGCATTCCGCCCGGTGTTGTCAGCGGGCAACGAGATTCGAGCGGGCCCCGACCTGTCAGCGCACCACGAACAGGTGGTCCGCCTGGATCGTCCGCACCTGCCCGAACGATCGACCGTGCCAGCCGAGGACCTGGACGTGCGAGCCCTCGCCATCCTGGCCGGGCGGCGTGACCCAGGCGAGCCGACCCTTGTCCATTGATACGCCGCGGAGCGCGGAAACGCCGGGCAGCGGGTCGGAGGTCGGATCGATCTGCAGGGTTGTCGGGTCAAGCACGATCAGCCGAAGCGTGCCGACCGACGGATCCGTCGGGTCCGCGGTCCAGACGGCGAGCCGAAGGCCGGTCGGATCGAACCAGGCGTCGAACGCCGGGCTCGGCCCGTCGGCGATCGTGACCGGATGGTGGGCCGGTCCGAGCGTCCGACCGAATGACGCTGGCTCCGGCGTGTCGATCGGGGCCGGTGACGGCGACGACTTGGCGCGTGGCGTGGCCTTGGGCTCCGGCGATGGCGTGATGGAATCGGCGCCGATCCAGCCATCGAGGACCAGGCTACCCGTGCCGAGCGACCAGCCGGTCCCGGTCCCATCGGGGATCAGCGTCCCGGCCCAGTAGACGACCGATCGCCCGGTCGGATCGACCGTCGGCAGCCACATGTCCTCCGCGCCAACCACCGCCACGTGGCGCGTCGCCGGATCCATCGTGAAGGCGATCGGATGCGCTTCGACGATCGGCGCCGACGCCCTGGGCGATGGGTTCGCGGCGGTCGAGGTCTCGGGCGAGGCGGTCGGTTCGTCAGAGGAACCGGGCGCTGGCATGACCTCGATGAGATCCAGGATCGGTCCGGAACGGAAATCCTCGACGAGCACCACGTTGGCAAGGACCTGGTCGCCGAGCCAGCCGGCGAAGAACGTTCGATGGTTGGCGCTGATCTGCGTCGCCAGGTCATCGCCGACATGCCACAGATACAGGTCCGGGCCTGCCGAGCCGTCCGCCGGGCGGGCGGAGAACGCGAGCCACTGTCCGTCGGGTGAATACGCGGCGTCGCCGACGATGACGACGCCCGAGACGATCGAATGCCCTGCCGTCGGCTCGACCGATTCTGATGGTCCGGTCGTCTCGGTCGGGGTTGCCGTTGACGTGGGTGGAGCCGTGGCGGGACTCGTGGCCGGCGATGGGGTCACCGTTGGGCCCGGAGGCACCGTCGGGACGGGAACGACCAGGATTTCGGCCCCACCGACCGACGCGGCCGACGTGACCACCACGATCTCGGAGCCGCTTGGGGATTCCACGACGGCTTGAGGCGGTTGGGAGAGCGCCAGGCGCGTGGTCGAGCCGGACCCGAGGGTCGCACAACCGGACCTGACGTCCGGGCAGACCGAATCGACGTGGGCTCGGCGAAACTCATAGAACCCATCCGGACCCGACTGGATCCAGGCCAGGTTGCCGGCCGCCACGGCGATCGGGGTCGGCTCCACGAGCGGTGTCCCAACGGCCACATCGGTGGTGGTCGGATGCGACGGGTCGAGCGGCACCGCGCGAGGGACGAGGCTCACGCTCAGGACGACCGCGACCACGAGGAGACCGGACACGACGCCGACCGGGACGCGACCGATCCGCCAGGATCCAACGGCTCGGATCGGGAACGGCGCGCGGGCCTTGCGGGTGTGCTCCTGCTCGATCCTCGCGGCGGTTCGCGCCCACAGGTCACGCGGCGGTTCAGGCGGATGGTCGCGAAGCGCGCGGAGCAGCTCGCGATCGGCGGCGTACGCGGCAAGATCCGCGGCGCACTCGGCGCAACCGGCGATGTGCGAATCGAGCCAAGTGACGTCGGCAGGTTCGTTGGGTGTCGTGAATCCGTTGGCAATGAGCGCCCGGGCGCGATCGTGCGACGCCTCGGCGTCGTTGTGCCGACGGCGGAACGGCAGGGTCACCGGCCGTCACCCCGCTGCTGCGCGTAGGCGATATCTCGCTCGGCCTCGGCTGCCGCTTCAGCAGCCTTCTCCGCGGCCAGGGCCTGACGGAGCGATTCCCGGCCCCGGGTGAGCAGGGCCCGGGCCGCCACGTGGCTCACGCCGAGCGCGGCCGCCAGCTCGAGACCTGTCAGGTCATGGACCTCGGCCAGGAGAAGGGCGGCTCGCTGACGTTCCGGGATTCGAGCCATGGCTCGCTCGAGCGGCCCGGACAACTGCGCCTGGAGCGCCTCACGCTCGGCGGATGGGGACGAGCCCGGCGCCTCGCCGACGAACGGGACGAAGCGCACGATTTTGCGGCGCCGAATGTGATCCAGGGCCACGCGATGGGCGATCTGATAGAGCCATGCGCGGGCGTTCTCGCCCTTTTCGAGCGTGTCGTACGCCCGGTACGCCTTGATGAACGCGTCCTGCTCGAGATCGGCCGCCAACTCGGGATCGCGCAGCATGCGAAGGAGGTAGGCGTAGATCTCGCCCCGGTGCTTGGCGAACAACGTTTCGACGAACGCGCCGGCCGACTCGCGGTTCCAGGTGTCGCTCACGGCCATGCCCGACCGCGTTCGCTCGGGAACGCGCGTCGTGATCGCGAGGCCCCCCGGCTCGCCGCTGCTGAGCATCCAGACCCTTCCTTGACCGGCCGCAACGCAGGCAGAGAGCGTCGCACATTGCCGAGCCCAGGGACGAGGCGCCAGGGGGTTGTGTGACGGACGGAGTTCAAGTGGCTGACGCTCCGCCCCCGGCGCCGGCCCGGGCGAGGAGCTCCTCGACCGCGTCCTCGGGCGATACGGGGTTGACCGGCAAGCCGGTCCCAAGCTCCAGGCCGGCGATGTCCCGCAGGCGTGGATGGATCTCCCAGTGCCAGTGGTAGGTGGCGTCGACGCGTTCGCGGAGCGGCGCCGTGTGGAGGATCAGGTTGTACGGAGGCCCATCGAGCGTCCGGGCCAGTGTCGTGAGGACGTGCCGAAGCGCGCTCGCCGTGGCCTTGATGTCCGGCTCGGTGGCGCGGCCGAAGTCAGCGTCGTGGCGACGAGGCACGATCCAGATCTCGAAAGGCGAGCGCGATGCCCAGGGCGCGAACGCGACACTGTCGGTGTCCTCCCAGACCAGGCGGCTCTTCGTCCTCGTCGTCTCGCGGACGAGCCGACAATATGGGCACTCACCTTCGCGGATCACGAACCGTGCCGCGCCGCCCAGTTCCTCGGCGATTCGGTGCGGGATCTGGGGCAGGTCGTAGAACTCGAAACACAGGTGGTTGGTCCGCGCACCGGCCTGCGCGCCCCAGTTCTGGACGACCTGCAGGTAGTCTGTCTGGTCAGCGGTGCGGGCGGCGGCAACCGCATCGCGGGCCGTGGTGACCATCGCCTCGACGATCGCGGCACCCGCCTGGTGAAGCGAGCGGTGTTCCTGGGGCGGGGCAACGACGGTCCGCCAGCTGCCCGCCGCACCGGCGCTGGCGATCGCCACCTGCGCGACGCTGTGATCGAGTTCGCGGGCGGCATCCTCCGTTCCGACGACGTGGAATGCGTAGTCCTTGAGGACGCGCAGGCGAACGCCGTCGCCCTCGGGCAACCGGCAGTTCTGGCAGTCGTCGCCGTCGTCGATCGGGTCCGCCCGGCGGGCAAACCGATCGCGATGGAACGCGCGATCAACGATCGTCGCCACCCACCAGCCGGTGATCGGGTCCTTGCGAAGCTCGAACAGCCCTGCCGCCACCTCAGGCGACTCCGGCAGCGGTCGGCTCATCGGCACGTTGCGCGGACGTGCGCTCGACGAGTTCCTGCTCCGCCAGAGCGAAATCCAGCGCCTCCCGGCTGATCGTCGTGATCGGAGCGCCAATGGACCGCCCGAAGGCGGCGCCGAAGATCTCGCCCGCACGCCGGACCGCCTCGGTAGATGGCGGCTCGGCCGTGCGACCAAGTTCCTCGGCGATCGAGGTCGAGATGACCCCGGGCATCCCGCACGGATCGATCAGCTCGAAGTCCCGGAGATCGGGGTTCACGTTCAGTGCGATCCCGTGATAACTGACGCCCCGTTCCACGCGGATCCCGAGCGCCCCGATCTTGCGAGGCGGGCGATGCGCCCGAGGATCGATGATCCAGGACCCGGGGTGGCCGTCCCGCCGCATCGCGGTGACGCCGAGTGCGACGGCCGTTTCGATCATCGATTCCTCCAGGGCCCGGACGAGCGGCCGAAGGAGGATCCCGCGATCGCCGAGGCGGAGGATCGGGTAGGCCACGAGCTGGCCGGGGCCGTGATAGGTCACCTCGCCACCACGCTCGACCCGGATGGCCTCGATCCCCCGCCGGCGGAGCTCCCGAGGCGAGGCCAGGACGTGGGAATCGTCTGCCTGACGACCGAGGGTCAATACGGAATCGTGTTCAAGGAGCAGGATGTGATCGGCGACCGAACCGCTCGCGCGCAGGTCAACAAGGCGCTTCTGGAGCGCCCACGCGTCGCGATAGGCGATCCGTCCGAGCCACACCGCAACGAGCGCCGCACGGGTGGCCGATCCCGCGATCCCGCGTCCGCCTCCATCCATGCGTGGACCATAACAGGGGCGCACGCCGCGCCTCTGGTGGACCAGCGCTGAACGCAGGCCCCGGCTCCGCGGGTGCCTGGCCGGGGAGGGCTCATCATCACAAGACTGGTGAGAGATGGCCCATCAGCGAGTGCCAGATGGCCCATCAGGATTCGATCCTGCGAACGCAACGATTGGGGCAGTCGCGGGCATACGTCCACGGCATGAGTCCCAAAGAGGTCAATTGTGGAAACCTTCCGACAGCGGCACGTGCTCATCCTGGTGGCGAGTGTCGCGATGATTGCCGGCGCCTGCAGTGGCGCCGCGACCCCCCCGAACGAGACGATCCGGCCAATGACGACGCCGGCGCCAACAGTTGACGCAACCCCGGTGCCGTCAACGGCCGTGGCCGCGGCAAATGTCCCGGTCAGCCTGAGCGAGTGGACGGTTGCCGTTCCCAAGACGCTGAAGGCCGGCCAGGTGACCTTCGACATCACCAACGACGGATCGATGCCGCACGAGATGCTCGTCTTCAAGAGCGACCTCGCCGCGGCGGATTACCCAAAGGACGCGACTGGCGACATCGTCGAGGATGGCGCCGGCGTCGCGCTCATCAGCGACGGCGACAACATCGATCCGAAGGGTACCCAGTCGCGGACCGTCGATCTCAGCGCGCCGGGAACCTACCTGTTCGTTTGCAACCTGCCGGGACATTTCAAGGCCGGGATGTTCACCGCCGTCACGGTCGTTCCTGCGACTACGGCAGACGTGACGATCGCACTAACTGAGTGGAAGGTCAGCGCCGCACCAACGATCAAGGCCGGCGAGGTCGTCATGAACATGACGAACAGCGGGACCATCCAGCATGAACTGCTGGTCTTCAAGAGCGACCTTGCCCTGGCTGACTACCCGGTCGATGCTAATGGCGACATCGTCGAAGATGGGTCTGGTGTCACCCTCATCAGTGACGGCGAGAACATCGATCCGAACGGGTCCCAGTCTCGAGCGCTCGATCTGTCCCAACCCGGAACGTACCTCTTCGTCTGCAACATCCCGGGCCACTTCAAGGCCGGCATGTTCCAGCTCGAAACCGTCGTGAACTAGGCGGCATCGAGGCGCCGACGGATGCTTGCCTGATCATTTGGGCAAGCATCCGCACGATCGAGCCGGCCGGGGACCATCATGGTTACCCGGCCTTCGTCGTTCCCGTGGTCCGCGCGTCCACAGGTTGGCGATCGTGACCCAAGTCGGCCCATCGCGGAGGGGGTCGGTGCCCGATCAGGGAATGGGCGCGACGGCGAGCAGGGTGCCGCGGAGGATCGGGTCGGCGCTGGGCCGATAGGCGTTGAAGACCGCCACGAAGATGCTCCCGGAGACGGTCCTTGAGCCGCCTGAGCCGATCAGCGTGACGCTGATCAGGCGGCCCGACACACCCCGATTGCGGAAGTCGAGCGCCGTGATCATGCCGACATTCGTCCGGGCGTCCTGAGCGAAGTAGCTCGAGAGCTGAGCGATGCCGTAGACATGGGTCTGCCAGTTCGCGAACGGGGCTCCGGCATCGTAGGCGACGCCCGACAGGTCGCGGTCCGACGAACCCCGCAGGTAGCTGTAGACCCCGGCGACCTTGGCGCCCGTGGCCGACACGTACACGTTCTCGTTGTTCTCGGTCCAACCGCCGGCGGTCGAGTGGAACAGCGTGTTGGCGATCGACGAACCGCTCCGCACGACCTGACCGGCCGTCGCGAGAATGACCGCGTCCGCATCGGGGTGCTCGCGCCGCACTCCGAGATAAACCTGCGATCGGGTGTCGTCAAAGACATCGTAGGTGCCGCCCGAAACGAGGTGGTAGGCCGCGTACGATCGGGCGACGATGGTCTGGGCGGTTCGTGCCTCGAGCGGCCAGGAGGTTGGCATCTCCGATGGAACCACGCCGCGCAGGTAGGCCTCGAGCGAAAGCAGGTTGATCGCATCCAGGGTCGAGCCGGAGACCTTGATACGCAGGGACCCTCGATAGAGGTCGTTGGTCGAAGGCTTCGAGAAGAGCTGGATGGTCGTCGCGTCGGTCGACGGCTTGACCTGGAAGTCGGCAGCCGCCGGGCCATCGAACAGGAGCTGGCCGGTGGCCGAATTGACGACGGCGCGCCAACCGACGGAGCTCGTGGGCGGAAAAACCCGCAGTCGGGCGTCGGCCGGGATGATGAGGTCGATGCCGCCGACAGTCCAGGTGCCGCCCCGACCGTAGATCGTGAGGGGCGCGCTGGCGGTGGGCGCGAAGTTGTCGAGGAGCAGCACGCGGATCGGCGTGTCCGTGGGGATCGTGCCGATCGTCGTTCCCGCGTAGTAATGGGCGATGATCTCGCCCGCCGACTGGCCCGCCAGCGCGCGACCGCGCGCCCCGTACTGGGACAGGCCGACGCCGTGCCCGTAGCCGCGCCCGTAGAAGATCGTCGCAATGCCGAGCGTCGTCACGCCGCCCGATGACGACGACGTCGGTGCGGTGAGGATCCCGCTCGCGGCATAGAGCGCGGCAACGCCGTACAGGGACGACACCGATTGGCCGTTGACCTGGCTGATCACGTACCAGCCGGATCCGGAACGGCTGGTCGGGCACACGGCCGACCAGGAACCGCCGGTCGTGGTTCCGGTCACCGTCACGCTGTTGTTGATGCCGAGCTTGACCTTGGCCGTGGCGCCCGTGGTGGCACCCGTTCGCAGGTTGATCCCGTCACAGCCCGGAACGAGGGTCGTGCCGGCGGGTGGTGTGGTCGGCGTGGGCGATGCTGTGGGAGCGGCGGCCGATGGCGCCGCAGTGGGGGTCGGGACGGCCGGCGGCGCGGCCGTGGGCGTGGGCGCAGGGGTCTGTGTCGGCGTGCGCGTCGGTGTGGCCGTCGGCGCTGGTGCGGTCGGTGCGGGAGGCGGCGCGGTCGGTGCCACCACCACTGTGCTCGCCCTGAGGACGCCGGTGGCCGCGTACAGCGCCGAGACACCATAGAGGGCGGACACGGCCCGGCCATTGATGTGCGTGATGCGGTACCAATTGGATCCCGACTTCCAGCCGGGACAGCTGGTCCCCCAGGCGGAGCCGCTGACCGTGGCCGCAACCGTGACGGTGTTGGCGAGTGCCAGCGAGGTCTTGATCGTCGCGCTGGTCGAGGCGCTCGTTCGCAAATTCACGCCTGCGCAGGCCGGGACGAACGCGGCGCCCGTGGGTGTCGCCGCGGCGGTCGGGGTCGGGGTCGGTGTCGACGGCGGCGTCGGCATGGGAGTCGCCGTGGGCGATGGCGTGGGTGTGACGGTCGGAGCGGCAGTCGGACTCGGGGTCGGG
The DNA here is from genome assembly GCA_043743315.1 of Chloroflexota bacterium. Lineage (GTDB taxonomy): Bacteria > Chloroflexota > Limnocylindria > Limnocylindrales > CSP1-4 > UBA5189. Next base: position 1,584 of record JAYTWS010000055.1, on the reverse strand, counting down.
GTCGGCGAAGCTGTGGGCGCCGGCTCAGAGGCCGGCACCAGAACGCCGACGGCGGCATAGAGCACCGTGACCCCGTACAGGGAGGCGACGGACCGGCCGTTCACGGACGTCACGGTGTACCAACTCGACCCCGACTTCCAGGTCGGGCACGAGGTCCCCCAAGCTGAGCCGCTGACCGATCCGGAGACCGACAAGCTGTTGGCGAGGGCGAGCGAGGTCTTGATCGGGGCGCTCGTGGACGGGCTCGTCCGTAGGTTCACGCCCGAACAGGCCGGGGCCATCGTCTGCGACGACGCGGAAATCGGTGCCACTGCCATCAGCACGAGCATCGCCGCAGCGAGGAGCGCGGTCAGCCATCGGCCGCGCGGGGCACGCCGCCGGATCCGGGAGTCGAGATCCAATCCGGCGGGTCGCGAGATCTGGGTGGTGATGTCCATTGGGGAGCCAATCGTGGTCGGCGATGCCTCCCCGAACCACGACCCAACAGGACCAACCCGGACCCCGCCCTAAGGTCCTACGCCACGCGCCGAATGCCGAAGCGCCCGCCACACCCCGACCGACACGTTTGTGCCCCGGAGCGCGGCGGGCGCCCAGATCAGTGATGCCTGGCGTGGCTACATGGTGTCGTTCGAGGCCAGTCCGACCACGTGGCCCTGCGGGTCGGCGAACAGCCCGAACGTCACGCCCGGCACGCTCGTCGCGGGCTGGACGATCCGGCCACCCAGGGCAACGGCACGCTCGAGCGACTCGGCAACATTCGCGACTCCGGCGAAGATCGTGACCATCGCATCACCGCCCTGAAGCGGGCTGATGCCGCCGGGAATCGTGCCGCTCGGGACGCCGCTGTCGACGTAGGTGTAGCCCGGGAATCCCCCGGGTGGGTACGTCCAGCCGAACAACTCGCCGTAAAAGGCGCGGCTGGCATCCGGATCCACGGACCGGATCTCGAAGTGGACGATCGGGTTGCCCATGATGCGCTCCTCCTGGTGCGGCTCTGTTGACCGTTCACCCGGACGACGAAGGAGCTGGACCGAAATCGACATCGATGCGCAACGGGTGCGAAACCGCGCGGGTCCGGGTGGCGTCTCCGGATAACGCGGCCGATTTCGCCGCACCGCACCCGACTGGAGTCTCCGAATGGCGCCGACCACGATCACCGTTTCCATCCCGCTCCCGAACGCCCGGGTTCGATGGGCAGGCCTCGGCCTGGCCACCGGCCTGGTGGTGGCCCTGATCGCCGGTCCGGCCCTCGGCCCGCGACCGATCCTTGCGGCCGACCCGGCCTCCGCGCCCGAGCACACGATCGCCGTCAGCGGTACCGGCCGCGTGGTCATCAGCCCGGATATCGCCGACCTCCGCCTCGGCGTGTCGATCACCGCCAAGACCGTCAAGGCCGCACGCACGGCCAACGCAACGGCCATGACCGCGGTGATCGCGAGCCTCAAGAAGCTCGGTATTGCGGACAGGGACATCCAGACCACGATCCTGTCCCTGCAGCCGGTCTACGACTACTCCTCCAACTCGAGCGTTCCGCGGCTTACGGGCTACAACCTGTCCAATGGCATCGCGGTCACGATCCGCGAT